>NZ_JAGHWU010000045.1:0-127796 GCF_017746145.1 Xanthomonas sp. D-99 | reverse complement strand
AGAAAGATCTCGCGCCGGGTCTGCTTACGCTTGCCCAAGCCCTCAGCGTCACCGAACGTCAGCTGCATGGATGAATCCTCTACATAAGGCGATAGTGTCGCGCATCTGCGGTGAGTTGATCAGACCTTCCCTAGCTCTGACCGTAAACGACATTCATGCCGCTATTGCCCGCGTCGAGGCAGCAGGATGGAAGGCGAAGGGTAGTCCACTGCCGATCGCGGGTGGGCCAAGGAAGGGAACGCTGGTGGCCTACGTTTCAGGCCCCGACCATATAACGATAGAGCTCATGCAGCCGTAGGCCCATTAATGGGTCTACGGAAGTTTTCCCGCTTACCATCGTTATTGGGAAGGATGCCGATATTGGTCAGACGCTGACGGGTTCGCGCCGTTGCTCCAATGTCTGGACGAATACGGCTAGGCTGATCGATGCCAGACGTTCGACCAGCAGCCGTTCGGCTTCCTGTAGCGCATCGCTCACCGCCTCGTTGACGACTGCCGCGATCTGGCACCCGGGCTCAGGACGTTCGATTCCGGTCGCCAATAGGCGGGGCCGCCAATCTGTCCAAATCGCTGGGTGGTGCCAAGGCCGACTGACGCAATCGATGCGGTCATGTGCCAGTAAGTTGTCGAGCTCGCTTGCTGGGCTGGCTGTTTCAGGCCAATTGGCGAAGCAACGTCCTGTGCAACGCAGCCACAAGCGTGAGTGAATGCATCTGCACGCCGGTCATTGGCAGTAAGCCGGTCCGTGCTACACCATGCAGGTCCGCGCAGCCGCGCTGGCTTGTCTTTCACCCACCAGGCGATCATGAAGTTGGAGGCGTTGTTCGACCAGTTGCACACCTTGCCCACCGTGCCCAAGGTGGCGCAGGACCTGATCCGTCAATTCGACGATCCGCAGACCGATATCGATACGCTGGCGCACAGTATCGAGCGCGATCCGGTGATTGCCGCCAAAGTGTTGCGGCTGGCCAATTCGGCGCGCTTCCATGGCTTGCGCGATTCCACCAGCGTGGAAGACGCGGCCATGCGGCTGGGCTTCAACACCCTGCGCACGCTGGTGCTGGCGTCGGCGATGACTGGCGCGTTCCGGGCTGGCCCGGGCTTCGACCTCAAGGCCTTCTGGCGGCACAGTTTCGAAGTGGCCGGCATCTGCCGCCTGCTGGCGCGCCAGCAGGGGGTTGACCCGGAGACCGCCTTCACCTGCGGGATGATGCACAACATCGGCGAGCTCTTGATCCAGTCCGGAGCGCCGGAATACGCCAGCCGCATCAATCACGAAACCTCCTCTGCCGGTCATGCGGCCGAAGAAACCCTGCAACTGGGCTTCGGCTATCCGGAAGTCGGGGCCGAGCTGGCACGTCGCTGGCAGTTGCCCGTGGTGATCCAGGAAGCCATCGGGTATCAGGTCCGGCCTGCCGCGGCCCCGGACGGTGCGCGCATGCCATTGCTGGTGGCCCAGGCGGTACTGGTCTGCGATGCGCTGCATGCGCATGGCGGCGCCAACGCGGCGGCATTGGAAGCGATACGCAGCCCGCTGATGGACGGTGTGGATCTGGACGCGTTGTTCGCCGCGTTGCCGGAGGTCATCGAGGCAGATCGCGCCTTTGCCGAGTTGCTGCACTAACCCAGGGCAGGACGCTGCATCATTCCCCGCGCAGCGGCGCATGCGCAGTCTGTTGCGCCTTGCGTCGCACGCGCGGTGTCGGGCTGCTGCCATGCAGTGATCGCCGCGTCGGGCGCAGATGCCGACAGGCACTGGCCCGATAACGCCCCCGCCTGGCGGCAACTGGCGCCAGGTGACAGACGCGGCGCACTTGTATCGACGCTGGCGCGAACGTGCTTCGAAACGTGCCCGCGTCCTCAAGAGCAACGCGCCGGATACCGCCGCGCTTGGCAGATTGCAACCCAGGCAGCAGCGCGTGCGTCGGGTCGCCCCTGTGAAGCCCACCCGCCACAGCGCGCACACTGTCACGCCGCGCCGCAGCTGGACGCGGATGGGCGCAGGCGCTAGCGTTGCAGGGATTTTTTGCCTACAGGGGAATGCCCAATGAGCCACGACGCGCAGCCGCGCCAGCTCACCTTCCGTGCCGTGGCGCTGGCCATCGTGCTGGCGGTGGTGCTTTCGGCCGCCAATGCCTACCTCGGCCTGTTCGCCGGTCTGACCATCGCCACCGCCATCCCGGCAGCCGTCGTGTCGATGGGCGTGCTGCGCCTGTTGGGCGGTGGCACCATTCTGGAAAACAACATCGTCCAGACCGGTGCGTCGGCCGGCTCGTCGATCGCAGCCGGAGTGATCTTCACCATCCCCGCGCTGGTGATCATGGGCTACTGGCCGGACTTCAAGTACTGGTGGGTGCTCGGCATCGCCGGTATGGGGGGCCTGTTGGGCGTGTTGTTCTCGGTGCCGCTGCGGCGCTCGATGATCGTCGAAGACCCGCTGCCGTTCCCCGAAGGCAAGGCGGCGGCCGAAGTGCTCAAGGCCGGCGAAAACCCCGGCCCAGGCCTGAAGATTCTTGCCATCTCCGGCGCCATCGGTGCGCTGGTCAAGCTGGCTGCGGCCAGCGGCCTGCGCGTGATTCCCGACACCTGGGCGCAGGCCACCTACCTGGGCAGCAGCCGGCTGGTGGGCTATATCGGCACCAACCTGTCGCCGGCGCTGCTGGGCGTGGGCTACATCGTCGGGTTGAATGTGGGCATCGTGGTGCTGTCCGGCTCGATCCTGTCCTGGCACATCGCCATCCCGCTGTATCAGCAATTCTTCATGGGCTCGGACCCGGCCCTGGCGCAGAGCCTGGTCGGTGCGTCGGCTGCCGATGCAGCGTTCGGCATCTGGGGCGCGAAGATTCGCTACCTCGGTGTCGGCGCGATGTTGATCGGTGGCGTGTGGACCCTGTTTTCGCTGCGTAAATCGCTGTTTTCCGGCGTCAAGAGCGGCTTTTCCGCTCCGCGCAAGAGTGGCGGCGGCGTGGTTGCAGAAACCGAGCGCGATCTGCCGATGAAGTGGATGCTGGTGGCGCTGGTGCTGTGCACGCTGCCGCTGCTGTGCCTGTATCAGGCCATCGTGCAGCAGTGGGATGTGTCGATCCCGATGACCATCATCATGATCGTGGCCGGTTTCCTGTTCGTGTCCGTTTCGGGCTATCTGGCGGGTCTGATCGGTTCGTCCAACAACCCGGTGTCGGGCATCACCATCTCCACCATCCTGTTCGCCTCGGCGGTGCTGGTGTTGCTGCTCGGCAAGAGCGGCCTGGTGCCGGTGGGCATCGGCGCTGCGCCGCTGGGCGCAGTGGCCGCCATCATGATCGGTGCGGTGGTGTGCTGCGCGGCGGCGGTGGGCGGGGACAATCTGCAGGATCTCAAGGCCGGTTATCTGGTCGGTGCCACACCGTGGAAGCAGCAGCTGATGCTGGGTATCGGCGCGTTTTCGTGCGCATTGATCATGGCGCCCGTGCTGAACCTGCTGGCCCAGGCCTACGGCATCGGCCCAGCCACGCCACAGCATCCCAACTCGCTGGGCGCGCCGCAGGCGACGCTGATGGCTTCGGTGGCCAAGGGCCTGTTCGGCGGCCAGCTGCCGTGGAGCATGATCGCGATCGGTGCCGGCGTGGGTGCAGCCATCATCGCGTTGGACGAATGGTTGAAGGCCACCGGCAAGCGCTTCCGTGTACCGGTGCTGGCCGCGGCCATCGGCATCTATCTGCCGCTGGAATTGATGGTGCCGATCTTCCTCGGTGGCCTGATCGCGCATCTGGTGGAGCGCTTCCACAACATCCGTGCCGACGACGAAGACGGCCGCGACCGCGTGCATCGCCCGGGCGTGCTGTTTGCCGCTGGCCTGATCACCGGCGAGGCGTTGATGGGCATCGCCATTGCGGTGCCCATCGTGCTGTCCAGTCGCGCCGACGTGCTGGCATTGCCCGCCGCGCTGCAGCTCAACCAGTGGATCGGCCTGGCGATTCTGGCCCTGGTCGGCTGGCTGCTGTATCGCATCGGCAAGCGCGGCGAACAGGCCGCCTGAGTGCGATGCCGGATGGCGCATGCGCCCAGCATGCGCCATCTGCAAGCCGGCGCCTGGTTGTGTGCGCAGCTTGATCCAGTACAGATGTGATGGAACGGGAAACAGCTGTTTGGGCCGCCGGTCTCTACCCGGCGAAGACATGCCAGCGCTGCAATGGCGCCAGGTCCTCTGTAAGACGGAGGGTGATTCGCCGTTTCGATTGCATGGCTGCGACTGCGTCCGACACACCGCATGCGAACCGTGCAGGATTACCGCATGCAGGGCATTTATGCCTGCATAGCCATCAGCTACCGCCATCGACATTCAATGTCTTTGCGCCGGCTTTACGCCCTGCGCAGCTGCCATGCATAGCGACTTTATGCCGCTGCTGCTTATCGTGCCGTCTTCCGCACAACGGTGCGCCCTGAGTGCTGCATGCCCGGACTGATCTGATCCCCATCACGCTGTAGAACGTGGCGCGCTCACGCTGTGCATGACCCCGCAAAGCCAGGCAAGTATCTGGCAGTGCAAGCCTGCGCACTTCCCTACAGTGGGCGCGTGCATCGCATCGCGACCGCCTTGGCGCCGCCCTGAAAAACGCAGTTGCGGCGCCGCCGACCAGGCGCAGCGGCACCCTGCCGCGCGTCGTAACGCACCATATCCCACTCTTCAACGTTGCACGGTCATGCGATCCGTGCCGCGCTTTGCCCTGGAATCACCGCAATGCCCACCATCACCTCGCGCTCGTCCACCCGCAAGACACCCACATCGCTGCTCGCCATCATCGTGACTGCAGCGCTGAGCGGCCTCGCAGTTCAGGCGCAGGCGCAAGACGCGACCGAAGCGGCGCTCTGCACCGATCGGCCGACCAAGGCCAATGCCACCTGCACCGTACCGGCTGGCAACTGGCAGCTGGAAACCGACATCGGCAATCACACGCGCGACAGCCAGCCCGGCACACGCACAGAGACGGCGTACTTCACCAATCCCACGCTCAAGTACGGCATCAGCGACCGCATCGATCTGCAGCTCAATTGGGCGCCGCAGCTACAGGTCAAGACCACCGACCGCGCGACCGGCGCGCGCAGCAGCCTGAGCGGCGGCGGCGATCTCTATCTGCGCATGAAGGCGCGTGTGTACGAGAGCGACACCGCCAGCGTGGCGCTGCTGCCCTTCGTCAAGGCACCCACCGCGCGCACCGGATTGAGCAACGACGAATGGGAGGGCGGCGTCGCATTGCCGATCAATTTTGCGCTGCCCAGCAGCTTCTCGCTGACATTCGGTCCGGAACTGGATTGGTTGGCCGACAGCGATGGCAGCGGCAAGCATGTCGCCATCGTCAACGTGATCAATCTGGCGCGCCCGCTGACACCGAAGCTGTCGATGGCGGTGGAACTGTGGTCCTCGATCAACCGCGACCCTGCACGGACCGCGGAGCAGTACTCGGCCGATATCGCGGCGTCGTATCTGCTCAATCCGCTATTGCAGCTGGACGTGGGTGCCAATTTCGGCCTCAACGACCGCACGCCCGACAGGCAGGTCTACGTAGGCCTGTCGCACCGCTTCTAAGAGCAGCTAACAAAACGACTGCGCAGCCACCAGGCGGGCGCGGCCTGTGCTCGGAATCGGCATGTACCACGCGTACACTCCGGTTCTGAGTGCGCCGTCCGCACCCACCTGACGACTGCTCGCTACGTTTTGTTAGTCGCTCCAAAGCGCCCAGCCGCCCGTGCCGCGTGCAGGCGGCATGGGTCAGGCGCGTGCGTGCGCGGCGCATCACGTCGCGCACGCATGACCTCCTGCCTTTGCGCGTGCGCCGCAGCAACGCCTACCATCGACGTTTTGCCGTTGCCGGAGAGCTCGATGAAGCTGCGTCACGCCGTATTGCCCCTGTGTCTGCTGGCTGCCCTGCCAAGCCTTGCCGCCGCGCGCGGTTTCGATGTGCGCGACATGGTGGCGCTGGACCGGGTGTCCTCGCCCACGCTCACGCCCGATGGCAGCAGCGTGCTGTTCGCCAAGCGCCAGGCCAAGACCGCCAATGGCAAGCCGGCCACCAGCCTGTGGGTGCGCAATCTGCGCACCCGCGATTTGTCTCCGCCCAAGCGGCTCACCCCGGAAGGATGGAACGTCAACAGCCCGGCGTTGTCGCCGGACGGCAAGACGGTGTACTTCCTCAGCAGCAAATCCGGCAGCCAGCAGCTCTACGCGCAGCCGATGGCCGGCGGCACCCCGCAGCAACTCACCGCATTTGCGGTAGACGTGGACAGCTACAAGCTCTCGCCGGACGGCAAGCGCATCGCCTTCAGCGCGGGCGTGTTCCAGGACTGCGGTTCGGACCTGGGCTGCACCAAGAAGAAGCTGGGCGAGCTCAAGAACAACAAGGCTAGCGGCGTGGTGTACGACCAGTTGTTCGTGCGTCATTGGGACACCTGGAACGATGGTCGCCGCAATACCTTGTTCGTGGCCGAGTTGCCTGCGGCTGGTGCGAAGGCAGTGGTCGGGGCATCGGCGATCAGCGCCACGCTGGCCGGCGACGCGCCGTCCAAGCCGTTCGGTGGCAACGACGATTACACCTGGTCGCCCGACGGCAGCAGCGTGGTGGCCAGCGTGCGCATTCCGCAGCCGCATGGCCCGGAAGCAGGGAAGAACGCCAAGGCCGGCGGCAAGCCCACCGGCAACGACGAGTCGTGGCAGACCAACTTCGATCTGTACCGCCTGGATGCGAGCGGCAAATCTGCGCCGGTCAACCTGACCGCGGCCAACCCGGCCTGGGATGCCGGCCCGGTGTTCAGCACCGACGGCAAGACCCTGTACTACCGCGCCATGAAGCGCCCGGGCTTCGAGGCCGACCGCTTCGGCCTGATGGCGATGGATGTGGCCAGCGGCAAGACCCGCGAGATCGCGCCGAAGTGGGACCGCTCGGCCGGCGAAATCGTGCCGAGCGCCGACGGCAGCAGCCTGTACACCAGTGCCGACGATCTCGGCGAGCATCCGCTGTTCAAGATCGATATCGCCAGCGGCGAGGCCACCAAGCTGGTAGGCGAGGGCAGCGTGCACGCCCCGACGCTGGCCGGCAATACGCTGGCGTTTACGCGCAGCTCGCTCAAGAGTGGCGACCAGGTCTTCGTCAGCGACGCGCAAGGCCAGGGCCTGCGTGCGATCAGCCAGAGCGCCGGCGAACTGCTGCCAGAGGTGCAGTTCGGCGACTACGAACAGTTCCAGTTCAAGGGCTGGAACAACGACACCGTGCATGGCTACGTGGTCAAGCCGTACAACTACCAGGAAGGCAAGACTTACCCGGTGGCGTTCCTGATCCACGGCGGCCCGCAGGGCAGTTTTGGCAATGGCTGGAGCAACCGTTGGAATCCGCAGACCTACGCCGGCCAGGGCTACGCGGTGGTGATGATCGATTTCCACGGCTCCACCGGCTACGGCCAGGCATTCACCGACGCCATCAGCCAGCATTGGGGCGACCGCCCGCTGGAAGATCTGCAAAAAGGCTGGGCCGCTGCGCAGAAGCAATACGGCTTCCTCGACGGCGACAAGGCCTGTGCATTGGGCGCCAGCTACGGCGGCTACATGGTCTATTGGATGGCAGGCAACTGGAATCAACCATGGAAGTGCCTGGTCGACCACGACGGCGTCTTCGACAACCGCACCATGGGCTATGCCACCGAGGAACTATGGTTCAGCGAGTGGGAAAACGGCGGCACGCCGTGGCAGAACCCGGCCGGCTACGAGAAGTTCAACCCGGTGCTGCATGTAGACAAGTGGAAGGTGCCGATGCTGGTCATCCACGGTCAGCAGGATTTCCGCATTCCGGTCGAACAAGGCCTGGCTGCGTTCACCGCGCTGCAGCGCAAGGGCATCGATTCCAAGTTCCTGTATTTTCCCGACGAGAACCACTGGGTGCTCAAGCCGGATAACAGCATATTGTGGCATGACACCGTCAACAGCTGGCTGAAGCAGCATATCGGCCAGTGACGGGCGACCGACACGCCGCCAGGCGCGGCGTGTCGGTTGCCTGAGCGAATGCGTTCTCTGGGCGATGGGCGCTGTCGACGTCGCCGTTTCGGCAACCGCATCCTGACTGTTGCGCCTGGAGTAGCTAGCGAGCCGACTGCGCGTACTGCCAGACGCACGCTGCCGTTACTGCATGTCGCATCTGCCGCGCGTGCACTGCAGTTCTTCCTGGCAGTCCATGCCCACCTGACACCTGCGCAGTGCTAGCCGCGCCTGGCCAGCTGGCCTTCCACGATGTCCAGAATCTCGGACACCGCAATCCCGAACGAGCCGGCGCGCCCGGCGTCGAACGCCGCCTTCCACTCGGCGTACCCGGGCAGATACGCCTGATTGGGTGCACTGGCGCCGACGTATTCGGCAGCGCTGCGCTCCAGCGTCTGTGCAATGACCGGAATGTGCGGCAGCGTGTCCAACGTCCCGTTGGGCATTCCCGCATGACGTACCTGGATGTCGCTGATGGTCACGTGCAGGATCTGGCCGCCCTGCGGATGCGTATCGATCTGGTTGATCAGCAGTAGCGGCGTTTCGGCGGCACTGCGCCCGCGGCAGCGCCACAGCTGGCCGACTGCATAGGTTGAAGAGGTCGTGGTTGAAGAGCTGGCCATGGCCATCGGTGACTCCGCGAGCAAACCGCAATGATGCAGCTTGCTCGCGACGATGGCGACCGGGCAGTCGCTGGTCGCGTTGGTATCGATGAGTCTGCCGTTGGCTGCAATGACGGATGGCGACGGCGAATGGTGATCTGCAGCGTTGTCAGCTCCATTGCTGCGCGCTGGATGAGCACGCTTGGAGTGAACCGGTTGCAACGCCGCTGTCCAGATCACGGGCCAATGCATCCCAAATGCGATTGCCGCAGCACATCACGGGCATGTCAAACTAGCGCATCTTCCTCTTCCCAGTTCCCTGCCAGGACCGCAAGGACCGTTTGCATGCGCACGTCGTTCCGCCCCGCATTGTGGGCAATCGCTCTGATCTGCAGTCCTGCTCTGGGCGCTGCGTCGCGGCCGGCCGTTGCGCCTGCGCGCGCTTCGGTGGCGCTGCCTGCGTCGTCCGAGCAAGGCGGCGACGCGAGCGTGCCATTGCCGGCCGTGCTGAAATCCGGCATGGGGTATCGCGCGTTTGCGCAGGCGATGATGGAGCAAGGCTGGCAGCTGGTGGACCCACTTGCGGCCGATAGCTGCATGGCCGCTGGCGACTGCGAGATCGAGTTCGTTGCGCCCGGCGGCAGCGCGCGCCTGCGCGTGCAGGTGGGCTCACAGGCCGGTGCGGCGGTCGTGCAGGGCTGGCGTGCGCGACAGGTGCCGCTGGATCGCATCGGTAACCCGACCGCTGCGGCGGGAGATGCCAAGCCTGCACCGGCGGCAGTGGACGCAGGCAACAACTCGCGCTGAGTCCCCTGGCCGCAGGCCGATCGCGCATGCGGGGTATCATGGCGCGGCAGGGGCGGATTGTCTCGATCGCGCCCCTGGTTTGATGCGCCTTTCCCGGTCTCGAGCACCTTGCCCTGCATGAACCCTTTCGCATGAAGAGCATCGATCCTGCCGATCTTGAAGCCTTGTTCGATGCCGTGCCGGACGTGTTGTTCTTCGTCAAGGATCGCGAGGGCCGCTACACCCACGTCAACCAGACCATGCTGCGGCGGCTGGGGCTGAAGTCGCGCAAGGACCTGATCGGCAAGCGTGTGGCCGAGGTCTATCCCAGTGGCCTGGGCGCCAACTACGCCAATCAGGACGAGCAGGTGCTGGCCGGCGAGGTGATCGACAACCTGCTGGAGCTGCACCTGTTCGCCAACCGTGAGCCTGGCTGGTGCCTGACCTGCAAGCGGCCGTTGGTGGTGAACGGCAAGGTGCAGGGCATCATCGGCATCTCGCGCGATCTGGGCCCGCAGGATGGCCACGAATCGCAATACGAAAAGCTGCGACTTGCGCTGGCGTATCTCAACGCCAATTACGCGCAGAACGTGCGCATGCAGGCTCTGGTGGAGATCACCGGGTTTTCCATGTCCAAGCTGCAACGCTCGTTCCGCAAGGTATTCCAGCTCACGCCGCAGCAAGTATTGGCCAAGCTGCGGCTGCAGATGGCGATGCATCTGCTGCACGGAAACAAGAGCCTCACCGAAATCGGCCACGCTTGCGGCTTCAGTGATCAAAGCGCGTTCGCGCGGCAATTCAAGCAAGCGGTGGGCATGACGCCACGCGACTATCGTGCGTTGGCGAATGCGCAGCAGTTTCCAACCGAAGCAGTGTAGAGGGCGGGGCGATCTCAACGTGCATGCGCAAGACGTGGGTTGCGCCTGAATTCTCTTGAACTGCCTGATGAGGTGTTTCTCAAACAAGCGCCCTGTGACGCGCCGATGCCGCGTTGCGCGCCTTGCCCAGGGGGACCGCCTGGGCCGTAGCGCGCACCTTGTCTCGACGCGTCACAGGTCGTTTCGCACTCACCTCAAAGTGCATAGACGCTCCAAAGGGCGTCGGGCGTGGTAACGGGCCTTGATAGGTGCCCAAGGTATTGGGAAATGCCTTGATCGCCTTGCCTGGTCCTTGAATAACGGCGTGTGCAGCCGGGCCGTCTTCGTATCGGTCACCAAGCATTCGCGCGGCATGCCAACAGCGCGGCATTCGGTGGTTTACTAAAGCAGCGACGTCACGCACATCGACATGAGTGGGTCGGGCTTCTTGCGGTGACCGGTAATACGGATTTCGCTGCACACGTCATGGCGGAATTGCGTGATCCAACATGCCGGGCGGAGCCGGCAGCGAGCGACGCAGGCACTGCAGCATGCAGCACGACAACGCAGGCGGATCGAGCGCCATGGCCCAGGTAACGCGATTACTGCGCGACGCATTGGCGACACGCATCGCTGCTGGCTGGCAAGGCCTGGTGTACGGCATCACCCACGTCCCACGCACATTCCGGGGACTGGGGACTTAGAACGCTGTGTGCGAGCAAATTGAATGGCAATATCGGAGGATGCACCGTGCCTAAGATTGAATCGACCAAGCAGGCCGCGCCGGATCCCGCGCAATTGATTCAAGCTGCACCGACTCCATCGGGCTCAGGATCAGCCGCGAGCACGTCTGCCGACAGTGCGGCGCCCTCAGCGCAACTCGGCGGGCTTTCCATCAGGCCGCGGCGGCTGGGCCGAGCCTCCAGAGCCAATCTCCCAGCGGCATCGTCTACCAACGCACAGGACGTCATGACGGCGCTCTTTGCCGCGACGCCAGTTTCGCAAGGGCCAGATCCTTTGGAGGTATTGAAAAAGGCCTCGTCCAGGCTGACCCGCTTCAACAACCTGGTGCAAAACGTAGTGCCGACACAACCAACGGATATCAGAGCCCTGGAAGCAAGACTCCGGTCGGGAACGTCCGCGATCGAATCGGCTCGACAAGGCTTGCAGGCGCTGGCCGAGCTAGATATTCAAAAATGCATGCCGGTCGACAATATCGAAGAACACGAGAATTTCTTGGTGACCCATCTCGCAGCCGCCGCGTGCCTGCACCACGACTCATGCAAGGAGATGATCGATCAGAAAGTGGCCACCGAATTGGGCCATGTGCGGACCCAAAGGGTGGAGATGGTGGTGTTTTCCCCTGACGCCATCCGTTTGCAACAACCGCAATCATGGCTTGCGCTGCGCGCTCATCTTCTGAATGCCCTTGCAGCGATGGAGGAGGTTTGCCAGCGCATCAAATCGCCGATGACGGGCCAGGGTCCACGCGACTCGCTCAAGGACCATCTCCCGGTCGTCAGGGCGATGATGGGATCGTGCCATGAGCGGATGCAGACGGTCCGCGGAATACTCGTCGAAATACATTCAAGGAGACTTGCCGATGAGGCCTGCGATTGCGGCCTGCCCGAGGTGCTTGACGGACTGAGGGAACTCGAAGAAGTCGACAGCCTTCACCACGCTGAGGTGGGCGAAGCGCTCAATCATGTGATCCAGGTTCATGTCGAACGCCTGTCCTCAACCGAGCACTCACTGACGCCGCAGATGCTGGCCATATACAAGGAAGTGCTCGTCGAATACGCCGAGCTGCGTGGCCGTGCGGCGATGCAACTGTGTATGGATGCCGCCGCGCTCATCGAAGACGGGGGGCATGCCAGAGATCATCTATGGCCAACGATGCTCGATCTTGCGCAGGCACTTACCGACCAACGCCAGGCGATTGTTGATATGTGCCAGTTCGCCGTCCAGGACAGACAGCTGATTGGCGCAGCAGCGGCTTCACCCGAGCAAACACCGGCGTCGATCACACCAAGCGTGCCGACAACGACAGCAGGCAAATCGAGCAGGTCACGCAAGGCGCGCAAGCGCACGCCTGCTGCTTCCAGCTCGGCGGCAGTGCCAACGCCGCAGGCGATTGATGCGCGCAGCGCAGCGCAAAAACAGGCCGACGAGGCACTGAGAGCCGCTCCCCTGGAGTCGTTGCCAGTGGCAGAACTGGGAGGAGATTTCATCGCGCTCGCCAGGCGTCTCGGCAAGGACACCACCGACGTGGAGCGCCTGATCGGCGACTCCCGACATGACGCGGCGACGGCCTTCGATTTTGCCAGAACCTCCATGCAGGGCTGGTTCGGATCGAGTGAGCGTCTGCTGCAGCTCAAAAGCAAGCTCCGTGCAGGAGACGGGCGCATCGCACAACTCGATACGCGTCTGCGTCTTCTCCAGAGGATCGAGCACGAGTTCGAACGGCGCGAAGCCGATGCGCTCAAGACCGATCCGCAACCACGTGCGCCGCATCTGGAGCGCCTGTTGGCGATGCATGGACTGGCACGCGTCACAGCCCCGAACCGCCGTCCCTCGGAGGGCGACCGTGGCGACCGTGGCAGGCTATTCGAAGTGCGTATCGAGCACGCGCCGCAGTCGAATGGTGACATTCCTGCGCCCTGGTTCGTCCACGTACATACCGAACAACCGGTAACGCCCGCTGGGCTGCGCGCGCTCCACTATAGGGACTTGGCCGCCGTCCACCTGAAGACGCAGAGGGAGGTGAACCTGGGCCCGCGCTGGGAAGAGATGATGCGCGCCCTGGGAAATACCGAGGCCAAGGTGCACCGGGCAACCATCGGCTCCAAGCTGCTTGGCCAGCTTTGGGCGCTCGGCTCTGGTGGGCAACAATAATCACGGCGCTCGGTCCGTCCTCATCACGGAAGAAGATCTCGAAACGGGCGCCCTCAGCGCTGCACGGATCACTCAA
The DNA here is from genome assembly GCF_017746145.1 of Xanthomonas sp. D-99. Lineage (NCBI taxonomy): Bacteria > Pseudomonadati > Pseudomonadota > Gammaproteobacteria > Lysobacterales > Lysobacteraceae > Xanthomonas > Xanthomonas sp. D-99. The sequence continues at coordinate 114,578 of NZ_JAGHWU010000045.1, read as the reverse complement.
TGTGAGTGGCCAGTTGCAGCAGGCCAGACAGGGACCTGAAAACGGTGAGCATCTGATAGAAGCGATTCGGCGCGCAGGGAGCTCGGGTCTCTCTGCCTGCCAACGCCTTGCAGGAAGAAAGCCGGTGTCAAACGCCTGAGCCAGTGCACGCGCAGGCGTTGGCGCGCGGCGAGGGAGGCGTGTTTTATCCAAGACCTTCGCGGTGGGCAGTACCGGTATCGCGCACTTGCAGTCCGTAACACGCGCTGGTCGCAGCCGTCATTTCCGGGATTTTTGAACCACGTTGCTGAGGAACGAGCAATTGCGTGCCAGCACCTGGCTTACCAGCGCGGCATCCGGCATCCAACCCGCGGCAGACATGCCTTTCAATTGATCGCCCAACGAGCGCAAGGAGGACGTGGCGGAACCCACATCGAGCGCGGCGTACCACTGCTTGACCATCTCCACCTCAGGCGTGGCTTGCCAGGCAAGCGCCTCGCGGATGGCCTCGATGACCATGGCATGGACGCCATCCAGGCCTTTGGCGTAACGACCGCTCATCACGCTTGCATCAAGCAGCACCTGCAGCGCCCGTGTCGGGTTCTGGATGACGTCTCCCCAACCATACCGAAGCGGCTCCTGCGAATTTGCCGGCGTATCCTTCTCCCGGTCGTAGCGAAAGCCGGTCACATCAATACTGATGACCTTGTGGCGTGCATCTTCTCCGGGAATGACCAGCATATTGTCAGGACCGAGATCAGACGCTTCGCCCAGGGTCAGCCTGGCCAGCAGCGAGGCGAACAGCCCGTCCAGACCGCTGTTGCGCAGCGTATCGATCAATGCCTGTTTGCCCGAACGAAGATTGACCGGATCGTTGATTCGCGCAAGCAGCGCGTGGTCTGCGGCCAGTTCATTTACCTGCGCATCGCTGCCGGCGGTGGCTCTTTTGACACGCAAAGCGGCTTGCTTGGCCTGCGCAAGCGAAACGTCAGGCGGCAGAAACGCCTTGGTCAGGAATGTATCCAGCGGCTCTGCATCATGAATGATCCGCGAGGCGATCAAGGCGTTGTTGGGCAGTGTCAGCAGTGATGAGTCCGGAATATTTTGCCGCGAAAGATGGTGTTCCTGCAGCGCATTGACCAAGTCCTGTGCGGCCGCGACGTTGATGACGTCAAATAAGGCAGGGATGCCAAGCGGATTGCGTAATCGAGGATCAGCGGCAACCAGGCTGTCGTGAATCTCGCAGACATCGTCGATGTCCAACGCACCGGTCTTGGTCTTTTCCGTCAATGTCTTCCCTGCCTCGGTATCGAGAAAGGCATGGAAGGCCAGTGTCAGCCATTGTTGCGTGGCCTCTTTGTCCAGGGTGCCTTCAAGCAGCCTGGCTGCCGAGCCGACGATGTAGCCCAAGCGCTTGTTGGCCTCCGCGCCTTGCCCCTTCGCGCAACATTCCACTGCCTGCCCTAGCAGGCTTCGCGAGATTCCGGTTTTGACAAGATGTTCCTGGCCATCGAGCATCCCGACCATGCCGACATCGCTGCCTCCCAACGTCGCCTTGGAGCGCGAAAAGACAACAGCGCTTCCGGACAGGCTCATTGCGCGGCGATGGCCGCCAATGTCGGCCCTGGTTGCTAGAAACGCGATAGGCCGAATGATCGAGAATAGAGGCCCATCCGGCCGGTTTGCGACTGGAGCCGAGGCAGGCGCACGTCTGCTTTTGCTGCACGCGGCGTCCGGCGTTACGCCATCGAGCGCGGTGGCTGCGCTGGCCCGCGCCACGCTGCGGCGGGACGTCAGTCCAGCCAATCGGGCATCAGTGCCGTGATGCCGATCGTCGGCGGTCGCCGGGCTGCGTGGTAACGCCGCGTCATCGGCTGCAGGACGCGGCAAGCTTGCTGCGCCAGAGGTCGGGGTGATACGAGATTCCATACCGTGCTCCAGTGACTAGCGGCGCATTCTGCAATGCGGCCAATCCCGAGCAACGCGGCTTGGCGTAATCGTCATCCGGTAAGCGAATATCGACCGGGCGTCATCATCGACGCCTACCCACATGACCTGGAACGCGAGCGGCATGTAAACGTCGCTCGCGTCAGGGTGCTATCGCGGCTTGGTAACGAACATCGCATAGATGCGCATGCTGCTTGCGCGATCGAAGCTGTGGCTGAAGCGAAACAACCGATCCCTGTCGTGGGAATGGGCGGCGTCACCCGCCGCTACCCCGCAAACGCGCGGCAGCGGCAAAACCGAGTGGCGTGGGGCCGGCAGCGCGGCCGATGTGGCGCCCCTCGGTTTTCAACCGGGTGATCGGACCCTCCCTGGGAGCGGTTACGCCAGCATGCGCACCTTCGGCTCGCGTGCCCACTGGCGGGTTTTTGCTGCGGCAATGAATGCCTTGGTATCGGCGGCGGGAACGACGCCCGCGTCCTTGCCGACGTTGCCGGCCTTCAACAACGACTGCGCGCCTTCGTCGAACGCGATGGCCTTCAGGTGCGCCCAGGCAAAACTCACGAAATCCAGTGCCGCCGATTCGCGTGTCAGCAGCTTGGCCGCTTCCGAGGACAGCAGCACCGCCACCGCGTCGAATACCACCGAGGGCGTCCCCGCCAGCTGCCCGTCGGCGGCCAACTGCTTGCCGTCGTTGAGCTTGGCGCCGCCGAGCTTTGGCGCAACGATCTTGACCGTCGCGCCCGCAGCTTCGGCCGCCTTGCGTACGGCTTTGATCGCCGCTGCGTCCGAGCCATCGTGAATCAGGATGCCCACCGTGCGCCCTTTCAGGGTGTCCTTCATCTTGCCGATGACCTGCAGGGCGGGCGAGAGCGGCATGTCGATCGGCGCCACTGCAGCAGGCGGTGCTGGCGGCAGGGCGGTCATGCCCATGCCATCGGCCACACGCTGCGCCAGCTCCTGGTCGATGTGGCGTAGGTGGCCCACGATCGCCTCGCGCACATGGGCGGTTTCCACCTTCGACAGTTCGAACACCAATGCCGAGGCGATATGCGCCTGTTCCGGTGCGGTCTGGCTGCGGAAGAATAGGCGCGCCTGGCTGTAATGATCGGCAAAGCTCTCTGCACGCACGCGGCCCTTGGCGCCTTCTTCGGCCGGGGTTGCATGGCTGGGGAAGCCACGCAGCGCTTCGCGCGGCGCATCGGCCTGCAGCGAGCTGGGCTCATAGGCGACGCGGCCCTTCGGCACACCCATCTGCATGTGGCCGTCGCGCTGGTTGTTGGCGAACGGGCACTTGGGCGTGTTGATCGGAATCTGATGGAAGTTCGGCCCGCCCAGGCGACTCAGCTGCGTGTCCAGATAAGAAAACAGGCGGCCCTGCAGCAGCGGGTCGTTGCTGAAGTCGATGCCGGGCACGATGTTGGCCGGGCAGTAGGCAACCTGTTCGGTTTCGGCAAAGAAGTTGTCCGGCCAGCGGTCGAGCACCATGCGGCCGACGATTTGCAACGGCACCAGCTCTTCGGGAATGACCTTGGTCGAATCCAGATGATCGAAGGGGAAGGTTTCTGCCTGCGCTTGGGTAAACAACTGCACGCCGAGTTCCCATTCGGGGAAATCGCCATTCTGGATCGCTTCGAACAGGTCGCGGCGGTGGAAATCCTGATCGGCGCCGGCGATCTTGACCGCCTCGTCCCAGATGGTCGATTGCAGCCCCAGCTTGGGGCGCCAATGGAACTTGACGAAGGTGCTTTCGCCCTTGTCATTGAGGAACCGGAAGCTGTGGATGCCGAAACCTTCGATCATGCGGAGCGAGCGCGGGATGGTGCGATCGCTCATCGCCCACATCACCATGTGCATCGATTCGGGTGTCAGCGAAATGAAATCCCAGAACGTGTCATGCGCGCTGGCAGCCTGCGGGAAGCCACGGTCCGGTTCCATCTTCACCGCATGAATCAGGTCCGGGAACTTCATCGCATCCTGGATGAAGAACACCGGGATGTTGTTGCCGACCAGATCCCAGCTGCCTTCCTTGGTGTAGAACTTCACCGCGAACCCGCGCACATCGCGCGGCGTATCCACCGAGCCGGCACCGCCTGCGACAGTGGAAAAACGGGTGAACAACGGGGTTTTTTCGCCAACCTCGGTGAAGATCTTGGCGGTGGTGTACTGGCTCAACGACTTGGTGAGCTCGAAATAGCCGTGTGCGGCACTGCCGCGCGCATGCACGATGCGCTCGGGAATGCGTTCGTGATCGAAGTGGGTGATCTTTTCGCGCAGGATGAAATCTTCCAGCAACGTCGGGCCGCGCGGCGTGGCGCGCAGCGAGTTCTGGTTGTCACCTACCGGAATGCCCTGGTTGGTGGTCAGCTGCGGGTGGGTGCCGCCGGCCTTCTGGTGCAACTCATCGCCAGTACCGCGCGACACATCGACGGTGGCGCTGGCAGGTGCGAGGGCAGGGAGCTGCGCGGATTTGCTGGGGGACTTGGCCATGGGAACTCCACTGTAGGCTGGCTTGGGATGCGGGCTGAGCAATAAAGCCTGGGAGCGGCGCTGTTAATTGCATGTGTCTGCTTGCGAACGAAAACTCACATGCGCACCAACATTGCGCGATGTCGCAATCGCATGTCGCATCGATCACGCCACGTGCGCTGCCGGGCAGATGCGCAACCAAGCGGACGCGACCATGCTGGGTGTCAGAGCAGATCGAGAGGCTGTTTGCGCGTAGGCGGCGCGAAGGCGCGATCGATTTCGGCAAGATCGTCTGCGTGCAATTGCAGCGTGCAGGCAGCGGCATTGGCACGCACATGCGCCGGCGTTCCGGATTCGGGAATGGCGATGACATTGCCGCTGCGGATGGCCCACGCAAGCGCCACCGCAGTGGCCGCAACGCCACGACGCTCGCCGATGGCGTGCAAGACCGGATGCTCCAGCAACGCGCGGCTACCAAGCGGCGAATACGCCATCACGGCTACCTCGTGCGCGGCGCACCACGGCAACAGGTCGAATTCGATGCCGCGGCTGCCAGCGTGGTACAGCACCTGGTTGACCAGGCAATGCGAGCCGCCATCGATTGCCCAGAGCTCCTCCATGTCATCGATGTCGAAGTTCGACACGCCCCAATCGCGGATCTTGCCGGCGTCACGCAGCGCTTCGAATGCGTCCACCACCACGGCCAGGTTGCTGCCACCGCGCCAGTGCAGCAGGTACAGGTCCAGCGTGCGCACGCCCAGCCGTTGCAGGCTGGCTTCGCAGGCATGCGCAATCCCCCGTGCGCTGGCATTGCCGGGCAACACCTTGGACACCACGTAGGGCGGTTGCGCGCGGCCGATGGCCTGGCTGATCAATTGCTCCGAGCGGCCATTGCCATACATCTCGGGGGTGTCGATCAGCTGCATGCCCAATTGCTGCCCGAGTTGCAGCGCTTCGATTTCCTGCTTGGGCGCATGCCGGCCCTGGCCCAGGTTCCAGGAGCCCAGGCCCAACGCGGGCACGCGACGCCCGTTACGCAGGCGCACCTGCGCGCAGGAAGGGGAAGACGATTCGGACATGATGGGTTCCTGCCGCGCTGGAATGAGGGTGATGGCCATTACATCGGTGGCCTTGTCACTGCGACGATGGCTGCCCCGATGTTGTCGCAGTGTCTGCACGCGCATCCCAAAACGCACAACGATGACGCTGCACGAAGTCGGGCGTTGCGCCGATCCCGTGCGGCGACAGCGTCAGCGGCGTGTCGCCGTCAAAACGCGACCACGGCGGGCGCCCGCCGCCGTTGGGGTCGCCAGTGCGTGCGAAGGCACCCCAGTAATCCTGCATCGTATTGGCGAACGCCTGCTGCGCCGGACTGAACTGCGGCGTGCCACTGAGCACCCACGGGCGCTGAAACAGATATACCAGTTCAGAGGCATGGAAAGCGCCCAATGCAGGCGAAAACGGCAGGCGTAACAGACCGTACGGCGCGTGCGGGTCGTCGAACTCGTAGGCATACACCGGCGCATGCGTGCGCAAGGCCCGTCCCAGCCGGCGTGTGGGGCAGGCGAAGCCACCATCGGTCACGATGTCGGCGAACGCCTCCCAGCGCGATTGTGCGGCAACGGCTGCGTATTGCCTCAGGACCGGGACAGGCGAGGCATGCATGCGTTGCACGCGCGCTTCATAGCCGCTGCGCAGGTTGAGCTTGCCGATATAGGACAGCAGTTGCGCAAACAGGCGCCCTTCGTCGCGATTGGTGCCCATCAGTACCGGCACCTGCGCATGCCGGCCGCTGGCGATTGCAGCGGCCGGTGGCAGCGGCAAGGCCTGGCCACCGGACATCGGCGCCCACGCATCGCTGCCGGTCAGGCCGCGGCGTTGTGGTGCTGCATCGGCCAGCGTGTCGGCCGGCAGTGCGCGCAGGCATGCGGCCACATCGCGCGCGTGCGCGCAGCCCAGGCTTTGTGCCATACGCACGCCGCCATTTTCTGCCTCGCGCTGCGGCACGCTGGAATCGCTCGCCAGGCAGCTGCCGCTTTGCAGGATGGCGCGTTGAAACAGCCCCGCCGCGCCGGGCGAAGCGAGCTGATAACAGATGCTCCACGCACCGGCCGATTCGCCGAACACGGTGACGTTGTGCGCATCGCCGCCGAACGCGGCGATATTGCCTTGCACCCAGCGCAAGGCCGCCTGCTGGTCGAGCAATGCATAGGCGCCTTCGCCTTCGCCACGCAGGCCTGGATGCGCGTAGAAACCGAATACGCCCAGCCGATAGTTGGCTGCCACCACAATCACATCCTCGCGCGCAGCCAACGCGCTCAGGTCGTAGTCGACATTGCTGCCCAGTTCCAGCGCGCCGCCATAGATCCACACCATCACCGCGCGTGGATGCGCCGGTGCGGGGCCGGGCGGTGCGTAGACATTGAGCGTGAGGCAATCTTCGGACACGTGCTTCTGCCCGACGCGATAGCGTGGCAGACAAGCCGGGCCGGCCTGGGTGGCATCGCGAACCTGGGTCCATGCGGTCGGCAGTTGCGGTGCACGAAAGCGCAGCGCGCCCACCGGCGGTGCTGCGAACGGCACCCCCAGGAATGCCCGACCCTGTGCACCGGCCACACCGCGCACCGGGCCGGCCGTTGTCTGCACCACCTCGGCACGCGCATCAGGCGCGTGCACCAGCGCCGGCACCTCGCCGGGACGGCGCGGTGCGCAGCCAACCAGCAGGCAGGCTGCCACCAGAAAAGCACCAAGGGAGTTCAGTTCACGCATGCGCCAGGGTCTGCTGTGGGATGAAAGCGTCCGTCATCATCCCGATGGCACGTGTAGGCCAGGAAAACGGCCGGCTAGTGCGCTGGGATGTGTATCGCGCATTGGCATCCACACCTGGCGCAACAAAAAACCCAGCCGTGTTACCGGCTGGGTTTCGTTGACCGTCGCGGGGGCGGCGATCAGGCCTCGGCGTCTTTCTTGTACGCATCCACCGGGATGCAGGCGCACATCACGTTCTTGTCGCCGTAGACGTTGTCCACGCGTGCCACCGGCGGCCAGTACTTCTGCTGCTTGAGGCTGGGCAGCGGGAACGCGGCCAGCTCGCGCGGGTAGGCATGCGTCCACTCGCTGGCCGACACCTGCGTTGCGGTATGCGGCGCGTGCTTGAGCGGGTTGTCTTCGCGGTCCAGGCGGCCGTCTTCGATGGCGCGGATCTCTTCGCGGATCTGGATCATCGCGTCGATGAAGCGGTCCAGTTCGTGCTGCGATTCGCTTTCGGTCGGTTCCACCATCAGAGTGCCGGCGACCGGGAAGCTCAACGTCGGTGCATGGAAGCCGAAGTCGATCAGCCGCTTGGCGATGTCTTCGGCGCCGATGCCGCTGGTCTTCTCCAGCGGGCGCACGTCGAGGATGCACTCGTGCGCCACCAGCCCGTTGCGGCCGGTGTAGAGCGTCTTGTAGTGCGGTGCCAGGCGCTTGGCAATGTAGTTGGCGTTGAGCAATGCCACTTGCGTTGCCTTGCGCAGACCGGCGCTGCCCATCATGGTCACGTACATCCAGCTGATCGGCAGGATCGAGGCAGAGCCATAGCTGGCTGCGCTGACCATGCCCACGTCGCCTTCGCCGCCCAGCGTGCGCGGCAAGAAGGGCGCCAGATGCGACTTCACCGCGCACGGGCCCACGCCCGGGCCGCCACCGCCGTGCGGAATGCAGAAGGTCTTGTGCAGGTTGAGGTGCGACACGTCCGAGCCCCACTTGCCGGGCTTGGCGACGCCGACCAGGGCATTCATGTTGGCGCCGTCGGTGTAGACCTGGCCGCCATGCGCATGCACTGCTTCGCAGATGGCCACCACGTCTTCTTCGAACACGCCGTGGGTGGACGGGTAGGTGATCATCAGCGCCGCCAGGCGGTCGGAATATTTTTCCGCCTTGGCGCGAATGTCATCCACGTCCACATTGCCGTTGGCATCGCACTTGGTCACCACCACGGTCATGCCGCACATCTGCGCCGAAGCCGGGTTGGTGCCATGCGCCGATTCGGGAATCAGGCAGATATCGCGATGCGCTTGCCCGCGCGAACGGTGATAGGCGCGGATCGCCAGCAGGCCGGCGTATTCGCCTTGCGCGCCGGAATTGGGTTGCAGGCTCACCGCATCGTAGCCGGTGCATTCGACCAGCATCGCTTCGAGTTCGCCGATCAACTGCGCGTAGCCGGCGGACTGCTCGGCCGGAGCGAGCGGATGGATGGCGCCGAATTCCGGCCAGGTCACCGGGATCATCTCGGCGGTGGCGTTGAGCTTCATGGTGCAGCTGCCCAGCGGGATCATGGTGCGATCCATCGCCAGGTCCTTGTCGGCCAGCGAGCGCATGTAGCGCAGCAGTTCGTGCTCGCTGTGGTGGGTGTTGAAGACCGGGTGGGTGAGGAACGGAGTGGTGCGCAGCAGGCCTTGCGGCAGCGCATCGGCCGTGGCCGCGTCCAGCGCGTCCACATCGGCCGTGGCACCGAACAGCTGCGCCAGCGCAACCACGTCGGCGCGCGTGGTGGTTTCGTCCAGGCTGATGCCCACCGCCTCGCTGTCGATGGCGCGCAGGTTGATGCCAGCCGCACGCGCACCGGCGTGGATGGCATCGGCATCGATCGCCTTGACGTGCAAGGTGTCGAAGAAGCGCTCGCCAACGGTGACACTGGCGCTGCGCAGTGCGGCCGCCAGGATCGCCGCCAGGCGATGGGTGCGGCGCGCGATGCGGGTCAGGCCGTCGGGGCCGTGGTAGACCGCATACATCGACGCCATCACCGCCAGCAGCACCTGCGCGGTGCAGATGTTGGAGGTGGCCTTTTCGCGGCGGATATGTTGCTCGCGGGTCTGCAGGGTCAAGCGATACGCCGGGTTGCCGGCGGCATCGATCGACACGCCGATCAAACGGCCGGGCATCGAGCGCTTGTAGGCATCGCGGCACGCCATGAACGCTGCATGCGGGCCGCCAAAGCCGAACGGCACGCCGAAGCGCTGCGAGTTGCCGACCACGATGTCCGCGCCCCATTCGCCCGGAGCGGCGATCAGGGTCAGCGCCAGCAGATCGGTGGCCACCGCGACCAGGCCGCCTTGCGCGTGCACGGCGTCGGCCAGTGCAGCGTGATCGCCGATATGACCGAAGCTGTCCGGGTACTGCAGCAGCACGCCGAAGCACTCGGCCTGCAGCGCTTCTTCCGGCGTGCCGACACGCAGCACGATGTCCAGCGGCTCGGCGCGCGTGCGCAGCAGTTCCAGCGTCTGCGGATGCACTGCGTCGTGCACGAAGAACGTGGTGGACTTGGACCTGGCCGAACGCTTGGCCAGGGTCATCGCCTCGGCCGCGGCGGTGGCTTCGTCCAGCAGCGAGGCGTTGGCGATCTGCATGCCGGTGAGGTCGGCGCACAGGGTCTGGAAGTTGATCAGTGCTTCCATGCGGCCTTGCGAAATCTCGGCCTGGTATGGCGTGTAGGCGGTGTACCAGGCGGGGTTTTCCAGGATGTTGCGCAGGATGACCTTCGGCGTGTGGGTGCCGTAATAGCCCTGGCCGATGAAGTTGCGGAACACGGTGTTCTTGTCGGCGATGGCGCGGATCTTGGCCAGCGCTTCTTCTTCGGTGATCGCCTCGGGCAGCGCCAGCGGCGCCGGCGACTTGATGTTGCCCGGCACGATGGCATCGGTCAGCGCATCCAGGCAGGCATGGCCGACCACGTCCAGCATCTGGGCGATTTCCGCGTCGTTGGGGCCGATATGGCGCTCGACGAACGCGCTGTGGTGTTCGAGGTCGCGCAGGGAAGACGGGGTCTGGGACATGGCGGGCATCCGGGGTAGGGGCAGACGAATGGTCGACCCGCACCACGGCCGGTTATGACACGCATGCGCGCACCACGACCTGCCGCAGCAGCGGTCTTCCTCGCGCCCCTCTGTCCTTTTGCCTGAGAGTTTAAAAACGCGGCCTGGCGCGTGGCCTGCCTGCGTTTCGTGCCCCTTCGGCGCCGGCATCGGCCGGTCTCTCCAGAGTTGTACTGCGGATGGTATCGGGCCTGAGCGATTACGGGCTGTTGCGCCTTCGGCAGCGGCAGTGCCGCTTCTCCCACCGTGTTGCGGGCCGATTATAGCGTGGCTGCCGGTTGCCCGGCGCGCCCGCGCGCACCCGTCTGCCTGCCGGCTGCACTTGGGTTTGCTTAACCTTGCCGGCGCAAGCGCCTATCATCGGCGGCCGTGTGCGCATGCCGGTGCCGCAACAAGCGGACGCCGGCGCGCACCCCATGCACTACCGCCGCGGACCCCTGAATGCCCCCCACCACGCCTTCCACCCGTCGCATGGCGCTGCTGCTGGCCGGGCTGGCGATGTTCGGCCCGTTTTCGATCGACACCATCTTCCCGGCGTTCTCGCAGCTTAGCCGCAGCCTTGCGGTGGACCAGGTGGCGATCCAGCAGACCATCAGCGTCTATCTGCTGGCGTATGGCCTGATGAGCATCGCGCACGGGCCATTGTCCGATGCCTGGGGCCGCAAGCGGGTGATCCTGGGCGGGCTGGCCTTGTTTATCGCCGGCTCGATCGGATGTGCACTGTCGCAAGACTTGCCCACGCTGCTGGCATTCCGCGCGCTGCAGGGCCTGTCGGCCGGCGTGGGCATGATCGTCGGGCGGGCGGTGATCCGCGACCTGTTCCATGGCCCGGACGCGCAGCGGCTGATGAGCCAGGTATCGATGATCTTCGGGATCGCACCCGCCATCGCGCCGATCATCGGCGGCTGGATCCTGCTCAGTGGCGGCGGCTGGCCGTTGATCTTCTGGTTTCTGGTGGTGTTCGGCCTGGTGCTGCTCATCGCAACCCTGACCTGGCTGCCGGAGACCCATCCGGTGGAGGCGCGTACGCCGCTGCAGTTCAGGTGCCTGTTGCAGGATTACGTGCGTATCGGCTTCAACCCGCGCTTCCAGCGCCTGGCCGCGGCCGGGTCGTTCAACTTCGCCGGCATCTTCCTGTACATCGCCTCGGCGCCGGTGCTGATCATGCAGCACCTGAAGCTGGGCGAAGGCGATTTCGCCTGGCTGTTCATTCCCACCATCGGTGGCATGACGCTGGGCTCGTTCCTGTCCGGGCGCATGGCCGGGCGCATGCAGCCGGTGCGGCAGATCCGCATCGGCTTCATTTGCTGCGGGGCGGCGGCGCTGGTCAATCTGGCCTATACCGTTGCGGTGGCGCAGATTGCGCTGCCATGGGCGGTGCTGCCGATCTTCCTGGCCGGCGTGGGCATGGCGCTGATCTTCCCGATCCTGGCGCTGGCGGTGCTGGACATGTACCCGCAGCAGCGCGGCCTGGCGTCTTCGCTGCAGGCCTTCACCCAGTTGATGACCAATACGGTGGTGGCCGGGGTGCTGTCGCCGCTGCTGAGCGAACATCCGCGGCATCTGGCGATCGGCATGACCGGTTTTTTCTTGCTGGGCTGGCTATTCTGGCGCTGGGAGCGCCGCAGCGGCCGCCGTCTACGGCACCGCCAGGCCACCGAGGCAGTGCCTCTGGAGCCGGCCGACCATCTCTGACCTCACAGGAGCCTGCATGTCCACCGATTCCAAGTTGCGCCGCGATGCCCGCAAGCGCGCCGCCGAGCGCCAGCGCAACCAGGCCGCCGCCAATCCAGCGCCGGTGTCCCCGATCGAACCGCATGCCGAACTCCGCGACCAGCAACGCACCCTGTTGGCCGGCATCGTCCGTCGCGACGGCGAATGGGTGCTGGGCATGGACGGCCGCATCGCCGGCGAAAGCACCAGCGCCGCCCAGGTGCTGGCGCTGATCATGCGCGCGGCCGAGTTGCACGAACGCCAGGGCACCCCGGTGCGGCTGACCTACTCGGACGCCCTCAAGGACGCCGCGCACGCCGAAGCCCGTGCCGACGGCATGGAGTTCGAGCAGTTCAAGACCAGGTTGAGCGAGCGGTTGCAGGGCGGCACCAAGCTCAATTGAGCCGGGTCGCAGAAGCGCGTTCAGCGACAAGGCGTCTTGTCATTGCCGCGATCCGGCAATGACACGGGCAATGCGTGTCAACGAGCTGCAGCAGGCGCAGTCTTCGTTGTAGCCGGAGTGGCAGCCGTTGCCTGCCACCCGCACATCTGCCCCTGATTCTGCTGCTTCAGCCAGTCGCTCATCGGCGCGAAGTATTCCAGCATCGGGCCGGCATCGAGTTTGTCGTTGCCGGTGAGTTCCTTGAGCGTGGTCTGCCAGGGTTGGCTGGAACCACGCTGCAGCATCGACCAGAACTTCTGCCCGGCGTCCTTGTTGCCGTAGAAGCTGCATTCGTACAGCGGCCCCTGATGGCCGGCGGCCTGGCACAGGCCTTTGTAGAACTGGAATTGCAGGATATGCGCCAGAAAATAGCGCGTGTACGGCGTGTTGCCCGGCACGTGGTACTTGGCGCCAGGGTCGAAGAATTCTTCGCCGCGCGCGCTGACCGGCGCCACGCCCTGGTACTTGGCTTTGAGTTCCCACCAGGCCTGGTTGTAATGCTCGGGCGTGATGGAGCCGTCGAACACGCCCCAGCGCCAGCGGTCGATCATCAAACCGAACGGCAGGAACGCCACCTTGCTCAGCGCCATGCGCATCTGCGAATTGATCAACGACTCGCGGCCGGTCTGTTGCTCGCCCACCATGCCGATCGATTGCAGGTATTTGGGCGTCATCGCCAGCACGATGGTGTCGCCGATCGCTTCGTGGAAGCCATCGTTGGCGCCATTCTGGAACAGCGGCGGTAACGGGTTGTAGGCCAGGTCGTAATAGATGTGGCCCAGCTCGTGGTAGATGGTGGTGAAGTCTTCTTCGGTCGGTTTGATGCACATCTTGGTGCGCACATCCGCGCCGATGTTCTGGTTCGCCTCGCCGCCCATGTTCATGTCCCAGGCGCTGGCGTGGCACACCACGTCGCGGTCCAGCGGCTTGATGAACTGCGAGCGCTGCCAATAGGTGTCCGGCAGCTTGGGCATGCCCAGCGATGTGTAGAAATCCTGCGCGCGTTCGGTCATCTGCTTGGCGGTGCGCAGCTGCGCTTCGCGTTCGGCGTTGAAGCGTGCGGCCGCGCCACCATCGCCACCGGCGTTGCGTGCCAGCACTGCGGTGAGGTTGCCCTGATACTGCTTTTCCAGCGCGGAGGTGATGTCCAGATCGCCGGCCCCCGGGTAGGGCTGCAGCAGATCCCATAGATTGCTCCAGTCCTGCTGCCACATATTGCCCATCAGATGGGCCGGCAACAGGCCGCCGGCGACCTCGCCCTTGTCTTTGCCGTATTGCGTGTCGAGTTTGCCGCGCGCATAGCACTGCAACTGCGCATACAACGGTTTGACCTGTTCCCATAGGCGGTCGGTTTCGCTGGCCAGTTGCGCCGGCGGCATGTCGTAGCCGCTGCGCCATAGCAGCCCGACGTCGGCGAAACCCAGCCCGCGTGCGCCCTCATTGGCCAGCTCGACGAAGCGTTGGTAGTCCTTGCGCATGGGTTGCGCAGTGCTGTGCCAGCCCTGCCAGGCGTCGAGTTGCTCGTTGTAGTCGCGGCTGCTGGCCAGCACTTGCTCCAACTCGCCGAGCTGGCGGCAGCGGCGCTGCTCGCCTTCGCCCACGCAGTAGCTGCCGGCGCCGTAATCGCCTTCCATCTTGGCGGCGATGCGGGTGAGTTCGGCCAGCTTGGCCGGGTCGCGCGGTGCGGGCAGGGCACTCATCAACTTGAGCAACTGCAGCGCACGCGCACTGTCGGCCGACATCGGTGTGCCGGCGTACTGCTTGGATTGTTCGATCCACCGATCCAGCTGCGCCAGCGAGCGTTCGTTGGCCTTGGCCGCCAGCAACTGCGAATCGCCGTTGATATAGGTCGACGACAGCCACTGCGCAGCGGTGGTTTCCGGATAGGCCGCCTTGTATTCGGCGCTGATGCGCGCAACGAACTGGTCGGCGCTTTCGGCCGGCGCGGTCTTGGTCGCGACAGGTTTGTCCGGTGGTGCCGCATCCCGGTGGCAGGCCGACAAGCTCAAGGTGCCGGCAGCCACGGCCAACGCCAGCAACAGCAAACGAGGATTCACGGGTGGTCCTTGCAGTGAAGTCCGGCGAAGGCTAGAGCGCGCCGGGTTTCAGGGCAAGGGGCAGCGCCCGCCACGCATGCGATGGGGCGGGCAGAGGCAGGCGTTGGCGATCAGCGCAGCGTGGTGCCGGTGCACTTGGCGAACAGGTCGCGCTCGGGCGCATAGACGCTGGTCTTGACCTGCATCAACCCAAGCACAGACGGGAACAGCGCATCCTGATCGGTGTATTGCCCTGCACGGTGGCGCAGGCAGGCTTCATCCAGTCCCCGGTCGCGCGCAAACTCGGGCGAGAACCACATCACCATCGGCACATGGGTCTGCTCCTTGGGCGCGATGGCATACGGGACGCCGTGCAGGTACAGGCCTTTTTCACCGAGCGATTCGCCATGATCGGAGAGATAGATCATCGCCGTGTCGTAGTCCGCCAGGCCGCGCAGCGCATGGATGGCCTGATTGAGGAAATGGTCGGTGTACAGGATCGAATTGTCGTAGGCGTTGACGATGTCCTGGCGGCCGCAGCTGCCCAGGTCCGCGGTCTTGCACACCGGTTTGAAGCGTTCGAATTGCGCCGGGTACCGCTCGAAGTAGCTCGGGCCATGGCTGCCCAGCTGATGCACCACCACCACGCGGTCGCCAGGCTTTGCGCGCACCTGCGCAGCCAGATCGCTCAGCAGGATCTCGTCCATGCAGCGGCCATCGGCGCACAGGCCCGGTGTGGTGGCATCGTCCAGCTTCTGGATCTCCAACCCGTCGCACACGCCCTTGCAGCCGGACTGATTGTCGCGCCACAACGTCGAGATGCCAGCGTGCTCCAGTACATGCAGGAACGACTGATGGCCACGGATCATGTCTTCGTTGTAATCGCGACGGCCGTAAGGGGAGAACATGCAGGGCACCGAGACCTCGGTGCTGGTCCCGCACGAATGCATGTCGGGGAAATTGATCACCCCTGCCTGTGCCAGCTCCGGCGTAGTCTGCCTGGCATAGCCGTTGAGACCCCAGTTCTGCGCGCGTGCGGTTTCGCCCAGCACCACCAGCAACAGGCGCGGGCGGCTACCCGGCGCGCGCGGTGTTGCCGTGGCGTCGTGTTCGATCGGCTGTTTGGGCGCGCGCTTGATCGGCGATTCGGATTTGAGGTTTTGCCGCAACGCCACGATGTAATTGATCGGCGTGGCCAAATAACGCACTTCGCGATGATTGCGCATCAATGCCGAAATATCCTGCGACGAGAGCATGGCGCCAGCAGCGCCGACCACCGCCACCACCAGCAGGAACCCCAATCGCACCAGCACCGTCTTGCCCACGCTGCGTGCGCGCAAACGTGTGCGCCACAGCAATGTGGTCGGAATCAGGAAATAGCACACCAGTGGCAGGATCAGACCCGGCGTGAGCAACTCGCGCGATTCCTTGTGATCGGTATGCAGCACGTTGCGCAGCATGTCCGCATCCAGATAGACGTTGTAGCTGTCCATGTAGTGCGCGGCCAGGGCTGTGGTGAACAGCAGCAGCGTCAGCAGCGGCTTTGCATTCCAGCGCCAGACCAAAATGCCCAGGAGTAGCGCATGCACGGCCACCAGCAACGCCATCAACGAGATCGCAAACCCGATGCTGCCCGGATGCGTGGCCATGGCTGTGCGCCAGAACAACTGATTGCACACCAACGCGAAAAACAGGCTCGACAGCAGCACCAGCGCTTCGGTCGACACCGTCGGCCGCGTACTCCATGTGAGCGCGCGCAGGCCACTACGCTTGCGCGGTTCCGGCAACCAGGTACTCATGCTGCATCCCCCGAGAGCAACATCAATCCAAGCGCGCGACGCGGCCTTTGCAGCATCACGCAGTACAGGGCAAGTGCGCTCACCCAGCACAGCGCCAGCGACCACAGGTCGTGCGAGAGAAAATGCGCGCCGCGCAGTTGTTGCGCAACACCGAAAATGAGACCTGCTGCCAAGCCTATGAACAAACCTGCAAACCGCCATGCAGGACGGAGCGCCAGCGCACAAAAATACAGCGCCACCCACGCATAGCCAGCGCTGGCATGGCCGGCGGGAAAGCAACCGGACGCGGCAATACCGTGGCGCGATTCGAATAGCCCGATCATCGCTTGCGTACCGCCATAGCGGCTCAGATCCCACGGGCAATCCATCGCCGTCCACGACTTGAGCAGCGACACCAGCGAAGTCGACAGTGCGACGGAGGCGGCCAGGTAGGTCAGCGGCCAGCGCAGCACCTTCAGGCGTGGCCTGCACCACGCAACAATGGCCAGCACCAGCACGCCGACTCCGGCTGCCGTGCTCAACCATTTACCCACGCGGTGGATCACGCCACTGGTGAACCAGTGGTCCTTGAGTAGCCAGTGCCCGCCTTCCAGCCGATACAACGCATCGGCAACCCATTGGTCGCCACCGGCGCCCATCAGCAGCGCGCTCGCCAACAGGACGCAAGCCAGGGGCAGCCACAGATGGCGCACAAGGAAGTGCGTCTCCATGCCGCTGGCGGTATGCGCCACGGTCGGCGCACGGATGGGAAGCGTTGTCATCGAGATGGCGGCCTGTGTCAATGCCCGACATCTTCGAAACCCGGATGTCGGAAAGCTGTCGGACCGGGGTTGCTCGGCCGTTAATCCGCCACCAAGCGTTCAGTCTGCATCGCCTTCGCTACCGGTTTGTTCGGCGTCGGACGCGGTGGCGATGCAACCGGCATGCCATGCCGTGCCCGGCAGCAATTGCCATTGATTGCGATTGGACTCGCCGATATCGATGCGTTGCGCCGGATCGATACACGCCGGCACCGCCTGCTTGAGCACGAACAGCCAGCGGGTGTGCGGCGCTTGCGCAAGCCACGGGCCGGCCTTGGCCCATTGGTCCTGCCAGCTCGCCTTGAAGCCGAAATCGGTGACCGGGCGATCGGCCTGCAGTAGGTTCTGCTCGCGCCAGGCCAGCATGCCCAGCTCTGCGTCCGGGCCGATGCGCTGGCCCACGCGCTGCATCAAACGTGCGGACGAACTGTAGGGATCCAGCGCCGGCATCAACCCCAGTCCGGACACCGTCCACAGCGTTGCAGTCATGACCACCAGCGCGGCGCCCGCGCGTTTACCGCGCGACCATGCAATCGCGGCCAGGCCGACCACGCCCAGGCCGATCAACCAGAAACCCACCGACTGCAGCGAGGCAAGCTCCATGCCGCGCTTCACTGCAGTGTTTTCGGCCCAGTGCAGATGCAGCGTAATGCCGCCGCCCAGCACCAGCCCGGCGATGGCAAGCAGCAGCACATATCCGGTCAGCAGCATTCGCACGCCGCGCCGGCGCAACAACCCGGCCAGCAAGGGCGCCGCGGCAACGCACAGCGCCGGCAGCATCGGAAAGATATAGACCTCGCGCTTGCCCGGGCTGGCGCTGAAGAACAGCAGCACCAGCATGCTCCAGGCCAGCAGCAGCACATAGCGTGGGTCGCCGCGGCGCAATCGCCTCCACCAGGCCGGCAGCAGCCACGGCAACAACAGGCAGCCGGGCAGCCACAAGGTGGCGATCACCTGCAGGTAGTACCAGAACGGTTTGACGTGATGCCAAGCGTGCGCATAACGCGTGCCGGTCTGCTTGAACAACAGCTCGTGCGCGTAGGCATGCAGCTGCGGGTCGTCGCTGTGCCACAGCGCGATGCCCAGCGGCCCCAGCCACACCGCGGTACCGGCCAAGAAAGCCGGCAGCACCAGTCCCCAGCTGCGTCCTGCCAGCGCGCGCGCCGGCAACACGCTCCAATGCGTACGCCGCAGCGCCATCCACGGCAGCAACAGCAGCAGCGGCAGAAAACCGACGCCCTTGGTCACCGTGCCGACGCCGGCAGCAAACAGGCCCAGCGTCCAGGCGCGCCAGTCCGGCCCGCGCAGCAGGTGCCGCAGCATTCCCCACAACGACAGTGTGGTCAGCGCCACCAGCACCATATCGATCTGCGCACGCTTGGCCATCAGGCCGAACTGCAGCACCGTGAACAAGGCCAGCACCGGATAGGCCGCCACGCGCCGAGTCCACAGCCGGCGCGCGATATCCCAGGTCAGCCACAACGTGGCCAGCGCAGCCAGCAGCGACGGCAGCAGGAAGGCCACCGGCCAGTGCGCTATCAGTTCGTAGGTTGCCGCCTGCAGCCACATGAAGACCGGTGGTTTTTCTGCGTACAACTCGCTGCCACGGTGCGGCAGCAGCCACTGACCGGTCTCGACCATGGTGCGCGCGGCCAGCACGAAGCGCGGCTCGTCCGGCGGATTGGGTTGGCGCATGCCCAGCCCGGCCAGCAGGCTGACAACGATCAACAGCAACGCCACCAGCAGCGCGCGCTGGCGGGATGAGGAGGCAGCGATGGCAGGCGACACGCGCACGCCCTGAGTAAATGCGGGCAGACACTATCTGGCAAGTGGGTCGGAATTTTGTCGGAGCCGAGCCCGCGTGGTCGCGCATCGCAGCGCAGGCATCGTCGTGCGCGGGTGCTGGAGCGCAACCGATTGGAAGGCCGTACCGGCGATACCGGTTGCGTTTGGCCGGCCTCGGTTAGGATGCGCACACTGTGCCTGCCGGGCCGTCCTGGAACCCCGCTCATGCGGCTGCTGGTCATTGAAGACAACCGCAATATGGTTGCCAACCTGTTCGACTATTTCGAAGCGCGCGGGCATACCCTGGACGCTGCGCCCGATGGCGTCACCGGCCTGCATCTTGCGACCACCCAGCATTACGACGCACTGATCCTGGACTGGATGATGCCGCGCATGGATGGACCGGAAGTGCTGCGCCGGCTGCGTGAGCAGCACCATTCCGAGCTGCCGGTGATCATGCTCACCGCACGCGACGAACTGCCGGACAAGATCGCCGGTTTCCGCGCCGGCGCCGACGACTACCTGACCAAACCCTTCGCGTTGCCCGAGCTGGAGGTGCGCATCGAAGCCTTGCTGGCGCGTGCGCACGGCCGTCGCCGCGGCAAACTGCTGCAAGTGGCCGACCTGCGCCTGGATCTGGCCACGCTGGAAGCGACGCGCGCCGGCCAGGTGCTGCACCTGTATCCGGCCTGCCGCAAGTTGCTGGAAGTGCTCATGCAGGCCAGCCCGGCCGCGGTGACGCGGCAACGCCTGGAGCAATCGTTGTGGGGCGACGACCCGCCCGACGGCGACATGCTGCGCTCGCATATCTACGAGTTGCGCCGCAGTGTGGACGGCCCGTTCGCGCAAAAACTGATCCATACCTTGCCGCGGCTCGGCTACCGGCTGGCGCAGCTGGATGCGGCCGATGCGCCTGGCGCTGGCGACTGTAGCGATGTCTAAACAGCGCCCGTTGGGTCGCCGCGTGCTGGTATGGTTGTTCGGCTACACGCTGTTGATGACGCTGGCGGTGTTCGGCACCGCGCAGTACCTGCACGAACGCGCCGAACACGGCGTGTGGCGCTCGCTGCTAAATTCCGAACTGGACAGCATCCTCGAGCGCAGCCTGCAGGATCCGGATTACCGTTGGCAGGACTCGGACACCTTGCGGCTGTACCGGGTCGACGACGTCGCGCGCACGCCGCCGGTCTTGCGCACCCTGCATCCCGGCTTGCACGACGGTCTGGAGATCGCTGGCCGCCAGAGTGCCGTGATGGTGCGCGACACCGCGCATGCCGGCCGCCTGGCCCTGGTGCTGGACATTACCGATTTCGAAGCGCTGGAAAAATTTCTGACCCGCTGGATGCTGGCCGCTGGCATCGCGCTGATCGGCATCACCTTGCTGATGGGCGCCTATGCGATGGCCCGGCTGGTGCGCCCGCTGGTGGAACTTGCGCGCGACATCGGCGCGTTGCGTCCAGAGCGGCGCGCGCAGCAGATTGCGGTCGGGCCACAGGGCAGCGCCGAGCTGTACGTGATTGCCGATGCGCTCAACGATTATCTCGAGCGCAATAGCCAGTTCGTCGACCGTGAGCGGGCTTTCATCGACAGCGCCAGCCACGAATTACGCACGCCCATCGCGGTGATCGGCAATGCGGTGGAGCTGGCGCTGGACCAGCCCGGCACGCCGCCGGCGGTGCGCCACCAGCTGCAGCGCATCGCGCAGACCAGCGCCTCGGTCGAGCAGTTGATCACCTTGCTGCTGGTGCTGGCCAAAGATCCTGGCCGGCTGGTGCGCAGCAGCGATGCGTTGCGGCTGGATCAGTTGCTGCCGGACATCGTGGCCGACCACACGCACCTGTGCGCCGACAAGGATCTGCAACTGGTCGTGGCCCCGCTGCCGCCGTGCAGCGTGGTCGCCCCGGTCGCCATCGTGCAGACGGCCATCGGCAACCTGCTGCGCAACGCCATCCAAAACAGCGACCGCGGCATCATTCGCATTTCGCTGTCGGCGCCCGGCGTGGTCTGCATTGCCGACCCTGGCCATGGCATGACGCCCGAAGAGATCAGCGCCATCTACACGCGCCTGGCGCGCGGCAACGTCCGCCAGGGGAGCGGCATCGGGCTGGAACTGATCGGACGCTTGTGCGAACACCTGGGCTGGCATCTGCAGCTGGATTCCAATGCCGGGCAGGGCACGGTGGCTACGCTGGATCTCTCCGGCGCCACGGCAACGGGATCCTGAGGGCGATCACTTAACCGACTGCACTCACGCCAGGCGGTGCGTCCGCTATTCGATACTGCAGGTGCCACGCGTCCGCCGCGGGTCCTGCGAAGGCGCCACAGCGGCCCGATGCCTGTTCGCTGCAGACGCTGCTCGCTGCGGGTGGGCCGCCGCCTGAACGCGCCGCGCAAGCTCAGGCAGGCAACAGGCCGCGTGCGTCCAGCCAGCTGCGCGCGTTCTCCGCGTCCTGCTCGAACCAGGCGCGCGTGGAGCCCAGCCGATACGTATAGCCCCAGCTGTCCATGTCCGCCATCAGGCGCGCGCTGCCTACACCAGGCAATTGCTCGGCCAGCAGGATCTGCAGGTAACAGGTGGCGTCTTCTTCCTCCACCGAATCGGTGGCGTCGGTATGCACCGCAGCGCGTTTTTCCGCAGGCAGCACGATCAGATGCCCGGCTTCATGCAGCAGCGAATGCACCGGCGTGTCGTCGCGCACATACACATCGCAGCCGATGATGCCGGCTTCCGGTTCGCCCCAGAAACTGCCGGGAATCGCTGCACCGGCCCCCACGCGATGCAGGCGCAGGCCATAGCGCGCGAGCAGGGCGGCGGGTGCGTCCAGGCCGATATCGGCCACGCACAGGACATCGGCAGCGCTGGGTGTTGCGGAAGTGGCGGTCGTCACACGCAATGGCTCGCGGTCGGGTCACATGCGACAACGGCACCCTGCGAACGCGGTGCCGTCGTTTGCGCTTACTTGTCGCCGTCTTCCGGCAGGGCGACCGAAATATCCAGCACGTCGTGTTCGCCATCCTTGACCAGATCCACACGGACCGCATCGGCATCGATGTTGACGTACTTCTTGATCACTTCCAGCAACTCGCGCTGCATCAGCGGCAGGTAATCCGGCCCGCCGCGGTGGTTGCGCTCCTGCGCAATGATGATCTGCAGGCGGTTCTTGGCCGTCTCGGCGGTGTTCTTCTTGCTCTTGAGAAAATCGAGCAGGCCCATGCTTACCCTCCGAACAGCTTGCTGAAGAAGCCTTTCTTCTCCACGGATGTGAATCGCATCGGGCGCTCCTCGCCCATGATGCGGGCGACTGCGTCGTCGTACGCCTGGCCAGCCGGGGATTCGGCATCCAGGATCACCGGCTCGCCCTTGTTGGAGGCGTTGAGCACGTCGCCGGATTCGGGAATCACGCCGATCGCCTTCAGGCCCAGGACTTCTTCCACGTCGGTGATGCTGAGCATCTCGCCGCCTTCCACGCGGCCCGGGCTGTAGCGGGTCAGCAGCAGGAACGCCGGCACGGCCTTGCCTTCTTCGGCCTTGCGGGTCTTGGAATCGAGCAGGCCGATGATGCGGTCCGAGTCGCGCACCGAAGACACTTCCGGATTGACCACCACCACCGCGCGGTCGGCGAAGTACATCGCCAGGAACGCGCCTTTTTCGATACCGGCCGGCGAATCGCAGACGATGTAGTCGAAGCCGTCGGCGGCCAGGTCCTTGAGCACCTTTTCCACGCCTTCCTGAGTCAGCGCATCCTTGTCGCGGGTCTGCGAGGCGGCCAGCACGTACAGGTTCTCGAACCGCTTGTCCTTGATCAGCGACTGCTTGAGCGTGGCTTCGCCGTGCACGACATTGACGAAGTCGTACACCACACGCCGCTCGCAGCCCATGATCAGGTCCAGGTTGCGCAAGCCGACGTCGAAGTCGATGACCGCCACCTTCTTGCCGCGCTTGGCCAGCCCGCAAGCCAGGCTTGCGCTGGTGGTGGTCTTGCCGACGCCGCCCTTGCCGGAGGTGACTACGATGATTTCAGCCAAAGGATTTCTCCGAATATTTCTGTGGTTGGGCCGCGTCAATCAAGCGCAGCGATCTTGATCTGATCCTGCTCCAGCCAGACCTGGACGGCCTTGCCACGCAGGTCCATGGGAACATCGTCCAGCACCTTGTAGTGGCCAGCGATGGCAACCAGTTCGGCGTGGAAGTCGCGGCAGAAGATGCGCGCGTCGGGGTTGCCCTGCGCGCCGGCCAGAGCGCGGCCACGCAGGGTACCGTAGATATGGATGCTGCCGTCGGCGATGACCTCGGCCCCGGCACCGACCGTACTGAGTACGGTCAGGTCGCAGTTCTCCGCGTACAGCTGCTGACCGGAACGCACCGCGGTGCGCTGCATCCGGCCCGGAGCCGGTCGCGCGGCCGGCGGTGCCGGTTCGGCACGTACGGGCGGCGGCGGTGGCGGCGGGCTGACCGCGGTCGGCTCGTACTGCGCGCGAAATTTGGCCAGCAGCGGCACGCCCAACTGCTTGGACAGCAGGTCGATCTCGCTGGTGCCGTAGGCCAGCGCCACCGGCAGCACGCCGGCATCGCGCAAGCCGTCCAGCAGGGCCTTGGCCGTGGACAGGTCCGGCACCTGCGACAGCCCGCCGAAATCCAGGATCACCGCCGCACGGCCGAACAACTTGGGCGCGCGGGTCACGCGTTCGCGCATTTCCTGCACCAGCCGCGGCACATCCAGGGTGCGCACGCGCAGGTTGGCAATCCCCACTTGGCCGATCTTCAGCTCGCCGGCCTGTTCAAAATCCACATTCACACTTGCCACAACTCAGCTCCCCGTCGATGGGCTAGCGGTGGTGGCGGCATGACGCGGCCGTCCCACCCACGGCAAGTGGTCGGGCAACTTGCCGCCATAGGTCTCTTTGACCCACCGATAGCTGCACATGTCCTTCATCAGCATGCTGGCGCGCACCTCCACATCGGGCATGGTGTTCTGGCCAACCTCGCGGAAGCCGAAACTGCCATGGAACAGCAAGGCCGCATCGGCGCCATGGTCCAGGAACACCTCGCACGCCAGCTGCGGGTAGCGCAGCTCGGTATAGCTCTGCACATCGGCATAGAACGCCCGCCCGACGCCGCCGCCGCGGCGGCGGCTGGCGACCACGATGCGGTCGATATAGAAGAATTCCGGGTAACGGTCCCGGAACCAGGCGAAATTGCTGCTGTCGTGCGCACTGCCGCTTCCGAAACCGACCAGAAACCCGGCCAGGTTACCGTCGCGCTCGGCGACGCGGAAATACTCGGCCTGCTCATAGAAACGTTGCAGCTTGGTTGAATCCAGCGGCAGGATCGCCAGTCCGGCATTGTTGTTCAGGGCCAGGACGGAATCGAGCTCGTGCTCGCGCACGTCGCGGATGACGATCGACATTGGGACTCCGTGAGGTAACGCGTCGACCCGAAATCGGATCTGCGTTGGATTATTACATGCGTGGCCTGAAGCGGCGACCCAGCGCATGCGATCGGCCGGCGCGCGGCAGGTGCCGGCGTGCAACGGCGCGCCAGCACAGGCGCTGTGCGGGCCCGACATCCGCGACCCGTGCGCGCGCAGCATGCATGACTTCCGGCAAGAGGGCAGCGCGCTCGCTTACGCCTAAGATGCGGACATGTTGGGATACCTCAGTCATACGCGCGTCCTGCGCTTCGCCGGCCTGTTCACCTGGGCGATGATCGTCATGCCCTTGGTGTACACCTACTGGCCGCCGGCCGAAGAGGGCGACCACCGCAGCGTGGCCGAGGCGGTGATGATGTCGGCATTCTTCATCGGCTTCGGCGCCAGCTACTTCTGGTTGACCCGCGGCTTGAACAGCGGCGGTCACGCGCACTGGTACGACCGGTTGATCCTGTTGCTGCTCACCATCTGCGCGCTGGCGGTGAGCTATCTGAGCGGAACCGGACTCGGCAGCATCCTGATGATGGTGGCGGCAGGGGTGATCCCGTGGCTGCTGCCGCTGCGCGTGGGCGTGCTGTGGCTGGTGCTGAGCCAGCTGGCGGTGCTGCCGGTGTTCTACTACCTGCGCCCGGACTTCACCCTGTTCGCGGCGCTGATGCAGTCGCTGTTGTATGGCGGATTTTCGATGTTCATCTTCGTCACCAGCCTGGTGGCCCGCCAGCAGACCGATGCGCGCGAAGAGCAGCGCCGGCTCAACGCCGAACTGCGCGCCACCCGCGCACTGCTGGCCGAGAGCGCGCGCATCAACGAGCGCACCCGCATCTCGCGCGAGCTGCACGACCTGCTCGGCCACCACCTCACCGCGCTCAGTCTCAACCTGGAAGTGGCCGGCCACATCACCGAGGGCCAGGCCCAGGAGCATGTGCGCCAGGCGCACACGCTGGCCAAACTGTTGCTCACCGATGTGCGCGAGGCGGTCAGCCATCTGCGCGACAGCGGCGCGATCGACCTGGAAGCGGCGCTGCGCCCGCTGGTGACCCAGGTGCCGTCGCTGGATATCCACCTGGATATCGCCCAGCCGCTGACCCTGGACGACCCCGAGCGCGCCCACGTGCTGCTGCGCTGTACCCAGGAAATCATCACCAATGCGGTGCGCCATGCCGGCGCGCGCAACCTGTGGATCCAGGTGCGCCGCGATGCCGATACGGTGCTGATCGACGCCCGCGACGACGGCCACGGCGCCGATGCGGTCGCGCCCGGCAACGGGCTGCGCGGCATGCGCGAGCGGCTGAACCAGTATGGTGGGCAGCTCGAAATTCAAACCCGGCGGGGTGAGGGCTTTGGCCTGCGCATCGCCGTTCCAGGCGCGCCGGCACTGATGCCTGCGGCCGTGACCCAAGGAGTGTTGTGATGATCCGTGTGTGCCTGGTCGACGATCAAACCCTGGTGCGCCAGGGGATCCGCTCGCTGTTGGCGCTGGACGACGGCATCGAGGTGGTGGCCGAGGCCTCCGACGGCAAGCAGGCGGTGGAGCAGATTCCGCAGATCCAGCCGGACGTGGTGCTGATGGACATGCGCATGCCGGTGATGTCCGGACTGGAAGCGCTGCAGATGCTCTCGCGCAACGGCGCCCTGCCGCCGACGATCATCCTGACCACCTTCGACGACGACCAACTGGTGCTGGCCGGGCTCAAGGCCGGCGCCAAGGGCTATCTGCTCAAGGACGTTTCGCTGGAACAGCTGGTCGGCGCCATCCGCACCGTCGCCGACGGCGGCTCGCTGGTGCAGCCGGCGGTGACCCAGCGCCTGCTGTCGGGCTTGGAGCACATGCGCAACGAGTTCGTCAGCCTGGACCGTCCCGATCCGCTCACCGACCGCGAGACCGAGATCCTGCGGCTGATGGCGAGCGGGTTCTCCAACAAGGAAATCGCCAACTCGCTGGGCGTGGCCGAAGGCACCATCAAGAATCACGTTTCCAACATCCTCTCCAAGCTCGGCGTACGCGACCGCACCCGCGCGGTGCTGAAAGCGTTCGAGCTGCAGCTGGTGTGAGCTCGGCGCCGCGCCCGCCTGCAGCAGGCGCCGGACTCGCATTCAGGCCGCTGCAGCGTCGGTCGGACCGCGAGACGGGCGGCCCATGCCGCCTGGCAGCGGCAACATCACACGCACGCAGCGCGTGATGTGCATGATAGCGGCGCGCAATCGCCCAAGCCCTTGTGCAGGTTGGGATTGCGCATCCCCCAGGCGCCGCGTTACGCGGTGAATGACACCGCAAGACCGCGCTACCCGTCGCACAACTGAACATCTTTCTCGAAGCCTGCTAGGATGGTGGCTTCGCTTCACTCAACCCGGCCGTGGGATCGGCCCCGGAGACCTCCTGAATGACCCGTATTATCGAGTTCCTGATCGCCTTGGGGATCGTGGCTGGCTTGTTTGTCGTGGTGGGCTTGGTGTTGCCCTCGGAGCGGCAGATGTCCGAGAGTGTTGAGACCAACCGCAGGATGACGATTGTTTACGACACCGTGAACAGCTTCCGTCGTTTCAAGGATTGGAACCCGCTTGTGCTGCGTGACCCGAAGATCCAGCTGAAGCTGGCCGGCCCGGAAGAAGGCAAGGGTGCACGCGTCGAATACAGCTCCACCGAGGGCTATATCGGCAACGGCAGCTGGGAGATCACCAACAGCGTCAAGAACGAGCGTGTTGAGATCGCAATCGAAGATCCCACCAAGGGCTACGACAAGGTCACCAATTTCACCCTGGTGCCGACCGGCAAGAACAACAAGAACGTCAAGATCACCCAGGATTACAGCGTCAAGTACGGCTGGAACCTGTTTGGTCGTTATGCCGGCCTGTACGTCAGCCGCCATGTGGGCGACGACCTGAAGCTGGGTCTGTCGCGTCTGGCGACCGCACTGGCCACCGTGCCGAACTTCGACTACCGCGCCGAGCTTGACGGCAAGCCGGTGTTGAGCGACCTCAAGATCGTCGATGTGCCGGCCGAGGACCTGTTGGTCGTCACCGCGGGCAACATCGATCGTGACAACGAGACGATCAAGAAGTCGATCAAGGACAACCAGGAGTGGATCAAGCGCGTGATGGATTCCAACGGCCTTGAGGCGGTTGGCCCGGTGCGCATCGTGACCACCGACTTCGCTTCCGACAAGTACGCCTTCGACGTGGTGCAGCCGGTGCGCAAGCGCGCTGGTGGTGCTCCGAAGACCGATGCCAAGGCCGACGCCAAGAAGGACGACGCGGCTGCTGCGGCACCCGCCGATGCAACCCCGGTGGCTGCAACGGGCGAAGAGCTGAAGCTCAACATTCCGTCCGAGGCACCGGTGAAGTACCAGCGGGTTCCGGCGCACCGTTCGGCATTTGCGACCTACGCAGGCCATATGGCCGGCCTGGATGCAGTGCGTAACTCGCTGCGTGCCTGGGCCGCCACCAGCGGCATGGACGTGACCGATCGTCCGTACGAATCCTGGAAGGGTGGCGTGGACAAGTCGTTCACCCAGGACGGCACGTACGACGTCTACTGGGCCATCAAGTAATCGTCTCACCACGATGAGCTGATCCAGACGAAAACGCGCCGCAGTCTTGCGGCGCGTTTTTTTTTGCGCTGCGGCGCTGTCACGGAAGTTGCCTGCATGTCTTTGCTCGATCGTCGTAAGAAACACCCCTCGCTGCTGGCCTTCTGCGGCGGCCTGCTGGCGGCCATTGCCGTCGGTCTATCGGCCTATGCCTCGCACGGCGTTGCCGATGCGGTGATGCAGTCGCGGCTGCAGGTGGCGTCGTTGTATGCGTTCGGCCATGGCGCGGTCCTCACCGTGCTGGGCGCCACCGAAACGCGCGCACTGGGCCGGGCGGGCTTGTACCTGCTGTTGCTCGGCACCTTGCTGTTTGCCGGCAGCCTGGTCGGGGGGGCGTTGCTGCAGTGGCCGACCACCCTGGCGCCGGTCGGCGGAGTTGGCCTGATGCTGGGCTGGGTGGTGCTGGCCATTGGTGCGTTGAGGCGCTGAGCATGCCGCGCCATGCCCGCGGATTCGATGTGGAGGCTGCGTTCGCGCACGTGTCCCGGCGCGATCGCGCACTGGGTGCGTGGATGAAGCGCATCGGCCCGATCGCCCCGCAACCGGGGTGGCACAAACCCTTCGACCCGGTGGACGCGCTGGCACGCGCCATCCTGTTTCAGCAACTCAGCGGCAAGGCGGCTTCGACCATCGTGGCGCGGGTGGAAGTGGCGATCGGCGCGCAGCGGCTGCATGCGGACACCCTCGGTCGTATCGACGATGCGGCGCTGCGTGCCTGCGGCGTTTCGGGTAACAAGGCGCTGGCCCTGCGCGATCTGGCACGCCGCGAAAGCGAAGGCGAGATTCCCTCGCTGCGCAGGCTTGCCTTCATGGACGAGGAAGCCATCGTGCAGGCACTGGTGCCGGTGCGCGGCATCGGCCGCTGGACGGTGGAAATGATGCTGATGTTCCGCCTGGGCCGCCCGGATCTGCTGCCCATCGACGACCTGGGCGTGCGCAAAGGGGCGCAGCGCGTGGACAGGCAGGAGCAGATGCCCACCCCCGGGGAACTGGCCGCACGCGGCGAACGCTGGGGCCCGTACCGCACCTATGCCGCGTTCTATCTGTGGAAGATTGCCGACTTCAGCGTGGCAACCAAGGTGCCGACACCGCGTTCGCAGGAGTAGGGCGCTCGCATGCGGGGCAGACGCGACGGGCGGTTGGGTCCAGCCGGGTTGCGTGGCGCATGACGTTCGGCCGGCTCATCGCGCCGACCAACACCAATGCCACGGTTCGTAGACGATGCCATGCGGGTTGTTGCGTGGATAACTCAGGCGGTAGCCGAACGCGTGCGCGTGGCTGCACAACCAGGCGAATGCGGGCGTGGCTTCGAAGGACTCTTCGGCCGGCGGCTCGCCCGGTGTGCCCAGATCCAGTGCGTCGCCGCTGTGGTGTTCGCTGAAACCCGGCGCTGCGTTGACCGTCAGGATCTGTTCCAGGGTAAGCCCGCGCGCGAACTTGCGCTCGAAGATGCCCAGTTGGTAGTCGTGGCTGCGGTAGCCGGAAATCGCATCGAGCACGATGTCTGCGCGCAGCGCAGCCGCGCGCATCTGTCGCCATGCGCGTGCAGCGCTGGCACTGAGCCACAGCGGGCGGCCGAAGCGATCGCGTCCGGCAAACTGCAGTGCGGCCGGTTCGGCCATCAACTGCAGGCCGGTCCGTTGCACGTAGTCGTCGGCGGCGAGCCCGAGCTGGCTCAGTCGGCGCTGCAATCCGTCGATTGGCAGCGTGGCGTCGTGTACCTGGCCGATGCGGCCGGTTGCGGTCTGCAGACGGTCCAATGCTTCGTCCAGGCCAGGCTCGCGTGCCAGCCGCGGGATCAGCGGCATCAGACCCTGCGGAAGATGTGCAGCCAGATAGCGCCCATCGCATTTGCGTCGCAATAGCCAGTCGGCCTGTGCCAGCACACGTGCATCCGCATTGCCGCGCGCGCGCAGCAGATCGGCCGGCCACAGCTCGATCGCGCTGGTATTGAGGAGTACACGTTGAAGATGACGCATCTACGCAGCTTAGCCGTTGCCAGGTGAGCGCTGCCAGTCCAGCCAGGCGCTGTGACCCCGCGCCGATCCGGACCGGGGAACCGCTACACCGGTGCGCAGTCGCGTCTGGATGATCGGCGGCGCATGATCAATTTTCGGATTTTTCTTTTTCGCCCTGCGGCTTCGGTAGCCGGCCAGCCTTGCGTAACGCATCGCGCAGCACGTATTCGATCTGCGCATTGAGGCTGCGCAATTCGTCGTCGGCCCAGCGCTGCACGGCGGCCAACACATCGGCGTTGATACGCAGCGGGTAGGCTTTTTTTTCGCTCATTTGCCGTCTCTGCGGCCGCCGTGACGGCGCAGGTGCAGCACCATCGACACGATCAACGCGTTGACGCCGACGAGCATGCCGATCACCACTGCATAGATGCCGGCGCGGTTGTCGCCAGCCCAGTACAGGCATGCGGCGCCGACCAGAATCACCAGGCTGATCAACGCCCAGCGCAGGCCCAGCCCGCGTGCGCGGTCGTCATCGTCGGCGCCGATGGACGCGGCGATGGCCAGCGCGGACAAGCCGGAAAGCGCAACCACCAGGGGCACCATGACATTCATCGGATCGATCTCAAAGTGGCTGACGCAACGTAAGCGAGCGGTCGCCAGGGGGGGCGTGGAGGGCGCGCCCACAGGCGCAGTGTACGAGTGGCCGATTCCGAACAGTGGCTGCGCCCTTCCGGCGGTGAGAGCAGGCCTCCTGTTGGCTGCCCTCAGTACAACGAGCCGGCGTTGACTACCGGTTGGGTGCCGCGATCCGAGCACAACACGGTAAGCAGGTTGCTGACCATATGCGCCTTGCGCTCTTCGTCCAGCTGCACCACGCCATTCTTCTGCAACTCCGACAGCGCCATTTCGACCATTCCCACTGCGCCGGCAACGATGCGCGAGCGTGCGGCGATGACGGCATTGGCCTGCTGGCGCTGCAGCATCGCCTGGGCGATTTCCGGCACATAGGCGAGGTGGCTGATGCGCGCCTCGATCACATCCACGCCGGCCTGGGTCAGGCGCTCGTCCAGATGCCGCTTGAGCTGCTCGCTGATTTCGGCCGGATGGCTGCGCAGCGAGATCTGGCCGTCGTCGTGCTGGTCGTACGGATAGCTGGTCGCCATCGCGCGCAGCGCCGCTTCGGACTGGATATGCACGAAGCTTTCGTAGTCGTCGACGTTGTAGACCGCTTCGGAGGCATCCAGCACCTGCCATACGATCACCGCAGCGATTTCGATCGGGCTGCCATCCAGCTCGTTGACCTTGAGTCGTCCGCTTTCGAAATTGCGCACGCGCTGGCTGACGCGACGCTTGGCATAGAACGGCACATTCCAGCGCAGGCCAGCGTCCTTGACGGTACCGACGTACTTGCCGAACAGGCTCAGCACCGCTGCCTGGTTGGGCTCCAACGTATACAGGCCGGCCAACATGAAAATGCACGCCGCCGCGATCGGCACCGCGGCGATGAACGCCCCTGGCGTGACGCTGGTGCTGGCCATCATCGTCAGAACGTACCAGGCGGCAGCGAGGAGGCCGGCGCCTGCGACGAGGACGACGGGAATGCCGGGCAACGAACCGATCGGCTTCTCTTTCATGAGCGCGAGTCCTTGTGGAATGGTGAAAAGATATCAATGTGATATCAGTTAAACAATAGCCGTTCGTCGGCGTGGCAGTGGGCAACCGTTAGAATGGCGGCCCCTCTCGCTCTGGACCGCGCTCATGACCACTCTCGGCACGCCGTTATCGCCTTCCGCCACCCGCGTGTTGTTGTTGGGCTCGGGCGAACTGGGCAAGGAAGTGGCGATCGAGCTGCAGCGTTTCGGTGTGGAGGTGATCGCGGCCGACCGCTATGCCAATGCACCGGCGATGCAGGTGGCGCACCGCTCGCATGTGCTGGACATGCTCGACCCCGCCGCGCTGCGTGCGCTGATCGCCAGCGAGCGGCCGCATCTGATCGTGCCGGAGATCGAAGCGATCCATACCGAAACCCTGGTGGCGCTGGAACGCGAGCAAGGCCAGAAGGTCATCCCGACGGCGCGTGCCGCGCGCCTGACCATGGACCGCGAAGGCATTCGCCGCCTGGCAGCCGAAACGCTGGGCCTGCCTACTTCGCCGTATCGCTTTGTCGATACCGTCGAGGAGTATCGCGATGCAATTGCCGCGGTGGGCTTGCCGTGCGTGGTCAAGCCGGTGATGTCGTCCTCGGGCAAGGGCCAGAGCACCCTGCGCAGCGACGCCGATATCGATGCGGCATGGGAGTACGCGCAGACCGGCGGACGTGCCGGTGCCGGTCGCTGCATCGTCGAAGGCTTCATCGATTTCGATTACGAAATTACCTTGCTCACCGTGCGGCATGCCGGCGGCACTTCGTTCTGCGATCCCATCGGGCATTGGCAGCAGGACGGCGACTACCGCGAAAGCTGGCAGCCGCAGCCGATGTCGGCCGCTGCGTTGCGCCGCTCCCAGCAGATCGCCAAGGCCATCACCGACGAGCTCGGCGGCTGGGGCCTGTTCGGCGTGGAGTTGTTCGTCAAGGGCGACGAGGTGTGGTTCAGCGAAGTCTCGCCGCGCCCGCACGACACCGGCCTGGTCACACTGGTCTCGCAGGAACTGAGCGAATTCGCGCTGCATGCCCGCGCCATTCTCGGCCTGCCGGTGGGCGCGCAGGACGGCGGCGTGATCCGTCAGGCCGGCCCCTCGGCATCGTGCGCGTTGCTGGCGCACGGCAATGGCGTGCCGGCGTTCGACAACGTGGCCGAGGCACTGCGCGACCCGGACACCGCACTGCGCTTGTTCGGCAAGCCCCGCGTGTACGGCCATCGCCGCGTCGGCGTCACCCTGGCGCGTGCGGACAGCGTCGATGCTGCGCGTGAGAAGGCGCGCGTAGCCGCTGCCGCGTTGACGATCCAGCTGCAGGCCTGAGCGCGTCAAGCCCGAAGCAGTGCAGCGCAACGCTGCATTGCTTCAACGCGCCAAGCGCGGCAGGCTTTGGTGCGCATTCTCACTGATGAGCCATGCCGCCAGCCGATCGGCCACGCGAGGCAATGCAACGCGATCGATTCACTACAAGCCGGGCTGCGCATCTCGGCACAGCCAGCCGCTCACTTCTGCGTCTCGCTAGTCACCAAGCGCCGAGAACGCAGGCGTTATCAGGAATTCGCCATTCCGAATCCCTAATCCCGACTCCCCAATCTCAGCTACTCAGCCAGGTCGATCCACACCGCATGATGGTCGCTGCCATCGGCGATCGCCGCTTCCGGCGCGTTGCTGGCTGGCCAGAAAATGCCGCTGCCGATCAGGGTGAACTGGCGCGACGGCAGCACGTAGTCCAGGCGCATGGTGCCGGCCTGCGGGCCGAAGTCACCGGTGACCTGATGCGGGTCGCCGCTGTGGGCGATGCCCAGCGCGGCGTATTCGGCGGTTTTTTCCGGGCCGCCATCGCTGTGCGGTGTGGGGTACTGCAGCACGCGCGGGTGATGGATCAACGCGCGGATCGCCTCATGGCGGCCGGCACCATCGACCGGGTCGTTGTTCAGATCGCCCAGGATGACGAAGCGCGCATCGGCAGCCAGGCCGCCGCAACCGCCCTTGTCGTCGCACAGCCAGCGTTGGCTGTCGGGTGCGTTGTCCAGGTACGCGCGCCACAGCTGCAGTTCGTCGTGGTTGCGCGCGGCGTTGCGTTTCTCGGCACCGTCGAACACCGGCGGGGTGGGGTGCGACACCAGCGCATGCACGACACCCACCGGCGTGCGCACCGGCACATCCCAATGCGATTTGGACGACAGCCGCAGTTGCGCCCAGATGGCATCGCTGTAGTAGGACGTCTTGCTGGCCGGATCGATCGGCCGCAGTGCGCCAGGTAGCGCGCTCCACTTCAGCAGCTGGAAGCTCCGCACTGCCTGCGCATCGATCGGATAACGCGACAACACCAGCATGCCGTACTGGCCGGGATGCAGCCCATAGCCCCACGCGTCGTTGCCACGCGCGCGTCCTTCGCCGCCGGCGCTGCCGTTGTTGTCCAGATCCAGGCCGCTCGGCACGCCGGTATTGACCGGTGCCAGATAGCGGTACGGATACCGCAACGCCTCGCCGCCGCCCGGCTGGGCCACCTGCAGATAACGTTGCTGGAACAGGTCGGCAGCGCGATGTTCCGGGTTGAAGTCGAATTCGTTGAGCAGCACCAGATCCGGGCGCACGCGCTGCAGTACCGCAGCGATCTTGCGCGCATGCGCGCTATCGCCCTGCAGCTCGCGAATCAGGCCGCCGGCCTCGTCCGAATACAGCGAGGTGTTGTAGGTGGCGATGCGCAGCTGTGCCGCGGCCGGCCGGGCGGCGAGGGTGTCGGTCTGCATCTTGGGCGAGGGCGCGGGGTGGGCGCAGGCCGCGCACAAGGCGGTCAGCGCGAGCAGCAGGAGAGGTTTGATCATTGCAAGATTCTCGCATGCGGGATGCGACACGCCGATGTCGCAATCCGGCGGGTCAGTCGACCGATGCGTGGGCGGGCAAGCCGCGCCAGTGGCGACCATCGTAGGCTTCCAGTGCGCTGAAGCGGCGCTTGTAGTTCATCTTCGCGTGGCCATCGATCCAGTACCCCAGATACAGATGCGCGCGTCGCTCGCGTTGCGCCCACTGGATCTGCTGCAGGATCGCAAACGTGCCCAGGCTGCGCGCTGCCGCCTCCGGCGCGTAGAACGTGTACACCGCCGACAGCGCATGCTCGGTGACATCGGTCACTGCGACAGCCAGCAGCCGGCCAGGCAAATGCGCAATCGCCGGTTCACGGATCTCCAGAAAGCGCCCGTGGGACCAGCCGCCGATCAGGAACTGGTCGAATTCGGTGGCGCCATGTTCGTCCATGCCGCCGCCGGGATGCCGGTGCTTGAGGTATTGGCGATAGAGCGCGAGTTGTTCGTCGGTGCGCTCGGCGGCCACCACGCGCACCACCAGATCCCGGTTACGCGCCAGGCAACGGCGTTGGCTGCGGTCCGGGTGAAACGCATCCACCGCGATGCGTACCGGCACACAGGCACGGCACCGTTCGCAGTGCGGCCGGTAGACCAGATCGCCGGAGCGACGAAAGCCCCATGCCAGCGCTTGCGGATAGATCGCCCCCAGGCGCGGATCGTGCGGATCCAGCACCAGATCGCGCGCCTGCCGGTCGGACCAATAGCCACAGGCATGCTCGCCGGTCTGGAACAGGCGCAGGTCGTCGTGGGTGTCGGCATGGATGGCCATGGCCGAAGGATAGCGCCTGCGCGTCGCATCAGCGGCGACTGTCCGCCGGATGAATACGTCCGCCCTGGACGTCAACGCGCGCATCGATGGGTCGTTGATGGGGGTGTTGGTGGCAGCGCACGGACGATCCGCACGCACCACCCACGCGATGCGGCCCATGCAGGTGCCGCGTGTGGTTCCTATCTTCCAGGAGTGTCTCATGACGTCACGCAAACCCTTTCTCGCCCTGGCCGTGCTGGCCGCGCTGTCCACCGGCACCGCGTTCGCCGCCACCGTGCCGGCTCCCGGCGATGCGCCGCGGCCTGCCAAACTCGACAAGAACGGCGATGGCGTGATCGACCGCAGCGAAGCGGCTGCCGATCCGACGCTGGCCGCGCAGTTCGATACGCTGGACACCAACAAGGACGGCAAGCTGTCGCGCGACGAGCGCCCGCATCATCGTGGCCCGGGTCGCGATGGGCGCGGCGGACGTGGCGAGTGGATGGCCAAGCTCGATACCAACAAGGATGGCCGTATCAGCCGCGAAGAAGCCAAGGCCGACCCCAAGTTCGCTGCACGCTTCGACCAGATGGATCTCAATAAGGACGGCTTCGTCGACCGTGCCGACCGAGAGTTGCGCATGCAGCAGCATCGCGATGCGTGGTTCGCTAAGGCCGACACCGACAAGGACGGCAAGCTGAGCAAGGCCGAGTTCGATGCTGCGTCCAAGTGGCGTGGCGGGCACGGGCCGGGTGGGATGGGCAGGCACGGCGACGATGGCAAGCCGGCACCGGCAACCGCACCTGCGACCAACCGCTGAGGCATCGCCGACTGCGGCGCTCGTTGCGCATTGGCGAGTGCCGCTCGGGTGAGCGGTGAGTTCACCCAGCTGTTTGCAGTACGTAACAAGGCGCCGATCGACCGCGCCCTTCCGCCTGGCGGGAGGGCGCTTGCGTTTGGGGCAGACGCTGAGCGCGGCGACAACGCTCAGTCGTGCTTCCAGGACGTGGGAACCGGATTGGAGACGGTGTTCTTCTCCAGCGTGTAGGTGCCGTTCTGCTGCGCGATCGCTTCGCCGGTGTCGACGATGGCGTTCTGGATAAAGACATTCTGCTGGTCGCCGCGCACGAAGGTCAGCTGGTGGAACGCGGTCTTGTTGCCCCAGTCTTCCGAGGGCAGGGAGATGAACCGGATGGTGTAGCTCTGGTCGTCGAATGTTCCCTGCAGCACATAGACGCCGTAATGGTTTTCGCCCTGGGAAATGATTTTGTACATGCCGTTGCTGAAATAATAGATTTCCGCATCGGGGAACGGCTTCTTGTCGTAGAGCTTGCGGTAGTGGAGCACCTGCTTGAAGGTCGGTGCTCCGAAGCTCACCGATAGCGTCTTGCCATCGGCGGACTTGGTGAGTCCGTCCGCATGCGCGCTCATGCTGACCATCATCAGCAGACTGGTGAACAGACTTGCCTTCACGTCATGACTCCGGGGTCTGGTTGGATCCTGGCCGCTTATAGCAGCGCAGGCGTTGCCCGATGACTGCGACAGTCGGATACGAACCCATCGCTTCGGATCGTGCGACGTTGCTCGCTAGGCGCCTGCCTTCGCATGCCATGCGACGCAGGCCGGCACGGATGTGACCGCGCCGACGAGCAGGACTGTCGTACCAGCGGGTGGCCGCGCCGGGTCGCTGCGGTCAGCGGGTCGGCTGGATCCGCACGCGCAATTCGTCGTCTTCTGCTGCCGGTCGTGCGGCATCTGGCGCCGGCGCCTGTTGCGATGCCGGCTGGGCCGCTGGTGCCAGTTGCGTCGGCGCGTTGCGATGGCGCATCACCACCACCATCGCCACGGCGCCGATCACCAGCAGCAACACCAGGCGGATACGCCAGGCCCAGCTGCGCGCACTGGAGCTGGAGCCGTTTTCGCCTTCGCGGAAGGTGTATTCCACGTTCGGCAGGTCGCGGCGGGTGGTATCCAGCAGACGGGCGTCGCGCAGCAGCTCGCGTGCGCGCGGCTGGTCGTTGGCATGCACGATCCAGACGGTGGGCTGCGCCTGGGCATTGCTCTGCTCCAGGTAGCTGAACTGGCCGCCGCGCTTGCTTTGATAAGAGCGACCGTTGCTGATGCGGATCTCGATTCCCGCATCGCGCAAGAGATTGGCCACGCCTTCGGCGGTTTCGATACGTTGACTGCTGAAGATCTTGCGCATGGTGGAAAACGCCGTTGGGTCCGGAACAGATGGCACCCTTGAGGCGCCAGTTCAAGATGAAACATCAAGGTGCGGGTGATGCGGTCAGGGGATCGCATGCGCATGACCGTGGCAGGCAAGCATGCCAGCTTGCGGTGTCTGCAGTGCGCGCGAAGCGGTGTTCGGCTGCCTTCACCCAGCCAGGGTGCGCACTGGCCATCAAGCAGGGTGCAGTGCCGTTGCGATGTGAGGTCTACTCCTTGGCCGGCACGGCAATCGCGCTGCCGTCGGGCACCACCCGGATCAGGCCTTCCTGCGTGGTGCTGGCCACCAGCATGCCGTCGCGGGTGAAAAACTGCCCGCGAGCCAGACCGCGCGCGCCCTGCGCGGTGGGGCTGTCGAGCGAGTACAGCAGCCAGTCGTCGGTACGGAATGGACGATGGAACCACAGGGCATGATCGAGCGAGGCCATCTGCACGTTCGGCGTGTAATAGCTGATGCCGTGCGGAAATGTCGAGGTGCCCAGCAACTGAAAATCCGACGCGTACGCGAGCAGCGCTTGATGCAGGCCTACATCGTCGCCGATGGGATCGTTCAAGCGCAGCCACATCTGCTGGAACGGCGGGCGCTTGGGCGGCTTGAGTTCGTCGCGCGGAAAAACATGGCGAAACTCGAACGGGCCACCGCGCGACAGCCAACGCTGCACCTTGGCCGGCAGCTTGGCCAACACTTCCGGTGCCAGCGGGGCGGCCGGTTCGATGTCTTCCGGTGGTGGCACCACCGGCATCGCCGACTGATGCTCGGCGCCTTCTTCGCGCTCCTGAAACGAGGCCGCGCAAAAAAAGATCACCTTGCCGTGCTGGATCGCCGTGACCCGGCGTACCGAGAAACTGCCGCCATCGCGGGTGCGATCGACGTCGTAGACGATGGGGTGGTCGATATTGCCGGCACGCAGGAAATACGCATGCAGCGAATGCGCCTGGCGGCCGTTTTCCACCGTCGCCTGCGCTGCCGCCAACGCCTGGCCCAGCACCTGCCCACCGAACACGTATTTGGTGCCGATGTCGCGGCTCTGGCCACGGAACAGGTTGTCTTCCAGGCGCTCCAGCGACAGCAGGCTGATCAGTTCGGAGACGACGGGTTCGGCGGTGGCGGACAAGAGGCTGGCCTGGGCATGCGACGGACAGCGAGTATACCGGCCCGCCCAAGGGGCGCCGCGACGGCAGGGCTCAGGCTTTCTGCAGGCGCGCCACCAGGCCATGCAGCGCGGTCTGCGCGTCCGGCGCGTACCAGCCATCGATGAAGCGCTCCAGCTGGATCAACTCCGGCGCCAATGCCGCGCGCAGGTCGGCACGCGCAATCGCGCGCGTGGTCAACATCGGTTGGCGGGGAAGCTGCTGCAGCTCCTGCAGCCACGCCACCGCACGCGCGGTGACCAGCTCGCCATCGACCAGTTCGTCCACCAGCCCGACCGCGACCGCCTGTTCGGCCGGCAGCAGTTGCCCGGAGATCAGCAGGCGTTCGGCGCGGTGCGCACCCACCACGCGGCGCAACAGGCGTTGGATACCCTCCGGCGCAGCAAGGCCAACCTGCACTTCGTTGAGGCCAATCGTATAGGGTCTTGCGGTATCGGCACTGCGCGCCATCACCCGGTAGTCGCAGCACAGCGCCAGCACGCAGCCGCCGGCCGGCGCATGCCCGCCGATGGCCGCTACCACCGGCACGCGGCTGTTGGCCAGCGCCTGCGCCGCATCGAAGAACGCGGTCCAACTGGCCAGCAGCGCAGCGCGGTCGGTGCCATGGGCCAGCAGATGCGGCACATCCATGCCGCCGGAAAAAATCCGCTCGCTGCCCGACAGCACGATGCCGTCGACCTCCTCGCCCGCCTGCTGCACCGCAACGCTCAACGCCTGGCACAACGCGCTGTCCAGCGCGTTGACCGGCGGACGCGCCAGACGGATTTCGCGAAGACGGCCATGGTCTAAGATCTGGATGCTCATTCGGGGCTCCTGGAGGTCAGGTCATGATAGACGGCAGTCGAAGCAGGCGGGTTAGGTGTGCCGGCGCGTTGCTCGCGGCGTTTGGGCTGGCGGCAAGTGCGGGCGTGTCGGCGCAATGCCTGCCCGAATTCAAGAATGGCTGGATCCGCATCCCGCCGCCCGGTGGCATGGGCATGGCCGCCGGGTTCGGGCAATTTCATAACGGCTGTGCGCAGCCGCTGACCATCACTGCTGCCAACAGCAGCGTATTTGCCGATGTCTCCTTGCACGAAACCACACAGGTCAATGGCGTCAGCCGCATGCGTGCGGTGCCCGAACTGGCATTGCCGGCCGGCAAATCTGTGCCGCTGGCGCCGGGCGGCCTGCACCTGATGCTGATGGACGCCAGTGCGCCGTTGCAGGAAGGCGCGCAGGTGCCGGTGAGCTTTACCCTGCAGGACGGTCGCCAAATCAAGGCCACCTTGGAAGCACGCAAGCGCGCGCCCGGCTCTTGAGTGTTTGATGGCTGTTGCGCACTTGCGCCAGCATTGCAATGAAAGCGGCGGCTCCACATGGAGCCGCCGCCGATCTTTCGCGTTGCTGCAACATCAGCCACTGAGCCGATGGGAATTCAGCTACTGGCCGCGCGCACCGCATCCGGTAGCGCAGCGCTCTTGCCGGTCTGCGTATCGATCCACACCACCACCACGTTGCCATCGGAGTACAGCTTGCTGTCGTCCTTCTGGTCGAAGATGCGGTGGCCGATGGTCACGCTGCTGGTGCCCAGGCGTTCGACGAACAACTCGACGGTGATGTCGTTGGGCCAGATCAACGGCTGCTTGTAGTTGACATTGGTGGCGGCAACCACCGGCGCGATGCGGTCGGTCATCGCCACGCCTTGCACGCCCAGCATCCAGCGCACGCGCGCTTCTTCCAGATAGGAAATGTACTTGGCGTTGTTGACATGGCCCATGCTGTCCATATCGCGCCAGCGCACGCTGATCGGGATGCGTGCTAGAACCTTGTGTTCGCTCATCAGCTTGCCTTCTTCTTCGCAGTCTTCTTGGTGGCGGATTTGGCGGCCTTGGCCACCTTCTCCGGTTTGACCTTGCGCGGCGGACGCGCATCGGGCTTGTTGGCCATTGCCGCCGGACGCGTCTCGCGCGCCTTCACCGACGGCAGCATCTTGGCCAGGAACTGCCCGGTGTAGGACGGCTTGTGCGCGGCCACTTCCTCCGGCGTACCAGAGACCAGGATGGTGCCGCCACGATGCCCACCTTCCGGGCCCAGATCCACGATCCAGTCGGCGGTCTTGATCACGTCAAGATTGTGTTCGATCACCACCACCGTGTTGCCTTCGTCGCGCAGCTTGTGCAGCACGCCGAGCAACGCTTCGATATCGTGGAAGTGCAGCCCGGTGGTCGGCTCGTCCAGGATGTACAGGGTGCGCCCGGTATCGCGCCGCGACAGCTCCTTGGACAGCTTGACGCGCTGCGCTTCGCCGCCGGAGAGCGTGGTCGCGCTCTGGCCCAGCTTGATGTAGCTCAATCCCACATCGACCAGCGTTTCCAGCTTGCGCGCGATCGACGGCACCGGCTCGAACAGGCGCAGCGCATCTTCCACGGTCATCTGCAGCACGTCGCTGATGTTGAAACCCTTGTAGCGGATCTCCAGCGTTTCGCGGTTGTAGCGCTTGCCGTGGCAGACGTCGCAGGGCACGTACACGTCGGGCAGGAAGTGCATCTCCACCTTGATCATGCCGTCGCCCTGGCAGGCCTCGCAGCGGCCGCCACGCACGTTGAAGCTGAAGCGGCCCGGCGAATAGCCGCGTGCACGCGCCTCGGGCACCTGCGCGAACAGCTCGCGCAAGGGCGTGAACATGCCGGTGTAGGTCGCCGGATTGGAGCGCGGCGTGCGCCCGATCGGCGACTGGTCGATATCCACCACCTTGTCGAACAGGTCCAGGTTCTCGACCTCGCGATGCGGCGCCACCGTGTGCGAGGCGCCGTTGATCTCGTTGGCCGCCAGGGTGAACAACGTATCGTTGATCAACGTCGACTTGCCCGAGCCGGACACACCGGTGATGCAGGTCAGCAGACCGGCGGGAATATCCAGGTCGACATTCTTCAGGTTGTTGCCGGTCGCCCCGCGCAGATGCAGCATCATCTTCGGGTTGGGCTTGTGGCGCTGCCTTGGAATCTCGATGCGGCGCTTGCCGGACAGGTATTGGCCGGTCAACGAGCGTGGCGATTTCAGGATGTCGTCCAGCGTGCCCTGCGCGCAGATTTCGCCGCCATGCACGCCCGCACCGGGGCCGATGTCCAGCACATGGTCGGCCAGGCGGATCGCATCTTCGTCATGCTCGACCACGATCACGGTGTTGCCCAGATCGCGCAACCGCGTCAGCGTGCCGAGCAGGCGTTCGTTATCGCGTTGGTGCAGGCCGATCGAGGGCTCGTCCAGCACGTACATCACCCCGACCAGGCCGGCGCCGATCTGGCTGGCCAGGCGAATGCGCTGCGCCTCGCCGCCGGACAAGGTGTCGGCCTTGCGCTCCAGGGTGAGGTAATCCAGACCCACATCGACCAGGAAGCCCAGTCGCTCGCCGATTTCCTTGACGATCTTGGCCGCGATCTCGCCGCGCCAACCCGGCAGCGACAGGCCACGGAAAAAGCTCAACGCCTCGTTGACCGGCAGCACCACCAATTCCGGTAGTGGGCGATCGGCCACGAACACGTTGCGCGCAGCGCGATTCAAGCGCGTGCCGTTGCAGGCGGGGCAGGGCTGCTGGCTGACGTACTTGGTCAGTTCTTCGCGCACCGCCGGCGATTCGGTCTCGCGGTAGCGACGTTCCAGGTTCGGCAGGATGCCTTCGAAGCGGTGCTTGCGCGTGGTGCGCCCGCCCGCATCGGTGAAGTAGGTGAAGCTGATCACCTCATCGCCACTGCCGAACAGCACCGCCTGGCGCACCTTGGCCGGCAGCGTATTCCACACCGCATCCACGTCGAACTTGTAGTGCTTGGCCAGCGAAGCAATCAGCTGGAAATAATAGGCATTGCGTCGGTCCCAGCCGCGCACCGCGCCGGCCGACAGCGATAGTTCGGGATGCACGACCACGCGATCGGGGTCGAAGAATTCGGCCACGCCCAGGCCATCGCAGCTCGGGCAGGCACCCACCGGTGCGTTGAACGAAAACAGGCGCGGTTCCAGCTCCGGCAGCGAGTAGTCGCACACCGGGCAGCTGTACTTGGACGAGAACAGGTGCGGCGCTGCGGCCGGGTCGTCCAGCGATTGCACCGCCACCATGCCTTCGCCGAGCTTGAGCGCGGTTTCGAAACTCTCCGCAAGACGCTGCTTGATGTCTTCGCGTGGACGGAAGCGGTCGATCACCGCTTCGATGGTGTGTTTCTGGCGCAGTGCCAATGCCGGCACCGCATCGATTTCATACAGCTCGCCGTCCACGCGCACGCGCACGAAGCCCTGCGCGCGCAGTTGCTCGAACACCTGTGCATGCTCGCCCTTGCGCTCGCGGATCACCGGGGCCAGCAGCATGTAGCGCTGCTCCTGGTCCTGGGTGAGCATGTGGTCGACCATCTGGCTGACGGTCTGCGCTTCCAGCGGGAAGCCATGGTCCGGGCAGCGCGGCTGGCCTACGCGTGCATAGAGCAGGCGCAGGTAGTCGTAGATCTCGGTGATCGTGCCGACGGTGGAGCGCGGGTTGTGCGAGGTGGATTTCTGTTCGATGGAAATCGCCGGCGACAAGCCTTCGATGTGGTCCAGGTCCGGCTTTTCCATCACGCTGAGGAACTGGCGCGCATACGCCGACAGCGACTCGACGTAGCGGCGCTGGCCTTCTGCATAGATGGTGTCGAACGCCAACGACGACTTGCCCGAGCCGGACAGGCCGGTGATCACGATCAGTTTGTCGCGGGGCAGGTCGAGGTCGATGTTCTTAAGGTTGTGCGTCCGCGCGCCGCGGATGCGGATGAAATCCATCGCCATGGGGGATCCGATGTCGGGCCGGCGAACCGGCAGTGGTGCGAGCGTGCTCAGCAGGAATGAGTGGCAGTCGATCAGCCTACCCGCCGACCTAGGTGAGGGCAATTGCCCCAAATGCCAGTCTGCCGGGGCCGTTGTGGCGGCCGGATGATGCGTTCTACCAGCCCATCGCGGGCCATTCGCGGCCAGACGGCTTGCGACTTGACCCGAAACCGGCTAGGCCAGTACAATTCCGCTCCTGTCTGCCCCATGGGCAAGTCAGGCGACCATAATAACTACAGAGGAACACCTGGTCATGTACGCAGTTCTGGTAACCGGCGGTAAGCAATACCGCGTCGCGCAGGGCGAAACGCTCCGCGTGGAAAAGCTCGAAGTCGAAGCTGGCAACGAGATCAAGTTCGACACCATCCTGATGCTGGGCGATAGCGATGGCATCAAGCTGGGCGATGCGCTGAAAGGCGCCTCGGTCACCGCCAAGGTCGTGGCCCACGGCCGCGCCGACAAGGTGCGCATCATCAAGTTCCGTCGCCGCAAGCACCACATGAAGCGTCAGGGACACCGTCAGCACTACACCGAAATCGAGATCACCGGCATTGCCGGTGGCGACAAGAAGTAAGGAGAACCAGTCATGGCACATAAAAAGGGCGTAGGTTCCTCGCGCAACGGTCGCGATTCCAACCCGAAGTACCTCGGCGTGAAGATCTTCGGTGGCCAGGCCATCGACGCCGGCAACATCATCGTGCGGCAGCGCGGCACCCAGTTCCATCCGGGTGCTGGCGTCGGCCTCGGCCGTGACCACACCCTGTTCGCCCTGGTGGACGGCAAGGTGGAGTTCTCCACCAAGGGGCCGAAGAAGCGTCGCACCGTCAGCGTGGTTGCCGAGGCGTAATCGCCCGCTCCATGCAGGCCAGTTCGCATGTGCCGCAAGGCGCTGCGAACGAGACGGAAAGCCCCGCTTCGGCGGGGTTTTTCGTTTGAGGGCCGGGAGTCGGGATTCGGGATTGGGGATTCGCAAGAGCGGATCCCTTGGCGTCCTGGCGTTCTCATCCTTCCCTGCTGACGGGCTCGCCAAGGTTGCGTTGCCGCGTTGTCACCAATCCCAAATCACGAACCCCGAATCCCATGAAATTAGTCGACGAAGCAGAAATCCTGGTCACCGCCGGTAATGGCGGCAACGGCTGTGTCGGCTTTCGCCGCGAGAAGTTCATTCCGCTGGG
This sequence comes from Xanthomonas sp. D-99, assembly GCF_017746145.1. Lineage (NCBI taxonomy): Bacteria > Pseudomonadati > Pseudomonadota > Gammaproteobacteria > Lysobacterales > Lysobacteraceae > Xanthomonas > Xanthomonas sp. D-99. The sequence goes on along the minus strand of NZ_JAGHWU010000045.1, from coordinate 70,152 downwards.
CGGGCCCGATGGCGGCGATGGCGGTGCGGGCGGTAGCGTCTGGATCGTGGCCGACGAGAACGTCAACACACTGGTCGATTTCCGCCATGAGCGCACCTTCAAGGCGCAGCGCGGCGAGAACGGCATGGGCCGTCAGGCCTACGGCAAGGGCGGCGAAGACCGCATCATCGTGGTGCCGGTCGGTACCGTGGTGATCAATGTGCAGACCGATGAAGTGATCGGCGACCTGACCCAGCACGGCGACCGCTTGCTGGTGGCCAAGGGCGGCAAGGGCGGCCTGGGCAACATGCATTTCAAGAGCTCGGTCAACCGCGCGCCGCGCCAGGCCACCACCGGTGAGGAGGGCGAAGAGCGTCTGCTCAAGCTGGAACTGAAGCTGCTGGCCGATGTCGGCCTGCTGGGTTTCCCCAATGCCGGCAAGAGCACCCTGATCCGCGCAGTGTCCGCGGCAACCCCGAAGGTGGCCGACTACCCGTTCACGACCCTGTACCCGAATCTGGGCGTGGTCAGTGTCGAGGCGTACCGCAGTTTCGTCATCGCCGACGTGCCGGGCCTGATCGAAGGCGCGGCCGACGGCGCCGGTCTGGGCACGCAGTTCCTGCGCCATTTGCAACGCACCCGCCTGCTGCTGCATCTGGTGGATATTTCGCCTGCTCTGGGCGTATATGGCGAGGGCGGCGTGGACGGCGTATCGCCGGCCGATCAGGTGCGCACCATCGAGCGCGAGCTGGAACGCCACGATCCCGAGTTGCTGAAGAAGCCGCGCTGGCTGGTGCTCAACAAGGCCGACCTGATGTTCGAAGACGAGGCGCGTGCCGCTGCAGAAACCATCGTGGCCGAGTTGGGCTGGACGGCGCCGTGGTACCTGGTTTCCGCTCTCGGGCGCGATGGCACCTTCCCGATCATGAAAGACGTGATGGCGTTCTTCGATCGTCAGCGCGAAGACGAACTCGAAGCGCGCAATGCGGGCTGAGTGCAGGCGCAGACACACAAAAAACCCGGCCTTGGCCGGGTTTTTCTGTACTGCCGGAAGCCAGGCTTCCGGCAATGCGCCAACTGGTCGCTTACGCGGCCTTGATGGCCTTGATGCGCGCGGTCAGGCGGCTCTTGTGGCGTGCAGCCTTGTTCTTGTGGATCAGGCCGCGGGCGCTGAAACGGTCGAGGATGGGCTGAGCAACGGCAAAAGCAGCTTCGGCGCCTGCAGCATCGTTGGCGTCAAGGGCCTTGATCACCTTCTTGACGGCGGTGCGCAGCATCGAGCGCTGACCGGTGTTGCGCTCGTTGCGCACAATGGTCTGCTTGGCGCGCTTCTTGGCGGACTTGATATTGGCCACGGTGGTGGGTTCCTGAAAAATCGGTATGGTGGAAAAAGCAAGCGCGAAAGTATGATGGACCCGGATATGTACGTCAAGTCAGTTGTCAAGAGGGATGCAGCGTGAGCAAGCCCGGCATGTTGAGAGGCCTGCTCTCATTCAGCAGTATGACCATGATCTCGCGGGTGCTGGGCCTGATCCGCGACCAGGCGATTTCCACCACCTTCGGCGCCAATGCGGTGACCGACGCGTTCTGGGTGGCCTTCCGCATTCCCAATTTCCTGCGCCGGCTGTTCGCCGAGGGCTCGTTCGCCACCGCCTTCGTGCCAGTGTTCACCGAGGTCAAGGAGACCCGCCCGCATGCCGATCTGCGCGAGCTGATGGCGCGCGTGTCCGGCACCTTGGGCGGGATGTTGCTGCTGATCACCGCACTGGGGTTGATCTTCACCCCGCAACTGGCCTCGGTATTTTCCGATGGCGCGGCCACCGATCCGGAAAAATACGGGTTGTTGGTCGATCTGTTGCGGCTGACCTTTCCATTCCTGCTGTTCGTCTCGTTGACGGCGCTGGCCGGTGGCGCGCTCAACAGCTTCCAGCGCTTTGCCATCCCGGCGCTGACGCCGGTGATCCTCAATCTGTGCATGATTGCCGGCGCGCTGTGGTTGGCGCCGCGGTTGGACGTCCCGATCCTGGCGCTGGGCTGGGCGGTGCTGGTGGCCGGTGCGCTGCAGTTGCTGTTCCAGCTGCCGGCGCTGAAGGGCATCGGCCTGCTGACGCTGCCGCGTTGGGGCTGGAATCACCCGGATGTGCGCAAAGTGCTGACCTTGATGATCCCGACCTTGTTCGGCTCGTCGATTGCTCAGATCAACCTGATGCTGGATACGGTGATCGCCGCGCGCCTGGCCGATGGGTCGCAATCGTGGCTGTCGCTGGCCGATCGCTTTCTGGAGCTGCCGCTGGGTGTGTTCGGCGTGGCGCTGGGCACGGTGATCCTGCCGGCGCTGGCCCGCCATCATGTCAAAACCGATCGCACAGCTTTCTCCGGCGCGCTGGACTGGGGCTTCCGCACCACCCTGCTGATCGCGATGCCGGCCATGCTGGGCTTGCTGCTGCTGGCCGAACCGCTGGTGGCGACGTTGTTCCAGTACCGCCAGTTCACTGCGTTCGATACCCGCATGACCGCAATGTCGGTCTACGGCCTGAGCTTCGGTTTGCCGGCCTACGCCATGCTGAAGGTGCTGTTGCCGGCCTTCTACGCGCGCCAGGACACCCGCACACCCGTGCGTGCAGGCGTGGCGGCGCTGATCGCCAACATGGTGTTCAACTTCGCGCTGCTGGCGGTCGTGTACCAGATCATGGTGCCGCCGGAACTCAAGGCGCAGGGTGTGATGCAGGCGCTGGGCAAGCAGCCGGGCCTGCATCTGGCATTGGGTATCGCCAGTGCACTGTCGAGTTATCTCAATCTGGGATTGCTGTGGTACTGGCTGGGCAAGTCCGGTGTGTACCAGCGCCGGCCGGGCTGGGGCGGCTATGCGCTGCGTCTGCTGCTGGCATGTGCGGCGATGGTGGCAGTGCTGTTGAGCTTGCTGTGGTGGCTGCCGTCGTTTACGCAGATGGACAAATGGAACCGCATCGGCTGGCTGGCGGTACTGGTGGGCAGTGGCGGGGCGACATATCTGGTCGCGCAGTTGGCGCTGGGGCTGCGGCCGCGGCATCTGCGCGAAGGCTGAGGCGACGACCGAATCAGCGCGCTGCAGGTCGCCTGCACTGTCCAGGGAACGCCCATCCCTGCGCAACCGCAGGCGGTGACGCGCTGCCCGCCCCAGGTACGCCCATGCGGCTTGACAGGCACGGCTATACTTGCAGGTTATGTATCAACGAGGGCCGGCCGGCGGGCCGGCATCTGTTTGGATCGAGGAATGAGCAGGCTGTTTAGAGACGTCGAGGGCGGGACGCTGTTCCCGCGCGGAAGCGTGGTCTGCATCGGCGCCTTCGATGGCCTGCATCTGGGGCATCGAACGCTGGTGCAACACGCCGTGGCGCGTGCTCGCGCACTCGGTGTGCCGGCAGTGGCGGTGAGCTTCGAGCCGCTGCCGCGCGAGTTCTTCGCACCCGCCGCGCTGCCGCCGCGTCTGACCCTGGCACGCGCCAAGATCGAAGGCTTGTACGGCTTCGGTGCCGACAGCGTGGGCATGATCCGTTTCGACGGTCGCTTGTCCAAGATGTGTGCGGAAGATTTCGTGCGGCTGGCGCTGGTTGGCCGGCTTTGCGCGCGCGAAGTCTGGATTGGCCCGGAATTCCGTTTCGGCCATCGACGCGCCGGCGACATCGGCCTGCTGCGTACGCTTGGCGAGCAGCACGGCTTTGTGGCGGGCGAGATTGCGCCGGTGCATTTGCATGGGGAGCGGATTTCGGCAACGCGAATTCGCGAACTGCTCGGCGCCGGCGAATTCGCCCACGCCGGCGACTTGCTCGGTCGCCCGTACGCCATCGGTGGCCGGGTCGTGCGCGGCAAGCAGCTTGGTCGTACCTTGGGCTATCCCACCGCCAACCTGCGCTTTCCGCGCACGCCGGCGTTGTCGGGGATCTATGCGACCTGGGTACATGGCGTGGCCGAGCGGCCGTGGCCGTCGGTCTCCAGCTTCGGCACGCGTCCCACGGTAGCGGGCGTGGAGCCGCTGCTGGAAGCGCACTTGTTCGATTTCCAGTGCGATCTGTATGGCCGGCACATTGCCGTCGAATTCGTCGCCAAGCTGCGCGACGAAGAAAAGTTCGATGGCCTGGAGGCGCTGACCGTGCAGATGCACCGCGATGCCGAGCAGGCACGTGAGGTACTGGCGGCGCATATGCGTTCTGAGCAACAACCCTCGACGACGGCGAGTCCCTCGCAAGAGCCCGCACATCCATGTGCGGACTTCTCAAGCAATCCAGCGCAACGGTAGGTTCCTGTGACCCAAGATTACAAAGCCACTCTTCATCTGCCTGCGACGGAATTTCCGATGCGTGGCGACCTGCCCAAGCGCGAGCCGGCGATGCTGGAGCGCTGGGAGCGCGAGGGCTTCTACGCGCAACTGCGCGCCAATGCCGCGGGGCGGCCGCTGTTCGTGCTGCATGACGGCCCGCCGTATGCGAACGGCCAGATCCACCTCGGCCATGCGGTCAACAAGATCCTCAAGGACATCATCGTCAAGTCGAAATATCTGGCCGGCTTCGATGCACCGTATATCCCGGGCTGGGATTGCCATGGCCTGCCGATCGAGATCGCGATCGAAAAAAAATACGGCAAGGTCGGCGTCAAGCTCGATGCGGCCGAATTTCGGCAGAAGTGCCGCGAATACGCCACCGAGCAGATCGATCTGCAGCGGCGCGATTTCAAGCGCCTGGGCGTGATCGGCGATTGGGACAACCCGTACAAGACGCTGGATTTCCGCTTCGAAGCCAACGAAATCCGCGCGTTGGCCAAGGTGGTCGATAACGGCCACCTGACCCGCGGCGTCAAGCCGGTGCACTGGTGCTTCGATTGCGGTTCGGCGCTGGCCGAGGCCGAGATCGAATACGCCGACAAGGTGTCGCCGACCGTGGATATCGCCTATCCGGCGCGCGACCCGGCTGCGGTGGCTGCCGCGTTCGGCGCCTCGCTGCCCGCCGGCGTGGGCGTGGCGGTGCCGATCTGGACCACCACGCCGTGGACGCTGCCGGCGTCGCTGGCGGTGAGCCTGGGCGCGGAGCTGGACTATGTGCTGGTCGAAGGTTCGGCCGATCGCGGCCAGCCGCGCTGGCTGGTGATCGCCGAAGCGTTGGCTGCCAAGGCGCTGGCGCGGTACGGCGTGGGCGAGGTCGTGGTGCACGGGCACGCCAAGGGCGCGGCGCTGGAGCACATGCTGCTGAATCACCCGTTCTATGCCGAACGCGAGATCCCGCTGCTGCTGGGCGACCACGTGTCGGCCGAGGATGGTACCGGCGCGGTGCATACGGCACCCGGCCACGGCCAGGAGGACTATCAGGTCTCCAGGCAATACGGGCTGCTGGAGCGCTACGGCGCCGCGCAGATCAATCCGGTGGACGGGCGCGGCGTATATCTGCCGTCGACCCCGCCGCTGGGCGACACCGTGCTGGCCGGGCTGCATATCTGGAAGGCCAACGACGTCATCATCGACGCGCTTCGCGAGACCGGCGTGCTGCTGGCGGCCAGCAAGATGGAGCACAGCTATCCGCATTGCTGGCGGCACAAGACGCCAATTGCGTTCCGCGCCACGCCGCAGTGGTTCATCTCGATGGAGCAGGCCAACCTGCGCGCCGATGCGCTCAACGCCATCGAAGACGTGCATTGGTATCCGTCCTGGGGCCAGGCGCGTATCGCCGGCATGGTCGACGGGCGCCCGGACTGGACCATCTCGCGGCAGCGTACCTGGGGCGTGCCGATCGCCTTGTTCGTGCATCGCGAAACCGGCGAGCCGCATCCGCGCAGCACCGAGTTGCTGCGCCAGGTCGCCGACCGCGTGGAGCAGGGCGGCGTGGATGTCTGGTACACGCTGGATGCGGCCGAATTGCTGGGCGAAGAGGCGGCAGCTTACGAGAAGATCACCGACATCCTGGATGTGTGGTTCGACTCCGGCGTGACGCACGAGGCGGTGCTTCCGGATCGTGGGCTGCCCAAGCCGGCCGACCTGTATCTGGAAGGTTCCGACCAGCACCGCGGCTGGTTCCAGTCGTCGCTGCTGAGCGGCGTGGCGATGGACAAGGTGGCGCCGTACAAGCAGTGCCTGACCCACGGTTTTACCGTGGACGAGCACGGCCGCAAGATGTCCAAGTCGCTGGGCAACGGCATCGAGCCGCAGGACATCATGAAGACACTGGGCGCGGACATCCTGCGCCTGTGGATCGCCTCGGCCGACTACAGCAACGAGATGTCGCTGTCGCAGGAGATCCTCAAGCGCAACGCCGATGCCTACCGCCGCCTGCGCAATACCGCGCGCTTCCTGCTCGGTAACCTGCATGGCTTCGATCCGCTGCAGCATCTGGTGGCGCTGGACGAGATGGTGCTGCTGGACCGCTGGATCGTGCATCGCGCGCACGAGCTGCAGGAAAAGATCGTGGCCGCCTACGCGCGCTACGACTTCGCCGAGATCGTGCAGGCACTGCTGAACTTCTGCAGCGTGGACCTGGGGTCGCTGTACCTGGATGTCACCAAGGACCGCCTGTACACGATGGCCGAAGACGCACGCGGCCGCCGTTCGGCGCAGAGCGCGATGTACCACGTGGCCGAGGCGTTCGTGCGCTGGATCGCGCCGGTGTTGAGCTTCACTGCCGAGGAACTGTGGGGCTACCTGCCGGGCAAGCATGTCGACAACGTGCTGTTCGCCACCTGGTACGACGGCCTTGCGCCGTTGCCGGCCGACGCTGCGTTGACCGGTGCGGATTTCGACAAGTTGCTGGTCCTGCGCGAGCAGGTGGCCAAGGTGCTGGAGCCGATGCGTGCCAATGGCGCGATCGGTGCGGCGCTGGAAGCGGAAATCACCGTGGCCGCCGATGCGCAGACCGCCGCGCGCTGGCAACCGCTGGCCGAGGAACTGCGCTTCCTGTTCATCAGTGGCGATGTCACCGTGACCGCGGCCAGCACCGACGACATCTTCGTCAGTGCGCAGCCCACGACCAAGGCCAAGTGCGTGCGCTGCTGGCACCATCAGGCCAGCGTGGGCAGCGACCCGCGTCACCCGGACCTGTGCAGCCGTTGCGTCAGCAATATCGAAGGTCCGGGCGAGCAGCGTCGCTGGTTCTGACGCCGCCTCGCCGGCGGGACGTGGCAGGGATCTGGCCACGGACTGCCGGCGTCTGGCGCTGGCGCAGCCCGCGTCAGCTGCCGGGGTAGCCCCTGGTTGCTCTGCAGCGACGCGTCCGCTGCCGCCATGCGCCTGGCTTGCTGAAGCTTGGGGCACGCATTGGGGCAGGGCGGCGCGGCTGGTCGAGCCGCCCGTGCCATCCTTGTCCGCCTGCAATCCAGCATCTGTCGTTTTCTGCCACTCCAGTCACTACCTCCCACCCAGGCGTCTTCTCCGGCATCGGAGCAGCGGCCACCAACTGCGATCTTTCGACATGAGTCAACGCCCCAACCCCTCGGCCCTGATCTGGCTGCTGCTCTCTGCGCTGGTGGTCTGCCTGGATCAGTGGAGCAAGGCCTGGGTGCTGTCCAGCCTGCCCGAGTACACCCCGGTGCCGGTGATCGACGGCTTCTGGAACTGGTACCGCACCTATAACACCGGCGCGGCCTTCAGCTTTCTGAGCGATGCCGGTGGCTGGCAGCTGTGGTTCTTCACTGCGTTGGCGGTGGGCATCAGCGGCCTGCTGGCGTTCTGGCTCTCGCGCACCGCGCGCGGGCAGTGGCGCAGCGCGCTGCCATATGCGCTGGTGATCGGCGGGGCGATCGGCAACGTGATCGACCGGCTGATGCACGGTCACGTGGTGGATTTCATCCAGTGGTACATCGGCAGCCACACCTGGCCGTCCTTCAATATCGCCGACTCGGCGATCGTGGGCGGTGCGATCGGAATTGCCGTGTTCGGCTTGTTCGACAAATCCGGCAAGCAGCAGGCGGGAACCGGGAATCTGCGCTGAAGCCTGCCTGCTCGCGACTGCTGCCCGGTCCGACCCCTCGTTCCCCATTCCCGTAGAATGCCCGCCATGGATGTCCTGCTCGCCAATCCCCGTGGTTTTTGTGCCGGCGTCGACCGTGCGATCGAGATCGTCAAGCGTGCGATCGAGACGCTGGGCGCGCCGATCTATGTGCGGCACGAGGTCGTGCACAACCGCTTCGTGGTCGACGACCTCAAGCAGCGCGGCGCGATCTTCGTCGAAGAACTCGACGAGGTGCCCGACGACGCCACGGTGATCTTCAGCGCGCACGGCGTCTCGCAGGCGGTGCGTCAGGAAGCCGAGCGGCGTGGACTGAAGGTGTTCGACGCCACCTGCCCACTGGTGACCAAGGTGCATTTCGAGGTGGCGCGGCATTGCCGGGCAGGGCGCGACGTTGTGCTGATCGGCCATGCCGGGCACCCGGAAGTGGAAGGCACGATGGGGCAGTGGAGCCGCGAGCGCGGGGTGGGCACGATCTATCTGGTCGAAGACATCGAGCAGGTCGCCACGCTCGATGTCCGCCAACCCGATAACCTTGCCTATACCACCCAGACCACCCTGTCGGTGGACGACACCATGGGCATCATCGAGGCCTTGCGTGCGCGCTACCCGGCGATGCAGGGCCCGCGCCACGACGACATCTGCTACGCCACCCAGAACCGCCAGGACGCGGTGCGCGATCTGGCGCGCCAGTGCGATCTGGTGCTGGTGGTCGGTTCGCCCAACAGCTCCAATTCCAACCGGTTGAGCGAGCTGGCCCGGCGCGACGGGGTGGAGTCCTACCTGATCGATAACGCCAGCGAGATCGACCCGGCCTGGATTGTCGGCAAGCAGCATATCGGCCTGACCGCCGGCGCCTCTGCGCCGCAGGTGCTGGTCGATGGCGTGCTGGAGCGCTTGCGCGAACTGGGCGCGGCCGGCGTCTCCGAACTTGAAGGCGAGCCGGAATCGATGGTGTTTGCGCTGCCCAAGGAGCTGCGCTTGCGTCTGGTCAGCTAGGGCGGCGTGTCATTCCGGCTGCGGCGCTTGCAGCGATTGACCCGGGGGGCGCTGCGCTCCTACAATTCACGGCTCGCCGGAATAGCTCAGTTGGTAGAGCGGCGCATTCGTAATGCGTAGGTCGTAGGTTCGATTCCTATTTCCGGCACCACGCTCCAAGACTGGGTCGGCTCATGCCGGCCCAGTTGCGTTTTGAAGCGTCGAAAACTCCGCGTTTCACGTGGTTCTCGCATGCATTGCACGCGTGCAAACCTGCCCCATTTGCGAACGCAACGGCGCAATTCTGGCCTCGCGCTGCGCTGCGACAACATGTCGCACAAATTGGCGCGCTTTTATTGCGTCAGATCATTGCCAATGGGTTTCGTGCAGGTGCAGCAAAGACTAAAATTACTGCGCTAACCCGTGTCTTCGGTCTGCGCAGTTCCTCTCCTCTAGGGAGACGGCTGCGTCGGGAACATCCCAGGACGGATACGACGAACGAGGCTGGCGTTCCTTCGCACTTGGATCGACCGATGATTCCGCTGAAACAGCTCGGGCGTTTACTTCGTCCAGGTCTGATGTTGCCCTTCCTGCTGCTGGCAGGCTGCAACTCGGCCATCCTCAATCCGAAAGGCCAGATCGGCCACGACGAAAAGCAGCTGCTGATCACCTCGGTGGTGCTGATGCTGATCGTGGTCATCCCGGTGATCGTGATGACGATTGCGTTCGCGTGGAAATATCGCGCCTCCAACACCAAGGCGCGCTACGAGCCGGACTGGTCGCACTCCACCGCCATCGAAGTGGTGGTGTGGTCGATCCCGTGCGTGATTATCCTGGTGCTGGCGGTGCTGACCTGGCGCTCCTCGCACGCGCTGGACCCGTACCGGCCACTGGATTCGGAAGTCAAGCCGATCACCATCGAAGCGGTATCGCTGGACTGGAAGTGGATGTTCATCTATCCCGACCAGAACATTGCCACCGTCAACGAGATCGCGTTCCCGGTGCACACGCCGCTGAACTTCAAGATCACCTCCGACACGGTGATGAACTCGTTCTTCATCCCGCACCTGGGCACCATGATCTACGCCATGGCGGGCATGGAAACCAAGCTGCACCTGGTGGCCAACGAGCCGGGCGAATACTTCGGCCTGTCGACCAACTACAGCGGTCATGGCTTTTCGAAGATGAGCTTCAAGGCGCATGCCGTCGATCAGGCCGGCTTTGACGCCTGGGTGGCCAAGGTCAAGGCATCACCGACCGCGTTGAACGCTGCCGAGTACCAGGTGCTGGCAGCCAATCGCAACGACAAGGAACAGTATCCGGTCACCTACTACTCGTCGGTGCAGGACGGCATGTTCCGCTCGCTGGTCGACAAACACATGAATGGTCCGGGCCACAGCAAAGGCCACGGCGACCATCAGGCATCGGCTACGGAGCCGGTCGCCATGTGCACTTCTGGAGACAAGTGATGCTAGGCAAACTCACCATCGAGGCAGTTCCGTACCACGAGCCGATCATCATGGTCGCGCTGGGTGGTGCCGGTCTGCTCGGCCTGCTCATCGCGGGCGCCATCACCAAGTACAAGCTGTGGGGCTATCTCTGGAAAGAGTGGTTCACCTCGGTGGATCACAAGCGCATCGGCGTGATGTACATCATCGTGGCGCTGGTCATGCTGCTGCGCGGCTTTGCCGACGCGGCGATGATGCGCACCCAGCAGGCGCTGGCCGGTGGCGGTGGCGAAGGCGTGCTGCCTCCGCACCACTACGACCAGATCTTTACCGCGCACGGCGTGATCATGATCTTCTTCATGGCCATGCCGTTCATGACCGGCCTGTTGAACCTGATCGTGCCGCTGCAGATCGGCGCGCGCGACGTGGCGTTTCCGTTCCTGAACTCGCTGAGCTTCTGGCTGTTCGTGGCCGGTGCGGCGTTGATCAACATCTCGCTGGGCGTGGGTGAATTCGCGCAGACCGGTTGGCTGGCGTACCCGCCGTTGTCGGGTCTGGAATACAGCCCGGGGGTCGGTGTCGATTACTACATCTGGGCGTTGCAGGTGTCCGGTTTAGGCACATTGCTGACCGGCATCAACTTCTTCGTGACGATCATGCGCATGCGCGCGCCGGGCATGACCCTGATGCGCATGCCGATCTTCACCTGGACCGCGCTGATCACCAACATCCTGATCATTGCCGCGTTCCCGATCCTGACCGTGGCGCTGGCGCTGCTGGGTGCCGACCGTTACCTGGGCACGCACTTCTTCACCAACGACGGTGGCGGCAACGCCATGATGTACGTCAACCTGATCTGGATCTGGGGTCACCCGGAGGTCTACATCCTGATCCTGCCGGCGTTCGGCATCTTCTCCGAGTTGATCGCGACCTATAGCCGCAAGCGCCTGTTCGGCTACACCTCGATGGTGTACGCCACCTCGTGCATCGGCGTGCTGTCGTTCGTGGTGTGGTTGCACCACTTCTTCACCATGGGCTCGGGTGCCAACGTCAATGCCTTCTTCGGCATCACGACGATGATCATCTCGATCCCGACCGGCGTGAAGATCTTCAACTGGCTGTTCACCATGTTCCGCGGTCGCGTGCACATGACCTCGCCGGTGCTGTGGACGATCGGCTTCATCATCACCTTCACCATCGGTGGCATGACCGGCGTGATGCTGGCGATTCCGGCGGTGGACTTCGTACTGCACAACAGCCTGTTCCTGATCGCGCACTTCCATAACGTGATCATCGGCGGCGTGGTGTTCGGTTACCTGGCGGGCCTGACCTACTGGTTCCCGAAGGCATTCGGCTTCAAGCTCAACGAAAAGATCGGCAAGGCCTCGTTCTGGTGCTGGATCATCGGCTTCTTCGTGGCCTTCATGCCGCTGTACGTGCTCGGCTTCATGGGCATGACCCGTCGCATGAACACCTACAACCACCCTGAGTGGGCGCCGTGGCTGTACGTTGCCGCCGTGGGTGCTGCGATCATCGGCATGGGCATCTTCCTGAACCTGGTGCAGATCGGTTACAGCGTTTGGAAGCGCAAGGAGCACATGGACTACACGGGCGACCCGTGGGATGGCCGTACGCTGGAATGGGCAACCTCCTCGCCGCCGCCGTTCTACAACTTTGCCGTGCTGCCGCACATCGACGACCGCGATCAGTTCTGGGCCGACAAGCAGAACGGCAAGGGCTGGGTGCGTCCGTCCAAGTACGAAGCGATCCACATGCCGCGTAACACCGGCGCCGGCGTCTACATCGGTGCCTTCAGCGTGCTGCTGGGCTTCGGTCTGATCTGGCACATCTGGTGGCTGGCCATCATTGGCCTGGTGGGCATGATCGGCAGCTTCATCGCACGCACCTTCGATGACGACATCGATTACTGGGTGCCAGCCGACGAAGTGGAGCGCATCGAAAACGCACGTTTCGCCCTGCTCGAACAGCAACAGGCGGCGCAGGCCGCGAAGGTGGTATGACCATGGCTTCTTCGACCTCGCTTGACCACGCCGCCCACGCGGGCGGCCACGATCACGACCACGAGCATCACGACGGCGGCGGCAACACCGTCTTCGGGTTCTGGGTCTACCTGATGAGCGACTGCCTGCTGTTTGCCGGTCTGTTCGCCACCTATGCGGTGCTCTCCGGCGCCACGGTGGACGGGCCGACTGCCAAGGAGCTGTTCGATCTGAAGTTTGTGCTGGTGGAAACCTTCCTGCTGTTGTTCAGCAGCCTGAGCTTCGGCTTTGCGATGATTGCCGCGCACAAGCGCAAGATGGGCGGCCTCTATGGCTGGCTGGCGGTGACCGCACTGCTGGGTATCGGCTTCCTTTGCATGGAAGTGTGGGAGTTCAACCATCTGATCCATGAAGGTGCCGGTCCGGGTCGCAGCGCGTTCCTGTCGGCCTTCTTCACCCTGGTGGGCACGCACGGCCTGCACGTGGCCTCCGGCCTGCTGTGGATGGCAGTGCTGGTGATCCAGATTTCCAAGAATGGCCTGACCGCGCGCAACAGCACGCGTCTGGCCTGCCTGAGCCTGTTCTGGCACTTCCTCGACATCATCTGGATCGGTGTGTTCACCGTCGTCTATCTGCTGGGAGCGCTGTAATGGCCAATCACCACCACACCGATACCGCTGCCGACGCACATGCCGGCGGCCTGAAGTCCTACCTGATCGGCTTTGTGATGGCCGTGATCCTCACCGTCATCCCATTTGCGATGGTGATGAGCGGCGCATTCTCCAAGGGCGTCACCATCGTCGTGATCTCGGTCATGGCCGCGGTGCAGATGCTGGTGCACATGGTGTACTTCCTGCATATGGACCGCACGCCCGAGCAGCGCTCCAACGTGCAGGTGGGCCTGTTCTCGCTGCTGATCATCGGCATCGTGATCGTGGGCTCGCTGTGGGTGCTGCACAACATGAACGTCAACATGATGCATTGAGACGGCCGCTAGCCGGATCGACGTCCCGTTGAAGAAGAAGCCGCCAAGCAATTGGCGGCTTTTTTTTCGCCCGCAGCATGACCAATGGCATACGGGGAAGCACGGGCAGGCGCTTAGCATCGTGGACTTGCCTGTTTCAGGTCACCTGCGGAGTTGCGATGAAAATGCCCACCCTGTTGTCCGTGTCGTTGCTGGCGGCGTTGTCGCTGCCCGCGGCCGCGCAAACCGCACCGCCGCAGGACGTGCCGTTCGACGGCACCTTGAAGATCGACGTGGATGCCACCGATCTGGCGCACCGCATCTTCAAGGTCAAGACCACCATGCCGGCCAAGCCGGGCCCGATGACGCTGCTATACCCGCAGTGGATTCCCGGCAACCATTCGCCGACCGGACCGATCGACAAGCTCGCCGGTCTGGTGATCAAGGTCGATGGCAAGGTGGTGCCATGGAAGCGCGACCAGTTCGACGTCTATGCGTTCAAGGTGGATGTGCCACAGGGCGCCACCGAGCTGACGGCCGAGTTCAAGTTCCTCTCGCCGCAGGCCGGCAACCAGGGCCGGGTGATGATGACCCCGGAAATGCTCAATCTGCAGTGGAACACCACGGCGCTGTACCCGGCCGGTTATTTCGCGCGCAACATCAAGGCGCAGGCCAGCGTCACGCTGCCGGCCGGCTGGAGCTATGCCACGGCACTGGAAACCGATCGCCGCGTTGGCGACACGGTGAGCTTCAAGCCGATCGATTTCGATGACCTGGTCGATTCGCCGATGTTCGCCGGCAAGTACTACAAGCGCGTGGAACTGAGCACCGGCAAGCAGCCGGTCTATCTCAACGTCTTTGCCGATGAAGCCAAATCGCTGGAGGCCAAGCCCGAGCAGATCAAGGCCCATGCTGCGTTGGTACAGCAGATGGACAAGCTGTACGGCGCGCGTCACTTCGACCATTACCAATTCCTGCTGGCGCTCACCAAGAAGCTGGGCGGCATAGGCCTGGAGCATCACCGTTCCAGCGAAAACAGCGGCCCGCCGAATTACTTCACCGAGTGGGACAAGAGCTGGATCATGCGCGACCTGCTGGCGCACGAGTTCAACCACTCCTGGAATGGCAAGTACCGCCGTGGCGCCGACCTGGCAACGCCGAACTTCAACGTGCCGATGGGCGACAGCCTGCTGTGGCTGTACGAAGGCCAGACCCAGTTCTGGGGCGAAGTGGTGGCGGCCCGTTCGGGCCTGTGGACGCAGGACCAGGCGCGCGACATGCTGGCCGGCGTCGCGGCAACCTACGAGCGCGGCCGCCCCGGCATGGCCTGGCGCACGGTGCAGGACACCACCAACGACCCGACCATGTCGATGCGGCGTCCGAAGGCGTACCGCAGCTATCAGATGAGCGAGGACTATTACTCCGGCGGCCAGATGATGTGGCTGGAAGTGGATAGCAAGCTGCGCGCGCTCACCAACAACAAGCGTTCCATCGACGATTTCGCCAAGGCGTTCTTCGGCATGAAGAACGGCGATTGGGACGTCAATCCGTACACCTTCGACGACATCGTGAGCACGCTCAACGGTGTGGCCGCATACGACTGGGCCAGCCTGTTGCGCGAGCGCATGGACGGGCACGGTTCGTTGAACGGCGGCATCGAAGCCAACGGCTGGAAGCTGGTCTACAACGACGAGCCGAACCTGGCGATCAAGACCTACGAGAGCAACGAGAACGACGTCAGCCTGACCTATTCGCTGGGCCTTTCGCTGGAGGGCTCGGGTGAAGTCAACGAGGTGTTGTGGGACAGCCCGGCGTTCAATGCCGGCATCATCAACGGAAACACCCTCGTGGCCGTCAACGGCCGCGCCTTCAGCGCCGATGTGATCAAGGATGCGATCAAGGCGGCCAAGGGCACCACTGCGCCGATCGAACTGCTGGTCAAGCGTGGCGACCGCTACGAAACCGTCCGCATCGACTACCACGGCGGTTTGCTGTATCCGCATCTGGAACGCATCGCCGGCAAGCCGGATCGCCTGAGCGAGTTGTACAAGGCGCGCTAAGTGACGCACGCCCACGTCGTTGACCGGCGTGGATCGGTGGATTCCAAGCGGCATGGCCGGCCTTCACCGGTCATGCCGCTGTTGCGTGAGCGCAGCTGGTCAATGGCTTGCACTACACATCAGTAAGTCGTCGACTTGCCCGAATCCCGAATCCCGAATCCCGACCCGCAAAGCCCTGCGTCGCGCACACTGAGACCGTCAGCCACTATCCTGCTGCTTCAGCAACGATGGGCAAGAACGATGGCGAAGGCGAAAACGGCCTATGTCTGCGGCGAGTGCGGTGCCGAGTACACCAAGTGGCAGGGGCAGTGCACCGAATGCGGTGTCTGGAACACGCTGAGCGAAATCGTGCTCGAAAGCGCCACTCCGGGCGGCAAGACATCGCCAGCGGCATCGCGGCGTAGCGGCTGGGCCGGCAAGGCCGAGGCACCCAAGATCACTGCGCTCAAGGACGTGCAGCAATCCGAGCAGGCGCGCGTTTCCACCGGTATCGGCGAGTTCGATCGGGTGCTGGGTGGCGGGCTGGTGGAAGGGGCGGTGGTGCTGATCGGCGGCGACCCCGGGATCGGCAAGTCGACGTTGCTGCTGCAGGCGCTGGCGAGCATGGCCTCCACGTTGCCGGTGTTGTATGTGACCGGCGAGGAATCGCTGGCCCAGGTGGCCGGGCGCGCGGTGCGCCTGGATCTGCCGCTGGAAGGCCTGAACGCCCTGGCCGAAACCGGCATCGAAAACATCCTGCAGCACGCCAGCGTGGCGCGGCCGAAGCTGATCGTGGCCGATTCTGTACAGACCTTGTGGACCGAGTCGTTGACCGCAGCGCCGGGCTCGGTGAGCCAGGTGCGCGAGAGCGCGGCGCGGCTGGTGCGCTACGCCAAGGAAACCGGCACCGCAGTGTTTCTGGTTGGCCATGTGACCAAGGAAGGCGGCATCGCCGGGCCACGCGTGCTCGAGCACATGGTCGATGCGGTGCTGTATTTCGAAGGCGAGAGCGGCAGCCGGTTCCGCCTGCTGCGTGCGTTCAAGAACCGCTTCGGTGCGGTCAACGAACTGGGCGTCTTCGCCATGGGCGAGAAGGGCCTTAAGGAGGTCTCCAATCCGTCGGCGATCTTCCTGTCCGGCGGTAGCACCCAGCAGCCGGGCAGTTGCGTGATGGTCACCCGCGAAGGCACCCGCCCGCTGATGGTGGAGGTACAGGCGCTGGTGGATGCATCGCCGTTGTCCAACCCACGTCGGGTTGCGGTGGGTCTGGAGCAGAACCGGCTGGCGATGTTGCTGGCGGTACTGCATCGCCATGGCGGTATCGTGGTGGGCGACCAGGACGTGTTCGTCAATGTGGTGGGCGGCATCCGCGTGCAGGAAACCGCGGCCGATCTGCCGGTGCTGCTGGCAGTGCTGTCGTCGCTGCGCGACCGGCCGCTGTCCGAAAAGACCATCGCGTTTGGCGAAGTGGGGCTGTCCGGCGAAATCCGCCCGGTGCCCAATGGCGAGGACCGCCTGAAGGAAGCGGCGACGCATGGTTTCAAGCGTGCCATCGTGCCCCGCGCCAATGCGCCCAAGACCACTAGCATCAAGGGCATGGAGATCATTGCGGTGGAGCGCTTGAGCCAGGCATTGGAAGCGGCGGCCGACTGAAGCCGCGCGGCGCACGGGATGTTGCGATAGGCCAGGTCAGCGACCTGCCGACGCGACGCAAGCACCGCCCTGGCCATGTTCGGGAGCAGCATGCAGCCATCGTTCCGGCCGACTGCCGGACGAGCATCGATGGTCGCCCGGCTTGGTCACTACAGTGCGGCTGGGGCTGCCACCCTCAGACAACGCTGAGCGCAGAGGCGTCGCGCGCCTTTCAGACGTGCTCCGTGAGGTAGGCACGGCATGCGCCGCGGGCGACCGGACGCCTGCAAACCGTTTGTCGGACAAACGCCGGGATTTGTATTTGGTTGTCGAGAAAGCGTTTTCAGAAAGAGTGGGGCTATGGCAACATGCGCGGCCCGTTGCACTGTGCACCGGATCACAGACACCGCTCACTGCCGTTTTCAGGAGAATCACGATGGAATGGATGTTGCTGCCGCTCAAGCGCTACGCCGACTTCAACGGTCGCTCGCGTCGCAAGGAATACTGGATGTTCGCGCTGATGCAGTTCCTGGTGCTGTTCGTGTTTGGCGGCCTGTTTGCCGTCGCCGCAGTGGCGATGGGGAACGAGAACGGCCCGGGCGCGCTGGCTTGGCTGATCTGTGCGGTCATGGTGATCGCTTGTCTGGCGTTGATCGTGCCCGGTATTGCAGTCACGGTGCGCCGCCTGCACGACCAGGACAAGTCCGGCTGGTTTTACCTGATCAGCCTGGTGCCGTACGTTGGCGCTTTCGTGTTGCTGGTCTTCATGTGCATCGAAGGTACGCCCGGCCCGAACCAGTACGGCGAAAATCCCAAGCAGTAACTCGCGCGCTATGAAAGCGGACAACGGCGCAGGGGTCTCCCTGCGCCGTTGCCGTTTGTGAGTGCGCCAACGGCGCCATTGCGCGGCGGAACGTCACTGCTCCGCAGACCGGGCGTCCGCATCCGGACCCCAGACATGGAAGGTGGCGACACAGCGACATGCTTGGGGCGTCTTTCGCTCAGCAGTCCCGGCAGCAGACAGTGCCTCATTCGTCGCTGCCACATCGCTGCATAGATGCAGCGATATCGCTCAACGCTGATCAGCATGTACCCTGCACTGTGGAGTGAGCGATGCAGCTGCAGTCGCATGGCCGGCACCTGCAGAACTCGAATTGCGGCGCAGCCTGCGGGCCAGGTGCGCGTGTCGATCGTTCTGCCTTTGATAGCGTGCCGACGCCCATCGTGTCATCAATACCCTTCGCTTTAACGCAAGCGAGAGTGCGCAATGCAGATCGCAGATCGGCAGCGGTGCGCTTGCTCAGCAGGCGGCTGCGTGATGTGCAGGGCCAAGGCTTGGGCTAACGGCCTTGCTCATTGTCGTTGCCTCCGTATCGTGCAGCGCGAGCTCCAACTTGTAGCCGTGCGAATAAACGGTTCTGATGCGCACGGCGCTGCTGTCACTGCTCAGCTGCAGTTTCTTGCGCAACTTGTAGATGTGCTGCTCCATGGTGCGGTCGGTGAATTCGGTGTGGCTGCCCCACACGGCCTTGGCCAGTTGGCAACGCCGGAAACACACGCCGGGGCTGGAAAAGAGCAGCCAGGCAATCGAGAACTCGCGTGCGGTCAATGCGATCGGCTTGCCTTCCAGATAGACGGTATTTTCATCGCGGATCAACTTGTATGGACCAACGCTCAGGTGCTGCGTCTCGGGGCAGGCATGCGCCACCGGCGATATCGCCAGCGCCGCGCGCACGTGTAACTCGTGCGAATTGAAAGGCAGCGCAAGGACCTCCTGCGCGCCTGCGCGATACCAGGCCAGAATGTTGTCTGCGCAATCGAAACGTCCAAGCACGATCAACGACGTGGGCTGGCCGCTATGGCAGCGTTGCCAGGCCAGCAGTGAACTGTCATCGGCGGCGACACAGCTGGCATCGAAGATCAGCAGCTCGCACGGCGAATGCCGCAGCGTACGCAAAAGCTCCAGTTCATCGGAAAACGTCGAGACATTGCGCGCAAGCGGTGCGAGGCTGGCGTTGACCTGCGAGACCAGGCGCGCATCCTGCGTCAACAGGAACACCGATCCGGCGTTGGGGGGAGAGTGGTCGTTCATTTAGGCGGCCTTCGCGTGTCGGCGTACAAGCCACGCATGGGACGGACGCCGGTGCCGGTCGGCCAATGCCAGGACAAAATCCATCTTCAAAGATCGCTGCATCGTCGGACCAGTCGGTTGGCGGGGGAGAGTCCAGCGGAGCTGGATGAATGGTATGTACCATTGCAGGGACCAAAAGTTTCACGCTTGCGTACGCGTCTTCGGATTTGTCGCCAGCGGCTTTAGCTCGCGCTCATTTAGGCGTAACAGAGCTCTTACATAGCGGGCATGTCTGGTCCGAATGCAATCGCTATATGCACGTCATGCGGTAGCGAGGTAGGCATGGACCGACACGCGTGACCGGAGACATCGGTCCGCCGAGGTCTAGACCAACCTATTGCGATTGGTCGTGTGATCACGCGTGACTGGAATAGGTCTGCAGCGATTTGCCCTCGTGTCAGGTCCGCTTTTCTCTATCAAATGCGCTTGCGCATACGTGTCCGTACAGTCACCGGGCATCGCCTTGGTCATCGCCGACAGCCATCCACGCGCATGGACGCAGCGCGTTCGCAGACGTTGTCCGACTGTGCGTTGGATATTGGCGTACACCGGCGACATCAATACTCGACCGGATGGCGCGAAATGTCTGGCGTACGGCAACGTCGACGGTGCGCAACTGCGCCTTGGGCCGAGAGAAAACGCATCACATGGATGTTTGACAGAGTGAGCTTTTTTGATTTTTTCGATGGCTTTCAGAGAGAAATTCTATTGGATCCGCTGCATACAATCGTTAGCGCCAGCGAGTTCGGCGCCTGTTGTCTTTTGCTCCGCCCCCCCAAAGAGAGAGACCGGCATGATCCTTTCCACCTACTTTGCAGCGATCTCTGCGTTGTCTTACGCAGAACGTCTTCCTACGTATACGAGCAGGATGCTGGTTGGTGCTTGGCCACAGGGACTGCAACATCTCCAACAGCGACGCGACGGACAGGGCGCTGTGGATGGCGCCGATGATGAGGTCAGTTTGTTCGGTGCCAGCGGCGATGCGTTGCTGATCCTGGAATATCAGGAAGAGGCCGAAGATGCGTATCGTCAGGCCTTGAAGGCAATGCGCGGGCATCAGCGCCAATTGCGCCTGCTGTCGTGCAGGAACACCGCCTGGTTGATGCTGAGTCAGCGGCGCCTGAGCGCGGCGTTGAATTGCTTTGCGCAGTTGGCAATGGACCGCGAAACGTCGCCCAGCCTGTGCGGCGAGAGCCTGCTGGGCAAGTCGCTGACCCACTTCCATCTGGGCCAGAGTACGTTGGCCTTGCAAACCCTGGAGCGCGCCAGCGAAGTGCTGGCCGACCTGGAGAGCGGGGCGTCGGAATGGCTGCGGATCGCCAACGCGCTGCGTCTGGACATGATTGCGCAGCTGCGTATCCGTCGCTCCGATCGCATGAGCGACCATGTGTTCTGGCAAGCCACGCTGCGCCAGGAAGATGCCGCGCATGCCTTCGAGCCCAGCGACCTGCGCGCCTGCATCGCCGATCTGGCAGAGAGCATGCCGGTGCTGGCGCAGCGCATGCGGCATGTGCGCAGCCTGCTGCGCATTGCCGGCGGCGACACTTTCGGCTTCGACGCGCAGATCGACGCATTGCCGGCCGCGGCCACCGGCTGCCCGCCGTGCGCGCGTCAGGACGCACAGGTGGAGCTGGCGCTGGCGGCATTGGCGGTGGGCCGTGCCGATCTTGCCGAGCGTGCGCTGGCCGGCGCCGGTCGGCATCATGCGCCGCGCTGGAATCTGGAGTTCGAGTACTGCCAGGCCAAGATCAGCCAGGCGATGGGGCGCACCGAACAAGCGTTGTTGCTCTACAACCGCTACGCGCTGGACGCGGTGCAGTGCCTGCGCAGCGAAGTGCAAGCGCCGCGCTTGCTGGAAAGCGGGACCCCGGCCCACGTCAGCGACGATATCTCCGCCCGGTTGCCGGCCAAGTATCGACGCGCCTACAGCTACATGATCACCAATGCGCATCGCTCGGATCTGTCGATCAACGAAGTGGCCGCACAGATCGGAGTCACCGGGCGCGCGCTGCAGCAAGCCTTCAAGTCGGCTACCGGGCTATCGCCGACGCAGGTGCTGCGCCGTTACCGGATGCAAAGCATCCGCGACGAACTGCTGGCCGAAGGCGGCTGCGGCAGTGTGTTGCAGGCTGCCAGTCGTTGGGGCGTCGGTAGTCGTTCCGCCTTGGCCAAGGGCTATCGCCAGCACTTCAATGAAGCGCCGATGGAGACCTTGCAGCGGTAATTTCCACAACCCACGGATTGGTAGCGCTACCGATCCGTGGCGGGTCAACCCGACGCGGTGCAGTGCGCGTCGCTGTGCGCAAAGGAGGGCAGGGGCCAAACTGAGACGTGCGTGCAATGTGGGTTCCGGCTATCCTTTCCGGCTGGCACTGGCACCCAGGGGGACGCGTCCGAGGATGGGCGTCGTCGCCAAGGAAACGACGACCGATCATGCAAGATCCCACTCCCGGGGCGACCGACGCCTCGCAGATCCGCCGGGCAGGCGTCGATCTCAATGGACTGATGGCGGTCCTCAGCAAGCACCTATATTCCACCCCGTTGGTGGCGCTGCGCGAGCTGGTGCAGAACGCGCACGATTCCATCCTGCGTCGTCGTCTGGAACAACCCGATTGGCACGGCGAATCGCGCATCGAGGTGCATGCCGATGCCGCGCAGGGCATCGTGCGCATCGTCGATACCGGTGCCGGGCTGACCCAGCAGGAGATCCACGACTACCTGGCTACCGTGGGCGTGGGATATACGCGCGGGCTGCGCCAGGGCGGCCACGAGGACAGCGGCCTGATCGGCATGTTCGGGCTGGGCTTCTTGTCTGCCTTCGTGCTGGCGCGGCGGGTGACCGTGCGCACCACCTCCTACCAGTCCCCCACGCTGGGCCATTGCTACATCTCCAGCAACGCCGAGCAGTACACGGTCAGCCCGATTCCTGCGCGTGCGCAGGTGGGCACCGAGGTGGTGCTGGAATTGCACAGCGATTATCTGTCGTTGGCTCAGGAAGGACGGCTGCGCGAGATTCTGTCGCGCTATTGCGCGCTGTTGCGCGAGCCGATCTGGATCGGCGCTGCGACGCAGCCGATCAATCCCGAGCCGCCGCCATGGCGCGTACAGGACGCCGCACCGCTGCATCCGGTGCAGGCCTGGCGCCGTCAACGCGAGTTCGCCGCGCGCTTCGAGCGCAATTTCGAGCCGTTGTGCTGCATGCCGGTACGTGCGGAAGAGGGCAGCGATGCGGTCGGCCTGCTGTGGGTGCAGGACGGCGCGACCTACGGCACCAGCGACAACCGCAATCTCTCGGTGTTCCTGCGCGGCATGTTGCTGGATGACAACGCGCGCGAACTGCTGCCGCCGTGGGCGGGCTTCATCGGTGGGGTGATCGAATCCAATCGGTTGACCCCTACCGCAAGCCGCGAGGATCTGCAGCGCGATACGGTCTACAGCGCGGTGCAGCACGCCTTGTCCGAGGCCTTGGTGCAGGGCCTGGCCGATGTGGCGCGTCAGCAACCGGAGGCATGGCGACGCATCCTGCTGCGGCATAACGAAGCCCTGCTGGGCGCCGCGTTGTGCGATGAGCGCCTGTTCGAGTTACTGCTGGAACACGTGCGGGTACCGACGTCGCAAGGCGATCTGCCGGCGCAGCAATTGCCATCGCGCGGTGCGGTGCACGTGATCCTCGATTAGCGACAGCGGTTTCGAAGAAATGCTGTTCCGCGCGATGGGCGTGCCGGTCGCCTATGGCAACCGGTATGCGGTCGTGCCGTTTCTGCGGCGCTGGGCGCAGGCCAAGGGGGTGCGTCTGGTCGAGCTGGGCACCGAGCAGGGCAACCGCCAGCTGTTCCACCTGGATACGCTGCCGGCCGACGAACTTGCCTGGCTGGAACAGCATTTGGGCGATGGCGAAGCGCTGGTGCCTGCGCGTTTCAGTCCGCAGGAACTGCCGTTGGTGGTAGTGCCCGACCGCGAGGCCGAGCTCAAACGCCGCCTGGAGCAGGACGAGAACGACAAGCGCGTGTCCACCGCCGCGTTGCGCCTGGCGCGGCAGTTCACCGCGCGCATCGAAGCGCGGCAGACCCAGCGGCTGTATCTGAATCTGGATAATCCGGCGCTGCAGGCCTTGCTGGACGCGCAGCGCGCAGGCAACCCACAGGCAGCGGTGGCGGCACGCTTGCTGCGCGCGCTCAAGGTGATCGTCTCGGCGCAAGGGCGCACGCAGCCGCAGGCGGGCAGCACCGAATCGGGCGTTTCCGATCTCAACAAGGCCTTCGGCGATTTCGCCGGGACCGTGACCCAATTGCTGGCGCGCTGAGCGCCGCATCGCAGGAGCGACACGATGGAAATCTGGAACTGGGTAGAAAAGCTGCAGGACGATCTGGGCGAAGCCGGCCAGCCGCAAAATGCGCAGCTGCTGACGCGGCTGACCGACCACATCTGCGATCTGCAGATCGACCGCGCCGAGGCCTTGTTGCCGGAGGCGCGTGCGCTGGGCAAGACGCTGGCCAACCCGTGGCTGGAGGTGTTCGTCGGGCATTGGGAAATGCGGAACCGGGTCGGCAATCTGTGCGAAGGCGAGCGTGCGCTGGGCGATGCGGTGGCGCTGTTCGAGCGTGCGCATCGCGCCGACGCAGTGGAGTGCCCGCAATCGGTCTGCGTGACCCAGGATCTGGCCGCGTGTTACGCCAACATCGATGGCCCGGGCTGGGTGGAAGAACGCATCGAGGTGTGCGATGAAACCCTGGGGCGCATCGACCCGAGCTGGTCGTGTTACCAGTGCCTGAGCTGCGAAAAAGCCGACGCATTGCTCGACGACGGGCGCGGTGACGCGGCGCTGCAGTACCTGGAGCAGCAGTCGCAGACCATCCTGGCGCATGGCGGTGAAATCTACGACGGCGTGCCGGACATGCGCATCTCGATCCTGCTCGCGCTTGGGCGTGCGCAGGACGCGCTGGCGCTGGTGGAACAGCGCGAACGCGACGCCGCGCGCGAAGGCGCCGAGTGGGCCAATTGCAGCCAGCCGCGCCGGCTGCAGAAAGCGCGCGCGTTGGCGCTGTTGCAGCGCGATGACGAGGCCATGGAAGCGCTGCTGCCATGGCGCGAGATTGCGCCGCGTTATCGCCTGCACTGGCTGCGTGCGGTGGCGGTGCTGGTGGCGCGCGCGCCCGAGCGCAATAGCTGGGACCTGGGCAGCCGCGTGCAGCAGATGCTCGATCATTACGCGCAGGTTGGCGCGCATCGCATCCTGATCGAGGCGGCCGAGCTTGCGATCGGGCTGGCACTGCAGCGCGGCGCGGTGTGGACCGCGCGCCGGCACCTGGCGCTTGCGCGTGCGCATCTGCCCAAGCTGCGTCACGACCGCGGCGCAACGCAGTTGCTGGATGGTCTGTCCGCGCGCATCGATGCAGCGCCTGCGGGTGAGCCCGCGCCGGCACCGGCCGCACACCTGCTGGAATGGTTGAACGCGCAAGGCGAGGATGTCGTGCGCAATCCCGAGCGCGAAGCGCAGTGGCTGCTGCAGGCCGTTGCGCAGTGTCCGGACGATGCCGAGCTTGTCGACACCACCGCATCGGCCCTGAGCGCCTGTGCGGCCGACGAAGAAGCCATCGCACTGCTGTGGTCATTCGTGCAGCGGCATGCCGATCGCGAAACCAGCCCCACGTTCCGTCTGATGAATCTGTTGCTCGGCCGCGGCGACGAAGCAGGTCTGCGCCGGTTGGCGCAGCTGTA
Source organism: Xanthomonas sp. D-99 (assembly GCF_017746145.1). Lineage (NCBI taxonomy): Bacteria > Pseudomonadati > Pseudomonadota > Gammaproteobacteria > Lysobacterales > Lysobacteraceae > Xanthomonas > Xanthomonas sp. D-99. Next base: position 45,299 of record NZ_JAGHWU010000045.1, on the reverse strand, counting down.
TCGCCCACAGGTGCCGGTGGCGGCGTTGTGGTGCGAGGCGCAGCTGGCGCAGCGGCTGGCCGATTGGCCGGCGCTGGAGCAGGCCTGCACCGCACTGCTGGAACTGTCACCCGGCTCGCATGGTGCGCGTGGGCTGCTGGCGCGCATGTACCTCAACGCCGGCCGGTTTGCAGAGGCCGCCGCGGTCTACCGGCAACTCGCCGAGCTGCTGGAAGAGCCGCGCTCTGCGCATTGGGACCACATGACGGCGGCCAGCGCGGCGCAGGATTGGGATGCGGTGCGTGCGTCTGCGCAGGCGATCGGCATGGAGCTGAGTAGCGCCAGCGGCGTGGTCGAAGAGACCTGGGGATGGATGATCGTGCGTTGCATCGACGATGGCGAAGCGGCGGAGTACTACGCGCGCCGCACCGGCCCGGTCACTGCACGCATCGTCGAAAATGCGCCCGCACATCGGCGCCAGCATGTTGGCGACTGGGTGGTGTTCGACGCCGAACTGCTGTATCCGCCGCCGGAAGATGAGGCAGAGCGCGAGCGTTTCGTGCCGACCTACGCCCAGGTGCATGTGCTGCAGGCCGGCGGCTATGCGAGCAGCTGGCTGGTCGACGGCGTGCATCCCGGCGAAGAAGCCATCAATGCGTTGCGCGAAGAGATCCAGGCGCGTGGTTGGAAGCTGTGGCTGCACAGTCGCGACGACTATCGGTTGATCGACCCGGAAGACCCGGACAGCTTCGATCCTGAACAGGCCGCTTCGGGGCTGCCTGGAGTGCTATTCACCGTGGCCCTGCCGGAAGGGGTTGCGCCGCTCGAACTGCACCGCGCCTTGCTCGCAGCGACAGCGCAGTGGCCGCACGCGATGTGCTGGCTGCGGCTTGCCGAAGCCTGCGGCCAGGATCCGCAGCCGCATTTGGATGCAGTGGAGCGCTACGGGCTGTAGGACAGCGGTCGGCGTGATCGGGCGGCGTTTGTCGCCGGGTGTGGGATTGGGCATTGGCGATCGTGGCGTGCGTTCGGGCGCCACGCCGGATGCGCGGGGCTGCATCCGGTGCCGAGAGCGCGCTCGTTGCTTTTCCGTAACGCGGCGGCATCATGCCGGCACACCCTCCCGCTGATGGCATGCCGCCACACCTTCGGCAAGGCGATGACTTAAGTGCATGCCCTGCGTGCAAGCGCAAGGCGCAGCGCTACACTACTGCCGTTTCTGCGGCGCGTGGTCCTGGTTGGTCTCCATCGTCGTGATGGAACCCGCCATGGCAATGGCAATGCCGATCGGAGGGCATCGCCGCGTGCTCATGACGCAGACAGGTGGCTTTTATCGGCCATCGCCAGGACCGAGGGTGATGGCGCGCTGACCGGTGGCGTTCTGCCTTGCGCGCGCGATGGCGCAGCGTATGTCCGCAGGCGTGGACCGGCGCACGTTCGGCATGTGCGCGGCAATGCCACACTGCGCTCGTGGGCCCGGATAACTGCTACAGGTTGGCTCGCTGGTTGGCCAATCTGAATTGCTTTATTCTGCTACGCATCGGCGTGGGGGCGCCGCGTCGGTCAGGGCGCAGTCCAGCCCGCATGCCCAACCTCTTTTCTTTTGGTGGGTGATCTCATGGTGGCATTGCAGCAGCGCTCGATCGATGCGATTGGTGAGCAGGAACACGCGTTGTTGGCCGCATGGTTGGAGTCCAGCCTGGGCAGCGATGCGCGTCTGTCGCGGCAGGAATTCGAAGCGCAGGCCGGCGAATTCCTGCGCTTGCTGGTGGCGTCGTTGAAGCACGACGGTAGCAGCCTGGACAGTGCCGAATGGAGCGAGGTGCGCCGCTTCCTGGAAAATCTCTCGCGCGACCGCGCCACGCGTGGTTTCGATTCGCAGGAAACCGCCAACTTCATCTTTTCGCTCAAGCGCGTGTTGTTTGCGCTGGTCCAGCGCCAATACGCCAGTCGCCCGGAAGAACTGGGGCAGCAGTTGTGGGCGTTGTCGGAATTGCTCGACCGCCTGGGCTTGTACACCGTAAAGGTTTTCCAGAAGACCCGCGAAGACATCATCGTGCGTCAGCAGGAAGAGATGCTGGAGCTGTCCACCCCGGTGGTGAAGCTGTGGGAGGGCGTGCTGGCGCTGCCGATGATCGGCACACTGGATTCGCAGCGCACTCAGGTGGTGATGGAATCGCTGCTGCAGCGCATTGTCGATACCGGCTCGGAAATCGCCATCATCGACATCACCGGCGTGCCAACCGTGGACACCCTGGTGGCGCAGCATCTGCTCAAGACCGTGACCGCGATCCGGCTGATGGGGGCCGACGCCATCATCAGCGGCGTGCGCCCGCAGATTGCGCAGACCATCGTGCATCTGGGCCTGGACCTGCAGGGGATCGTGACCAAGGCCAACCTGGCCGATGCGTTGGCGCTGGCGCTCAAGCGCACCGGCGTGGCCGTCAGCAAGGCGGACTGACATGGAGCGTATTCCGATCCTGCGGATGGGCCATCTGTTGCTGGTCACCATCCAGGTGGACATGCACGACCAGCTGGCGCTGCAGCTGCAAGACGATCTGTCCGAGAAGATCAGCGCCACCTCTGCGCGCGGCGTGTTGATCGACATTTCCGCGCTGGATATCGTCGATTCGTTCATCGGGCGCATGATCAGCACCATCTCCGGGCTGGCGACGCTGATGGGCGCACAAACCGTGGTGGTGGGCATGCAGCCGGCGGTGGCGATCACCCTGGTGGAGTTGGGGCTGACCTTGCCGTCGGTGCGCACTGCGCTCGATGTCGAGCGCGGCATGCGCCTGCTGCAGCAACCCGATGCGGCTCCATGACGGCCGGCTCGCAACCGGTGCGCACCGAGCAGGATGTGGTGCTGGCGCGGCAGACCGTGCGCAAACTGGTGGTGCAATGCGGGCTGCGGTTGGTCGATCAAACCAAGCTGGTCACCGCGGCCAGCGAACTGGCGCGCAATACCGTGATCTACGGCGGTGGCGGCGACATGGACTGGACACTGGTTGAAAGCGGCATCCGCAGGGGCGTGCAGCTGACGTTCCGCGACCAGGGACCGGGCATTGCAGACCTGGAACTGGCCTTGACCGACGGCTGGACCTCCGGCGGTGGCCTGGGGCTGGGACTGTCCGGCAGCCGGCGGCTGGTGGACGATTTCGTGCTCGATAGCGCAGCCGGCAAGGGCACCCGCATCACCATCACCAAATGGAAGTAACCATGACCGGCGCGCTCACCCAGGTGATCCGCGTCGAAGAGGGTACCCAGGTCGGGCAGGTGCGCCGCGAAGCGGTGGCGCTTGCACAGGCCTGCGGTTTCGATGAAGACGGCTGCGGGCGCGTGGCCCTGGTGGCGACCGAGTTGTGCACCAACCTGCTCAACCATGCCGGTGGCGGGCAGATGCAGCTGTGCAGCGTCGCCGGCCGCGATGGCCTGGGCATCGAGTTGTGCACGCTCGATCAGGGGCGCGGATTCGTGCTGGCCGATTGTCTGCCGGACGGCTACTCCACCGGCAGCACGCCTGGCAATGGCCTGGGCACGGTGCAGCGACATGCCGCTCTGCTGGACGCCTATTCCGATGTCAGGGGGGCCGTGGTCCTGGCACGCGTGTACGCCGATGCCGACAGCATGCCCGATCTGCCCTATGGCGCGTTGCGTGTGCCGCTGCAGAACGAAACGGTCTGCGGCGATGGCTGGCATTTGGGGATCGACGCGCAAGGCGTGACCGTGAGCGTGATCGACGGCCTGGGCCACGGAGCGGGCGCGGCCGATGCAGCCGATGCCGGCACGCGCGCTGCGGCATTGGCCCGTGGCGAGCCCGGCGAACGCATCGCGCGCCTGCATGCCGGCATGAGCGGGACGCGCGGTGGTGCGGCGGCGGTCATGCAGTTCGATCCCGGCAGCGGCCAGGTGCGCTTTGCCGGGGTGGGCAATATCGTCGCCTCGTTGTGCGATGGCGACGGTGCGCGCGGCATGCCCTCGCACCCGGGCATCGTCGGGGTCCAGTTCCGCAAGGCGCAACCGTTCGACTTTCCACACGCCGCCGGCAAGTTGCTGGTCATGCACAGCGACGGCCTGCAATCGCGCTGGACCCTGCGCGATCACCCGGGCCTGCTGTCGCGCCATCCACGCATCATTGCCGCAGTGCTGGCACGCGACTACGCGCGCGGCCGCGACGATTGCTGTGTGTTCGTCATGCGCTTGGGAGGCATGCAATGAATTCAACCACCGATATGCCGGCAGCCGAGATGGCCGAACTTGAAAGCCTGCGCCAGCAGAACCAGGCCTTGCGCGAAGAGCTGGAAGAAACCAATCAGGGCGTGCTGGCCTTGTATGCCGAGCTCGACCAGCAGGCCGAACAGCTGCGCGACGTGTCCGAACTCAAGAGCCGCTTTCTGTCGTACATGAGCCACGAATTCCGGACCCCGCTAGGCTCGATCCTGAGCATCACCCGGCTGCTGGAGGACGGCATGGACGGGCCGCTCAACGCCGAGCAGCTCAAGCAGGTGCGCTTTGTCAGCGGTTCGGCGCGCGAGCTCACCGAGATGGTGGACGACCTGCTGGACCTGGCCAAGATCGAGGCCGGGCGCATCACCATCTCGCCGGGCTGGTTCGACCTGATGGACCTGTTCGCGGCGCTGCGCGGCATGTTCCGGCCGCTCACCGATGTGGGCAGCACCACGCTGATCTTCGAGGATCCGCCGGTACTGCCGATGCTCTACACCGACGACAAGAAGCTGGCGCAGATCCTGCGCAATTTCATATCCAATGCGCTCAAGTTCACCCCGCAGGGGCAGGTGCGCGTGTTTGCGCAGCTGGAAGGCGACAGCCATGTACGCTTTGGCGTGCAGGACACCGGCATCGGCATTCCGGCCGAGCTTCACGAGGCCTTGTTCGAAGATTTCGTACAGGTGGACTCGCCGCTGCAAAAACGCTTGACCGGCACCGGCCTGGGGTTGTCGATCTGCAAACGGTTCGCCGAATTGCTGGGCGGCCGGGTGGGGATCAACAGCGTGGTCGGGCAGGGTTCTGAATTTTATGTGGTGCTGCCGGTGACCCTGGCAGCGGAGGAGACACGTGGGCAGTAAGCACCACATTCTGGTCGTCGACGACAACGCTGTGACGCGTTATTCGGTGCGGCGCGTGCTCGAACACCATCAGTTCGTGGTCGAAGAGGCCGGCACCGGGACCGAGGGTCTTGCCAAACTGGCCGCGCAGACGTTTTCTGCGGTGGTGCTGGACGTCAACCTGCCGGACATGAGCGGCTTCGATATCGTGCGTACGCTGCGTGCCGAGCCGCGCACCGCCTTGCTGCCGGTGGTGCATGTCTCGGCGGCCTCGATCGCCACCGGCGACATGATCACCGGGCTGGATGCCGGCGCCGACGCCTATCTGATCCATCCGGTCGACCCCAACGTATTGCTGGCCACGTTGCGCACCCTGCTGCGCGCACGTCGCGCCGAGGACGCGCTGCGGATCAGCGAGGCGCGTTTCCGCGAAATCTTCGAGCACATCAGCGCGCCAATCGCGGTCGTGGATGCCAACCTGCACATGCACGAGGCCAATGCCGCGTTCCAGCGTTTGATCGGGAGCGCTACGCCCGGGGCCGCGATCCATGCCGCCGGGCTGGATCAGGCCGCCGCCGTGCATGCCCTGACCACCGCGTTGGCGCAGCGCGAGCGCTGGAGCGGCACCTTGTCGCTGCTGCGCGATGGCAAGCTCTGCGAAACCGAATGGCGGGTGTCGCCCTACCGCGAGCCGGATCTGGGGCTGTTGCTGGTGGAAGACGTCACCGAGCAGCGCCTGCGCGAGCGCGAGCAGCGCCAGGAGCTGGATACCGCCACCAGCGAGCTCGCGCATCAGATCGCGCAGCGCCAGCACACCGAAATCCAGCTGCTGCAGGCGCAAAAGATGGAAGCGCTGGGCAAGCTCACCGGTGGCATCGCGCACGACTTCAACAACCTGCTGACCAGCATCATCTCCGGGCTGGACATGATCCAGCTTGCAGTGGAATCCAACCGCATCGAACGGGTGCCGCGCCTGGCCGAGATCGCCACCGGCTCGGCGCACCGCGCCGCCGCGCTGACCCAGCGCATGCTGGCGTTCGCACGCAAGCAATCGCTGGACGCGCAACCGTTCGACGTCAACACCCGCGTGCGTTCGCTGGAAGACATGCTGCAGCGCTCGATCGGCGAAAACATCGCGCTGGAGCTGGAGCTTGCATCCACGCCGCTGGTGGCCATTGCTGATGCCAACCAGCTCGAAAACGTGGTGCTCAACCTGGTCATCAATGCGCGCGACGCATTGAAAGGACAGGGCACCATCCGCATCCAGAGTGCGACCTACACCGCACACAACGATCCGGAACTGGACGACGGCGACTATGTCGCGGTGAAGGTGATCGACAACGGGAGCGGAATCGAGGCGGCCATTCTCGACCAGGTGTTCGAGCCGTTTTTCACCACCAAACCCATCGGCGAAGGCACCGGCCTGGGTCTGTCGATGACCTACGGGTTCGCACGTCAATCCGGCGGCACCGCGCGCATCACCAGCACCGTGGGCCGTGGCACCACGGTGGCGTTGTTGCTGCCGCGTGGGCTCTCGGCAAACGAGCTGCTGCCGCCACCGGCGCCCAGCGTGCCGCGCACGCGCAACGAGCGCATCTTGCTGGTAGACGACACCGACGTGGTGCGCATGATGGTGAGCGAAGTGCTCAGCGATGCCGGCTACCAGGTCATCGAAGCCGAGGATGCCAACGGCGCGCTGGAACAATTGCGCACCGAGGTGCATATCGACCTGGTGGTCTCCGATGTCGGCCTGCCCGGCATGAACGGACGCGACATGGCCGATGTGGCGCGCATGCTACGCCCGGGGCTGCCGATTCTGTTCATTACCGGCTACGCCGAAAACGCGGCCACGCGGCAAGAATTTCTCGCAGAAGGCATGGCCTTGCTGCCCAAGCCTTTCAGCCTCAACGATCTGCTCAACACGGTGGGGCAGATGCTCGACAGCAGCGTCCTGGCGCGGGCGTAGGGCGGTAAAGCGGCTGCCGAAATGCATGCGCAGCTGCGGGGCGGGTGCGGGCGGCGTTGGGGCCCTGCATGCACCACGCGTGCAGCCCCGTTCCTGCACGCCGCTCAGCGCGCATACGCGTACGGCCCGAATGTGGCGCCAAGAAAACCGCCGGCCGACTCGGTGCTGAGCACACTTGCATCGCCCTGTTCGAGCAGCCTCTGCCACTGCCCCTGGCCGACGGCGTAATCCACGTGCACGCGTGCGGCATCCAGCGCAAAGCGCAGTGTCACCGGTTGCGTGGCATCGGGCAGGGACGCGCGTGCCAGCTCGGTGCCGGTGCCGGGCTGTTGCGATCCGGCGCGGCGATACAGCACCACCGCAGCGCCGCTGTCCTCGCGCACCAGCATCGCTGCCAGGAAGTTGCTCTCCTTGGCCACGATCGCCAGACCGGCCTGTTCGCCTGGTGACAGCGCGCTGCCATCCACGCTGGCGACCAAGGTGGCGTGATGGTGCTGCAGGCGATGACCCAGATAGGCCGGCGGACCACGGCCGATATCGCCCAGCGCAACCTTCGCCGGAGTCACGCGCAAACCTTGCGTGCCGGGCTGATACCACGGCGTCGTTGGGGGGTGGATGGTCATCCATTGCATCGGCACGCGCGCATCCTGGAAGCGTTCGCTCCACTGCATCGGCCCGGTGGTCGGCAGGGTCTGCACGCCCGCCGGCAACGGTGGGCGCGCGGCCACTGCAGGGACTGCGGCGCCATGCGGCAGCACCACCGGCCAGCCATCGCGCCATTGCACCGGCAACAGGAAGGTTTCCCGGCCCAGGTTGTAGTGATTGCCGCGGTAAGGGCGCGTCGCGAGGAACACCGCCCACCATGTACCGTCCTTGAGTTCGATGAACTGCGCATGCCCGGCCGAGGTGATCGGCGCAGTGCGAGACGGGTCCAGGTCGCGTTGGGTGAGCACCGGATTGCCGCTCCAGGTCTCGTATGGCCCGGTGATCTGGCGGCTGCGGTAGATCATCTGCGCATGCTGCTCGCCGGTGCCGCCTTCGGCCGCGGTGAGGTAGTAGTGGCCATCGCGGCGGAACAGATGCGGGCCTTCGATGTGTTCGGGATTGGTCGCCGGCGTGAAGCCGGAATCCACGATCACCTGACGGGTGCCGACCAACGTCATGCTGGCCAGATCCAGCTGCTGCAGCCAGATGGCGCGGTGCCCGTCGTAGCGCATCTTGCCTGCGGGCACGTCGTTGTTGACCAGCCAGGCGCTGCCATCGTCATCGAAAAACAGCGAGGGATCGATGCCCTTGGCGTCCAGCCAGATCGGGTCCGACCACGGCCCGGCAGGATCGGTGGCGGTGATCAGGAAATTGCCGCCATCGCAGTAAAAACAGGTGTTGGCGATATAGAAGGTGCCGGCGTGGTGGCTGATGCTGGCGGCAAACAGGCCGCGGGTCAGTTCGTCGTTGCCGTAGTTGATCTGGGTTGGACGGTCGATCGCGTTGCCGATCTGGTTCCAGTGCACCAGGTCGCTGCTCTTGAAGACCGGCAGGCCGGGAAAGTAGCCGAAACTGGAATTCACCAGATAAAAATCGTCGCCGACGCGCACCGCCGACGGGTCCGGATGAAAACCGGCCACGACCGGATTGCGGTACTGCGCGGCAGTTGGTACGGGGCCACCATCGTCGCCTTGGTAATCGATCTGCGTGATCAACGCGGTGCCGGCTTGTGCCAGCCGACAGCTCAATGCGGCCAGCAGGCCGGCCATCCATGCGAGTCGTTTCAAGAGATCCCCGTGTGCCATGCCCTGGCGCAACGCCAGTACGACACCAGCATGACAGCACGCAGGGCGGCGTGGCATGACGTTTTGCAATGCCAGCGCTGCGTGATGGCATGCCTGCACGCGCGTGGCGGCGTGTGGTGATCGGGCGCTGCCACTTCGCTGCAACATTGCTGACATATCGTGCGCGCGGCGCCACCAGCAGGCATGCCATGCCGAATGGCTTCGACGCTGTGTCATCACCTCGCATCACTCTCTAGGATCAATCCGCATGCCGTTGTACTCGCCTGTCTTTTCGTCGCCGGTGTCCGCTATTGCACAGGTCGCTGCGCGCCGCCGCACCGCCTTGCAGCGCACGCCGCTCGCGCGTGCCTGCGCGGGCCTGTTGCTAGCCTCGTTGGCGGCAACCGCGTCTGCGCAGCAAGCGCCGGCGGCCCAGGGCGAAGCCAGCCCCACCGCGCTGGACACGGTCACCGTCACCGCCGAGCACCGCGAGCAGAACCTGCAGGACGTGCCGGTCTCGGTCGGCGTGGTGCAGGGCGCAGCGATGCGCGACTACACCGCTGGCGGCGACGACACGCTGCTGGCGCTTTCCGGCCGCGTGCCGGGCTTCTACGCCGAAACCACCACCGGGCGCATCTTCCCGCGTTTCTATATCCGTGGCCTGGGCAATATCGATTTCTACCTGGGTGCCTCGCAGCCGGTGTCCATCATCCAGGACGATGTGGTGCTGGAGCATGTCGTGCTCAAATCCAATCCGGTCTATGACGTAGATCAGGTCGAAGTGCTGCGTGGCCCGCAAGGCACGCTGTTCGGCCGCAACACCACCGCCGGCATCGTCAAATTCGATACGGTCAAGCCCAGCGACACCTATACCGGTCGCGTCAACGCCAGCTACGGCAGCTACAACACCATCTCGCTGGATGGCGGCTTCGGCGGCCCGATCAACGATGTGCTGTCGTTCCGTGTGTCCGCGTTGTATCAGCACCGCGACGATTGGGTGGACAACACCTTTGCCGGTAGCAGCGCCGACGGCACGCGCACGCCGCGCAAGGACGCGATGGGCGGTTACAACGACCGCAATGCGCGCTTGCAGGTCTTGCTCAAGCCCAACGATGCGTTTTCGCTGCTGGGCTCGGTGCACACGCGCGATTACGACGGCACATCCACGTTGTTCCTGCGCAATGCGATCACGCGTGGCAGCGACAAGGTGGACGTGCCGCGCGATCGCGTGGCCTTTGATGAGGGGCACGACAACCCGCAGGCGTATCAAACCGATGGCGGCTCGCTCAAGGCGATTTACGACTTCGGTGGTGTGTCGCTGACCTCCATCACCGCCTACGAAACCACCTCCGGCTACAGCCGTGGCGACACCGATGGCGGTGCTGCCGCCAATTATCCTGTCAACGGCGTGCCGAACGGCTTTGGCCAGTCGATGGGACAGATCCGCGACCTGGACCAGTACACGCAGGAATTGCGCCTGGCCAGCGAAGGCGACGATGCCCTGCAGTGGCAGGTGGGCGCGTTCTATTTCGATGGCCGCGACACCACCGATTTCTATCAGCGTGCCTATTTCCTGCAGACTGCCGCGCGCAACCCCAACAATTGGGTGCGCCTGCGCAATACCAATACCTCGTGGGCCGGCTTCGGTCAGCTCAGCTACAAGGCGACCGACGCGCTGACGCTGACCGCCGGCATCCGCCAGACCAAGGACACCAAGGAAACCCGCCTGCTGAAGACCGCCGACACCGCGGCCGGTGTGGTGACCTACCGCGGCCGGCGCGATGTACGCATGTCCGATACCCAGCCCAGCTGGGATCTGAGCGCGATGTATGAGATCGATCCGCAGTTGAGCGTGTATGCGCGTGTGGCGCGCGGTTTCCGTGGCCCCACCATCCAGGGCCGCAGCGCGGTGTTCAATTCCGCTTTCACCACTGCCGATTCGGAAACCATCCTGTCCTGGGAAGCCGGCATCAAGAGCAGCCTGTTCGAGAACCGTCTGCGCCTGAATGTCAGCGGCTTCACCTACACGGTCGACGATATCCAGCTCAACGGCAACGACTCGGACGGCAATGGCGTGCTGTTCAATGCCGACAAGGCCAAGGCCTACGGCATGGAAGCGGATCTGGACTGGCGCCCGATCTCCAACCTGTCGATCACCGCAGGCCTGAGCCTGTTGCATAGCGAAATCCACGACAAGCGCGTCTACGCCCAGGCCTGCGCGCTCAATGGCGTGGTGGTGTGCACGGTCAACGACCCGACCATTCGCGTAGGTGCCAACACCTTTGCCCAGATCGACGGCAACCCGCTGCCCAACGCGCCCAAGTACAACCTCAACCTGGCCGCGCGCTACGACATCCCGGTAGGCAACGACGGCGCGTTCTTCGTGTCCACCGACTGGAACAAGCAGGGCCAGACCAGCTTCGTGCTGTACGACTCCACCGAATTCCGCTCCGACGGCAATTTCGAAGGTGGCCTCAAGCTGGGTTACACCGGTGGCTACGGTGCGTGGGAAGTGGCGGCGTTCGCACGCAACATCACCAACGAAAAGAACCTCAAGGGCGTGATCGAAAACTACATGGCCGCGGTCTACAACGAGCCGCGTGTGGTCGGGATGTCGGTCAACGTCAACTGGCAGTGACGGGTTGATCGCCTGATTGCAGTCACTGCGGCGTCTGCGCCGCAGTGATGTTTCCTGCAGGTGGGCAGGCCCGCTGCGTGCATGCGCAGCGGGCCTTCGTATTGCGTCACCGCTTGCTCAGGACAGAGCGCACCCAGTTGACGATTTGCGTGCTGCTCACCGCGCCGGAATGACGGCCCAGTTCGTGTCCACCCTGGATGACCAGCAAGGTGGGAATGCTGCGGATGCCAAAGCGCGTGCCCAGCGCCAGATGCAGGTCGGTATCCACCTTGGCCAGGCGTACCTGCGGTTCCAATGCTGCGGCGGCTGCGGCAAATTGCGGCGCCATGCTCAGGCATGGCCCGCACCAGGGCGCCCAGAAATCCACCACCAGCGGCAATGCGCTGCGCACCGCATGCTTGTCGAAATCTGCAGCCGACAAGGCCACCGGCGTCCCCAGGAACAGCGGCTTGTGGCAGCTGCCGCAGTTGGGTGCATCGCGCAGGCGCGTGGGCGCAATACGGTTCATCGCAGCACAACTCGGACAGGCGATCAGTAGCGGTGCGTCGGTCATGTGGGTTTCCAGTCGGCGGCGTTGCCTGCGCTATCTCTAGCCATCGCTGGCGGCGCATGCTGCATGCCGCCAGTGTAGCGATCACCACAGACGATTCCGTGCCGAACGTCAGCGGCAGTACCAGCCTGCGCATGCCTGGCCAACGTCCCGCGGGCCACCGCGCACTGCATCGCTCAAGCCGATTGGCCCAGCGCCACGATCGGCACGAAGCCACCGTAGACCATGCGCTTGCCATCGAACGGCATCGGATTGACCGACGGGTCCATGCGAGGGTCTTCCATCATCTTGCGCATGCCTTCATCCCGGGTGGCCTTGTCCGGCCATTCGATCCAGGAAAACACCACGGTCTCTTCGGCGGTGGCATCCACTGCGCGATAGAAGTCGGTCCATTGCCCCGCTTGGACATCGTCACCCCAACACTCCACCACCCGCAGGGCCCCGTACTCCATGATGACCGCATCGCCCATGCGGGCATGCGCGATAAAGGCTTCTTTGTTGGCCGTGGGGACGGCAAGCACAAAACCATCGATATACGACATAACCACCTCCGCAGATGGGCTGCACGGTGTGCACGTGAGGATGACCAAGAAGGGATATTCGGTACGACCAATAACTGGAGAGCAGTGGGGCAGGAGCGTGCATCCAGCGCGCCGGCCGCACGAGGATACGGTGCATGGGGTGCAACGGCACTGCTTGAGCTGGCTGTCACCTGGGCTGTCAGGCGCACTGCCAGGCCCTGCCTGTCGGGCTCGCTGGTGCGGCGGCCGCGGATCTGCTGTGCCTCGATCGATGGCAGCGCCCTGCGAGCACGTTTGCTGAAGGCCGCGGCAAGTGCATCGGCCAAGATGCGCTGGTCGCACAGCTGCGTGCGCATCGGCATTGCGGTCGCCGCTACAGTGCGGCGGTCAGGCTGCCAGGTTGTGGCGGCGTAATCTTGCTTCGAACACCACGTCGCCGTCCTCGTTGCGCGCCTGCAGCGTACCGCCGTGTGCCTTGACGAACTGGTCGGCGATGAACAGGCCAAGTCCCAGCCCCTGGCTGGCATGGAAGCTGGCCTTGAACGGTTCGAACAGACGCGGCATCAGGCTGTCGGGAATGCTGCCGGCGTTGCGCACCGACAGGCGCAGGGTGTCGTGTTCACGGCCATCCAGATGCACCTGCACCGGATGGCGTCCGCCATGCAGGACCGCATTGCCGACCAGATTGGACACGACCTGCGCCAACCGGTCGCCGTCGCCATCGCCATCCAGATCGCCCTCGGTGCGCAGGTCGATCGTGGTGTGCGGATTGGCCTGCGCCACTTCGCCCACCACGCTGTGCACCACCTCGCCCAGGTTGCATGGGCCGAACTGCATCGGCAAACCATCGGTGCGCAGGCGCGAAAAATCCAGTAATTGCTCGACCATGCGCGACATGCGGTGCGCGCTGTTTTCCAGGTGTTCCAGCGTGCGCGCAGCCGAGCTGTCCGCATCGACATCCAGGCCGAGTTTGTCGGCGCACAGCAGGATCACCGACAGCGGTGTGCGCAGGTCGTGGGTGAGCACGGCCATCATGGTCTCGTTGAGCTTGAGCGCGCGTTCGAGCGAAGCATTTCTCGCCTTGAGCAGCCGCCGCTGCTGATACAACTCGATGAACACGTTGACCTTGCTCAGGATGACGTGCGGCTCGATCGGCTTGTGCAGAAAATCCACGGCGCCGGTTTCGTAACCCTGGAAGGCGCGCATCGGATCGTTCGGCGAGGCGGTCAGGAAAATGATCGGCACATGCCGGGTGCGCTGCGAACCGCGCATCAATTCCGCCAGCGAAAACCCGTCCATTTCCGGCATGTGCACGTCCAGCAGCGCCAATGCCACGTCGTGTTCGAGCAGTAGTTCCAGCGCCTGCGCACCGGAGGCGGCGCACAGCACGCGGATGCCGTCGCGTTGCAGCAGCGCTTCCATGGCCACCAGATTCTGCGGCACATCGTCCACGATCAGGATCTTGGTCGATTCGGTGTCGTCGCTGCTTGCAGCCAGGCCGGTCGCGGTAAGGTTCATGCGTGAAAGGCTTCCAGTCGGGTGCAGATGGCTTGCAAGGTCAGCACCGCATCGGCGCCGGCGTGAGCGAGAGCGGAGGCGGGCATCAGCGACGCGGCGGCGTCATCGGGGCGCTGGATCCAGGCCGTGCCGCCCACAGCACGCACCGCGGCCATACCGGCGCTGCCGTCGCTGCTGGCACCGGTGAGCAGGATTGCCAGCAGGCGTTCGCCGAAGACATCGGCAGCCGATTCGAACAGCAGGTCGATCGCCGGGCGCGAAAACAACACCGGGGCATCCATCGACAACGCCAGGCTCTGGCGGTTTTCCACCAGCAGGTGGTAGTCGGGCGGGGCGATGGTGACGGTGCCGGGCAGCAGCGGCTGCTTGTCTTCGGCCTCGCGCACCGGCAGCGCGCAGCGCGCGTCCATCAGCTCGGCGATGTGGCTGGGGCGGTCGCGCGGCAGATGCAGCACGACCAACACCGGCATCGGCAAATCTGCCGGCAGCCCGGACAACAACGCCTGCAGGGCCATCACGCCACCGGCGGATGCACCGATCACGATCGCATCGAAACGCTGTGCTGCAGACGCGTAGCTCATGCGGCTTTCCGATACAGCCGCTGCTCGCGCGCGCAGGCTTCGAAGGCCTGCGCGTGCGCGCCGAACTGCAGCGACTCCTTGCTGCCCAACCCGAGAAAGCCGCGATGCACCAATGCGTCGTAGAACAACCCCACCGCACGATCCTGCAAGCTGCGGTTGAAATAGATCAGCACGTTGCGGCACGACACCAGGTGGACTTCGGAAAACACCGTGTCGGTCGCCAGGCTGTGGTCGGCGAAAACGATATTGCGTTTCAGGCGCCGGTCGAACACCGCACCGTCGTAAGCGGTGGTGTAGTAGTCCGACAGCGAAGTGCGGCCACCGGCGTCCAGATAGTTACGGCTGAACTGCGCGATACGATCGATGCCATAGGCGCCGGCTTCGGCCATGCTCAGCGCTTCGGGGTTGATGTCGGTGGCGTAGATCACCGCCTTTTCCAACAGGCCTTCTTCGTGCAGCAGGATGGCCAGGGACCAGACTTCTTCGCCGGTACTGCAGCCTGCCACCCAGAGCTTGATCGAGGGATAGGTGCGCAACACCGGCACCGCATGCTCGCGCAGGACGCGGAAATATGCCGGGTCACGGAACATTTCCGAGACCTGTACGGTGAAGAACTGCATTGCCTGCGCGAAGGTGTCCGGCTCGTGCAGCAGACGGTGCTGTAGATCGGCCACGCGCGCGCAGTCGAAACGCGCCATTGCGTGGCGCATGCGCCGTCGCAACGAGGACACCGCATAGTCGCGGAAGTCGTAGTGGTAGCGCTGGAACACCGCTTCCAGCAGCACGCGCAGTTCCAGGTCGAACAGCTCTACCGGGTTCATTGCCGCGAGCACCATACGCGGCAGAGCGAGACCAGCTTGTCCACGTCGATGGGCTTGGCGATGTAGTCGTTGGCGCCGGCTTCCAGGCAACGTTCGCGGTCGTCGGCCATGGCCTTGGCGGTCAGCGCGATGATGGGCAGATCCTGCCATTGACGATTGGCTCGGATCTGCCGCATCGCGGTGATGCCATCCATCTCCGGCATCATGATGTCCATCAGGACCAGGTCCACCTCGTGCTTGGCCAGGTGCTCCAGCGCCTCGCGGCCATTGCGTGCGATCTGCAGCGTGACGCCCAGCGGTTCGAGCACGCTGGACAGCGCAAAGATGTTGCGCACATCGTCTTCGGCCAGCAACACGGTGGCGCCGTCCAGCACCGCGTCGCGGCGGCGTGCTTCGCGCAGCAGGCGCTGCTGATCGCTGGGCAACGAGGCTTCCACGCTGTGCAGGAACAGCGTCACCTCATCGAGCAGGCGCTCCGGCGAGCGCACGCCCTTGATGATGATGCTCTTGGAATACCGGCGCAGGCCTTGCTCTTCGTCGCGGGTCAGTGCGCGCCCGGTGTAGACGATCACGGGAGGGAAGGCGACCGCGTCGTTGCCGGCCATGCGTTCGAGCAGGTCGTAGCCGCTGCCGTCGGGCAAGGCCAGATCGGTGACCATGCAATCGAAGGTGGATCCTGCCAGCTGATCCATCGCCTCGGCAATGCTGCCGACCGCCACGATGTCCAGTTGGTCGCGCGCCAGCAGCAATTGCAGGTTCGCGCGCAAGGCGCTGTCGTCTTCGACGATCAACAAACGACGCACTGCGCGTGCGTTGGTTTCTTCCAGCTGGCGGATCGCACCGGCCAGCAGTTCGCGTGTGGCCGGCTTGATCAGGTAGCCAACCGCACCAAGCTCCAGCGCAATCTGGCTGCGTTCCAACGCGGACACCACGTGGACAGGCACATGGCGTGTGGCCGGATCGCGCTTGAGGCGTTCGAGCACGCTCAGACCGGACGCATCCGGCAAGCCGATGTCGAGCAGGATGCCGCTGGGGCGCAGCTCAGCGGCCAGGCGCAGGGCTTCTTCTGCGTTGGGGGCCACCACGCAATCGAAATCCAGTTCGTGGGCAAGTTCCACCAGCGCTTGCGCAAAGCGGGTGTCGTCTTCCACCGCCAGGATCAGCCGGCCTGGGCGGCTGCGTTGGTCGCGATCGTCGTCGGCACGCTGGATCGGTGCAGCATTGGGCGAGGCGATCGGCACTGGCACCATGTGGGCCGCCGCAAGGGCAGGTGCGCCGGATTGCGCACCCAGCGTGCTGCCATTGCGTTGTTGCACGTGGGCTGCAGACGCCGGGACCGCGGCCGCGGCGGCGTTTGCAGCTGCATCGGCAGGGCTGATCACCTCCGCAGGTGCGCCATCGGTCGGCAATTCCAGCGTAAAGCAGCTGCCGCGCCCCGGCTCGCTGTCCACACTGATGCCGCCGCCCATGCGTTGCGCCAGGTCGCGCGAAATCGACAAACCCAACCCGGTACCGCCATAGCGGCGGCGCGTGCTGCCATCGGCCTGACGGAACGCTTCGAAGATCACCTCGCTCTGTTCGCGCGCGATGCCGATGCCGGTATCGGTCACCGCGAAGCGCACACGGCCAGGCGCATGCGCCTGGACCGTCAAGCCGACCTTGCCGTGTTCGGTGAACTTGATGGCGTTGGCCAACAGGTTCTTGAGGATCTGCTGCAGGCGCTGGTTGTCGACGACCAACTGTGCCGGCGCACCGGCAGCTGCCGTGATCTCCAATGCCAGGCCCTTCTGTCGTGCCAGCGGTTCGAAGGTTTCGCGCAGGCGTTGCAGCACCGAACCGGTGACGACCGTTTCGTCGGCCAACTCCACGTGCCCGGCTTCGATCTTGGACAGGTCCAGGATGTCGTTGATCAGCGCCAGCAGGTCGTTGTTGGACGACAGGATCGCCTGCGCATACTTCACCTGCTCGGCGCTGAGCGTGCCGTCCTTGTTGTCGGCCAGCAGCTTGGCCAGGATCAAGGCGCTGTTGAGCGGCGTGCGCAACTCGTGCGACATGTTGGCCAGAAATTCCGACTTGTAGCGCGATGCAGTGGACAATTCGTTGCTATTGCGCACCAGCTGATTCTGCGCGATCAACAAGGCCTGCTTCTGCGCTTCCAGTGCCTGGGTGCGCTCTTCCAGCTGCACGTTGGTCTGTTCTAGTTCTGCCTGCTGCACTTCCAGGTCGCTTTGCGACTGCTGCAGGCTACGGCTCTGTTCTTCGAGTTCCTCGTTGGCCACGCGCAGCTCTTCCTGCTGGGTCTGCAGTTCCTCGCTCTGTCGCTGGGTTTCTTCCAGCAAGGCCACCAGTTGCGCGCGCAGCAATGCGGTGCGCAGTGCCAGGCCGATGTTCTCGCCGCAGCGTGCCAGCAGTTCTTCTTCGCGCGAGCCGGCGGTGCGTGGGTCGGTCACGCGCCCGAGCTCGATGATGCCGATCACCCGGTCGTCGGCAGTGATCGGCGCCAGCAGCAACTCCTGGCAGCTGCTCTGGCCCAGCCCGGAGGCAATCTGCAGATGACCGGCGTCCATGCCGCGGATGCGACGCACTGTGCCACGTTGCAGCACCTCGCCGAGCTGGCCGGCAGAGGTCGGCAGCGTCTGCGGCAGATCGGGCGGCAATGCCGCACCACCCGTGAGTCGCAGACGGTCGCCCTCGATGCGATAGAGCGCACCGACCTGCGCATCCAGCGTCTGGCACAGTGCGCGCACCGCCGCGTCGGCCAGCTCCTGCGGCGCCTGATCGCCGCGCAAACTGGCCTCGACCGTGTTTTCTGCCTGCTGCAGCCACAGTGCCAATTCGGCCTGCCGGCGTGCGCGGATCGCCTGCATCACCACCAACGCCATTGCCAGGAACGACACGCCGCCAATGCTGCGATTGACCGAGGAAAAACTCGAATTCGTGCTCGGTGGCGCGAGCTGAAAACCAATCGCAAGCAAGACACACGACAGCACGCCCACGATGAGCGGCACCTGCGGGCGGTTCTGAAACACGGTCACGCCCACTGCCACGAAGTAGGTCAGCCACACCGCATACCCCAGCGGAGTCACCAGTTCCATGCCCAGCGTTCCAGCCATCAAGGCCCCCGCGATGACCCAAATCCAGCGGTCGCGTGTGGTCGAGATGGTTTGCATAAGGTGCGTGGACCGAACTGGAAGGGCGGTCATGGTAGCCGATAACTTTCACGCACAAATCGCCGGGAATTTGACGCTTTTTGCTGCCGGGTTGGCTTGCACGCAGCCTTCACGCAGCTATCAATATGGTCCCGCGCTTTTCTGGGGGAATCATCGCGCGATGGATGCGGACACGGCCGTCGACAGCGCGGGGCCGCTTTCTTACGACAGCCGGCAGTGTCAGCTGTTGGTGCAGAGCGTGTCCGATTATGCGATCTACATGCTCGATGTCGGTGGGTATATTCGCAGCTGGAACCCCGGCGGCGAGCGCATCAAGGGCTACAGCGCAAGCGACGTACTGGGCACGCATTTCTCGCGGTTCTACCTGCCCGAGGATGCGCAACACGACGAACCCAGCCGCAATCTGGAAATCGCCAAGCGGGAAGGGCGCTTCGCTGCCGAAGGTTGGCGCTTGCGCAAGGACGGCAGCCGGTTCTGGGCCAGCGTGGTGATCGAGCCGGTGCTGGAATTCGGCGTGCTGGTGGGGTTTGCAAAAGTCACTCGCGATCTGACCGAGCGTCGTGAGGCGCAGCATTTGCTGCAACAGGCGCAGCAGGCGTTGCTGCAATCGCAGAAGGTCGAAGCCTTGGGTCGGTTGACGCTGGGCATGGCCCACGATTTCAACAACCTGCTCACGGTGATGGTGACCAGCCTGGATCTGATTGCGCTGCGCGCAGGCGAGGACGCGCGCACCCGCATGTTGATCGAGGTGGCGCAAACTGCGGTGGATCGCGGCACCTTGCTGACGCGGCAACTGCTCGCTTTCGCGCGCGGTCAACAGTTGAATCCTGAGCGCCACCCGGTCAACGACATCGTGAACCGTTCGCTCGAACTGTTGCGGCGTGCCTGTCCGCCGGGTGTGAGCTTGTCGTTGCAGTTTGCCGACGCACTGCCGCATGTGCGCGTCGACCCTGGTCAGCTGGAGGCGGCGTTGCTCAATCTGGTCTTCAATAGTTGCGATGCGATGCCTTCTGGCGGCAGCATCGCGTTGCTCACTTCTGCTGCGCAACGATCCGAACCGTCAAGCCCACAAGGCGTCCGTCGCCTGTACGTCGCCCTTGCCGTACGCGACGATGGTCCGTGCATGTCCGCGCACGTTGCACAACGCGCCAGCGAGCCATTTTTTACCACCAAGGATGTCGGCAAGGGTTCCGGCCTGGGCTTGAGCCAGGTCTATGGTTTCGCATCCCAGTCCGGTGGCTTCGTCGAGCTTGAGACCGCACCTGGACGCGGCACTACCGTCACCGTGTTTCTCCCGGCCGTCGAGGAGGCCGAGCATGACTGAATCCCTTCGCCTGCTGATGGTGGAAGACCAAGAAGAACTGCGCGAATTGATCGGCGAAGCGCTGCGTGATGCCGGCATCAGCGTCGACACCGCCGATGATGGTCACAGCGCGCTGCGCATGGTGCGCGACAGCGGCCCGTACGACGTGGTGTTCAGCGATATCCGCATGCCCAACGGCATGTCGGGCATCGAACTGAGCGAGCAGGTGGCGCAACTGCTGCCGCAGGCGCGCGTGATTCTGGCCTCGGGGTTTGCCAAGGCGCAGTTGCCGCCGTTGCCGGCTCAGGTCGATTTCCTGCCCAAACCGTACCGCCTGCGTCAGCTCATCGACATGCTCAAGAGCACCCCAGCCAACGCGTAGACGTTGGCTGGGCGCGCGGCCTCAACGGCTCTGGTAGTACACCTTGTCGATGGTGATCTCCACCGGTGCAGCCGGTGGATCGGCCACCAGCATGAAGGGCTGTTTGACCGCCTGCAGATCCAGATCGTAGAAGGCACTGAACGGGATGCTCACCTCGTGCCAGGCGCCATCGCGCACCAGTCCGTACTGGTTGCCGCCAGCGGCAAAATCCACCCAGCTATCGCCGAAGCTGGTGTTGATACCGATCTTGAATGTCGACGGCGTGGTGGTCTTGACGTGCAGTTTCACTGCACCGCCAGCATACGCAGCGAGATTGCGGTAGTCGCTCTGGATGCCCAATCCAAACCATGCGCCGGCGTTGGCGCGGTAGGCCATGACACCGCCGCCTTCGAATGGCGCCTGCGCAATCGGGGTGAGATTGTTCCACAGATACAACTCGGCATCCTGGCCGAAGGTCAGCCGTGCACTGGTGTCGGCCTGTTCGGTAAACACCCCGAACCGGCCCGCGGGCACGGCATGTTGCGTGCCGACGTACAACTGCGACCCTGGGTTCTGATACAGGCGGATGTAATCGACCTCCATCTTGCCAGGAAGCGGGGCCGTCACCGCAGCAGGCGAGGTCACGCCAGTGAAGGTGCCGCCCACCGCCAGGTTGAGCAACAGATACTGCTGCTGATGGAATTCATGCAAGGAAGCGCCTTCGATGTTGGAAATCGCAAATTCGAAGTATTGCTGCCCGTCGATCGAGACGCGAATGAATTGCGGGTCCCAGGTCAATCGGTACACATGAAAATCGTCATGCAGATTCACCGGACTGGTGTAGCTGGTGTCGTAATCGGCCTGCGACCCGTTGTAGTCCCAGTGCACCGCCGCGCCGATGCGGCGGTTCGCGGTGCCATTGGCGATCGCGGCGGCCATGCCGGCCTCCATGAGGTCGATTTCGCCGCGGCCCGGCCACACGCCGATGGTGCCGAGCATCCAGTACGCCGGCCACAAACCGTTGCCCACCACCGGCGTTTTGATGCGTGCCTCCAGCGTGCCGTACGTGAAGTGCATGCGGCCTTCGGTCTTGAGCCGTGCTGAAGTGAACGGCATGCCGCCGAAGGCTTCGCGGCGTGCTTCGATCACCAACCTGCCGTTTTCGATCCGCGCATTCTCGGTGCGGCTGGTGTAGTACTGCATCTCGCCGTTGCCCCAGCCGCACAAGCCGATCTGGCATCCGTTGCCGACGTCGTAGGTCCATTTGGTACCGTCGACGGCAGGCCCGTTGAAGTTGTCTTCCCATACCAGCGTCTGCGCACTCGCGCTCGTTGTAAGCGCGACGCCAAGCAGAACCGCGAACTGCACAGTCACAGCGCGTAGTGTGTTCATTGCGAGCCTCTCCTGGTACCGAATCAAATCCGTGGAGGGGCGACGCTGAGCAGCGGCTGCCTGGGTGTCAAAGAAAATGCCGTGCGTGCTTCAGATTCGTGGTGTTCATTCCGGAATAATCAATCATTGGCATGATGCCGGTCGCAAACCCTGTCGGCGCCATGTTGCGCGGCAGCAGCCAGTGGCGCGGCGCATCGAGGAGGTGTGCCTTCCCCAATGCCGATTGCATGTCCGGACAAGCGACGCCGCGGCCGCCTCAGCCGAACTCGCTTGCAAGCGGTTGCAAGGCCGTTGTGGCCTGTGGTGCGCGTGCCCAGTGCGCATCGACGTGTCTGTGCACGATAGATGCCGCATGCTTTTGATGCGCCGGCACACGTCTTGGCGAGTGATTGCAGTCCAGTGCTTTCAACTCCGAAACCCGAGCCTCAACAACATCTGCCTTTAGAAATGGCGCATCGCCGTGCAATGCGATACGCATCCGGTACGCGCCTTGAACCTGTGGTCGCGCCGGCATGGCGACGTGACCGCCAGGCACATGAGAAATGCAACGATCGCGCCCCCCTTGCAAGGCGCGTCCGAACGAGGCAACACGGTGCCCACACGGCTGGCTGTGCCCGGCACGTAGGCCCTGTGCATTGCATCCGATCGCTCATTGCAGCTTGAGCATCACGATCGAATGCGCCGGCAGCGCCACCTTCACTGTCTTGCCCTGGACACGTGCGCCCTTGAATGTCACTGGCGCAACGGCCTGTGGCTGCGCATAGGTGTTGTACGTGGCGATCGCCGGTGCGGTCAGGATCTGTCCCTCCACCGCACGCAGCGGCAACCCTTCCACCTGCACGCTCACAGTCGCCGACGCGGTCGCGTCCAGATTGGTCAGTGCGACATACACATCGCCATCTTTTGCCTTGACCGCCGAGCCGTGTACTGCCGGCACCTGCGTGTCGCCATGACGGTATTGCGGTGTCTGCAATTGCAGCGGCAGGTGGGTGGCGTCCTGGTAGGGCTTGTAAAGCGCGAACACGTGGTAGGTCGGCGTCAGCACCATCTTGTCGCCATCGGTAAGGATCATCGCCTGCAGCACATTGACCATCTGCGCGATGTTGGCCATGCGCACGCGCTCGGCATGCTGGCTGAAGATGTCGAAGTTGAGAGACGCCACCAGCGCGTCGCGCAGGCTGTTTTGCTGCTGCAGGAAACCGGGATTGGTGCCTGGCAATGGCGCATACCAGGTGCCCCATTCGTCCACGACCAGAGCCACTTTCTTGGCTGGGTCGTACTTGTCCATGATCGCGCTGTGCTTGGTGATCAGCTCGTCCATCACCAGGGTGCGCGACAAGGTCTGGATCCACGCGGCTTCGTCGAACGTGGTCGAAGACGCGCGCGGCGGCCAGCCACCGGGAATAGTGTAGTAGTGCATGCTCAGCCCATCCATGAACTTGGTGGCCTCGCGCATCATCACTTCGGTCCAGTGATAGTCGTCGTCGCTTGGGCCAGGCGCGATCTTGAGAATCTTCTGGTTGGCCGGCGACTTGACGAAGGTCTGGTAGCGGCGAAACACATCGGCTGCGTACTCCACGCGCATATTGCCGCCGCAGCCCCATAACTCGTTGCCCACACCGAAGTAGGGGACCTGCCAGGGCGCATCGCGGCCATTGGCGCGGCGCTCGTTGGCCAGGCTCGAGCGTGTCGGCGCGGTCATGTATTCGGCCCACTGCGCGATCTCCTCCGGCGCAGCATCGCCCACGTTCCCGGCGATATAGGCCTGGGTGCCGAGCAGTTCGGTAAAGTCCATGAACTCGTGTGTGCCGAAACGGTTGGACTCTTCCACACCGCCCCAGTGCGTGTTGACCCGGATCGGGCGCTTGGCCGGCGTGCCGACGCCATCGCGCCAGTGATACTCGTCGGCGAAGCAACCTCCGGGCCAGCGGATGTTGGGGACGGCAATGGCTTTCAGTGCGGCGACCACGTCGTTGCGATAGCCGCGCGTGTTGGGAATCGGCGACTCCTCGCCCACCCACACGCCACCATAGATGCCGGTACCCAGATGCTCGGCGAATTGGCCGAACAGCTGCCGCGACACCTGCGCGCCGGGCTGGTCCACGCGCAACGTGCCGTTGACCTTGACCTCGGCAGCGAAGCTGGCCGGCACGCTGGCAATCGAGGCGGCGACGAAAACGGCGTTCAACAGCTGCCTGCGCGATGCCTGCAACGCGGGGGAAATCCACTGCATCGGGTCGGTGCTCCTGTGCTGGTCGATGGTCGGGTGGGTGCTGCTGCGATGGGAAACGCGCTGCTAGCGTAGTGCCGGTGGCCGCCCTTTGTATTGCTGCAGCGCGGCCGTTGCAGGCGGGCGCGGCAGTCGCTTCGCCGCCGCAATCGCCTCGCCTGCCAGGATGTGCGCAGCAGCATGGTCGGCAGCCACCGCATGCGGCTATGCTCGCGGGCCATCTCATCGGCAGGACCATCCATGCAGCGAGTGTTCGGGCAGTTGCCAGACGGTTTCGAGATCCACGCGCTCACGCTACGCAGCGAGGCTGGTCTGGAAGCGGAAGTGCTCACCTATGGCGGCATCCTGCATACGCTGCAGTTGATCACCGCACAGGGTGTGGTGCCGCTGGTGCTGAACCTGCCGGATCTACCCGCCTATGCTGCCGACGGCGACAGCCTCAACATTCTGGTGGGCCGCTTCGGCAACCGCATCGCCGGTGCGCGTTACACCCTGGAGGGCGTCACCCACGTGCTGGCCGCCAATGAAGGGCGTAACCAGTTGCACGGCGGGCTGCGCGGCTTCGGGCGACGGGTGTGGAGCGTGCTGGAGCAGGCGCCGGACCAGGTGCTGCTGGGCTACGACTCACCCGATGGCGAAGAGGGCTACCCCGGCAATCTGCACGTGCGTGCGCGCCTGCAGCTTCACGGGCTGAGCCTGCAGCTGGACTTCGAAGCGCGCTGCGATGCCGCGACTGCGTTGAATCTTACCCATCACCCGTATTTCAATCTGTCCGGCGACCCGCAGCTGCGGGCCGCAGCGCAGGTGCTGCGCGTGCCGGCCGATCGCTACCTGCCGGTGGATGCCGAGTCGATCCCCACGGGCGAGATCGCATCGGTGACCGGTACGCCATTCGATTTCCGCCAGCCTGCCGCGCTGGCCGACAATACCGACACGGCGCATCCCCAGATCGTCCTCGGCAAGGGCTATGACCAGTGTCTGGTGCTGGCCGCCGACGCGGACTGCGTTGCCGAGCTGTACTCCCCGCACAGTGGCGTGGCGCTGCGCATCAGCAGCGATGCCCCGGCGGTGCAGGTGTACGAAGGCCAACATCTGGATGCCCACCATCCCGGGCTGGGCCGTGGCATATGCCTGGAGCCGCAGGATTATCCGGACGCCCCCAATCACCCCAGCTTTCCTTCGACCATCCTGCGGCCGGGCGAGACCTATCGCCGCCGTATCAGCTATCGCTTTGCCAACGCGGGGCCGGGCCAGCCCTGGGACGTCGTGCCCGCCGCGCTGGATGCGTGAGGGATTTCAGCGCTGAGGGGTTAGCTGGGCTGCGTCGTGCGGGCGCGACCCAGTGCCGCTGGTCGCAGTGTCAGTTCTGAAGTTGCCAGACCTTCAGTTGCCGTAGGCCTGGGTTGCCAGTGACCTGGTGCGGCTCTATGCCCGTCGCAGGCCGCACAAGATCGATCGATGCGCGCGGGGCCAGCGCACGCGTGCGCCCAATGCGCTCAACGCGGCCCCAGCACCAGCTCGATGACGAACTTGCTGCCGAAGAACGACAGCACCAGCAGCGCCATCGCGGTCAGCGTCCAGTGCACCGCCTTGGTGCCGCGCCAGCCATTGCGCCAGCGGCCGATCAGCAGCGCACCGAACACGATCCACGACAGGATGCTGAGCACGGTCTTTTGCAACAGCCGCTGCGCCAGGAAGTCCTGCACGAACAACAGGCCGGTCAGCAGGGTCAGGCTCAACAGCACAAAGCCCACCGTGATCGTGCGGAACAGCAGCGTTTCCAGCTCGGTCAGCGGTGGCAGTGCGCGCAGCCAGCTATGGAAATCGCGCCGCCGCAGCGCGCGTTCCTGCAGCCACAGCATGATTGCCAGCAGCGCTGCGATGCCCAGCGTGGCGTAGGCCAGCAAGGCCAGCCACGCGTGCAATTCGAGTCGCCAGCCCAGATCCGCGCTGGGCTCGTGGCCGTAGGCGTGGTAGCTGGCCAACAGGATCGCCGAAAGCGGGAACACCACCACACCCACTGCCGCCATCCGTCCGCGGCCACCGAACACCGCCGTCAGCGCAGCCATGCCCAGCCCGCATAACGACAGTGCCGCGAAGAAGTGCATGTCCGGCCCGCCCGCGGTGCGCACGGCCACCAGCACGTGGTAACCGGCGTGCAACGCCACTGCAGCCAATGCGGGCGCCAGCCAGCGCGCAGGCGACTGGTTGCCATCGCGCAACACCGCCCGGGTGAGCAGCGCCGTGGCCAGCAGATACAGGGCGAACGCGATGAGAACGATTGTCATCGTGGAAGTTTCGCATGGTGGGACGGGGATTGGGGATTGGGGAGTCGGAAATCGGGAATCGGAGAAGCCTGGGCTGCGAGTCGCTTGGGTGTTTGCTGGCAGGCAGGTGGGCGGGACCTCGCAGCGGGGGCGCGCCTGATGAAGCGGGGGGGGCACCGCAGTAGAGCGCCTGTTGCTGGCCTTGCTGCCGTTTTTTGCTAGTTGCGGTGGTGGTCCAGGGGGATTGCCCGCGTCGCAGCGCGTTCGAAGAATTTCCACGGGCTACGTTGCCGGGGTGGGCCGGCCGGGCGCCGGGGCAGGCCGCCAGCCGGTGCCGCTATAATCGGCACCCGTTTCCCCTCCGCGGTCCTTTGCGCATGTTCGAGTCTCTTACCCAACGTCTCTCCGGCACCATGGAGCGCCTGCGCGGCCGCGGCCGCCTGACCGAGGAGAACATCCGCGAAGCCACCCGCGAAGTGCGCATCGCCCTGCTCGAGGCCGACGTCGCGCTGCCGGTGGTGCAGGCGCTGATCGAGCGCATCAAGGTGCGCGCAGTCGGTCAGGAAGTGCTCAAGTCGCTGACCCCGGGCCAGGCGCTGATCAAGGTGGTACGCGACGAGCTCACCGCCGTCATGGGCGCGGCCGCAACCGACCTCAACCTCAACGTGCCGGCGCCGGCCATCGTCCTGATGGCGGGCCTGCAGGGTGCAGGCAAGACCACCACGGTCGGCAAGCTCGCCAAGCACCTGAAAGAAAAGCGCAAGAAAAAGGTCATGGTGGTCTCGGCCGACATCTATCGCCCGGCCGCGATCGAGCAGCTCAAGACCCTGGCCGAACAGGTCGGGGTGCTGTTCTTCGCCTCCGATGCGTCGCAGAAGCCGGTCGACATCGTGCGTGCCGCCATCAGCGATGCGCGCAAGTCCTTCGTCGACGTGCTGCTGGTCGATACCGCCGGTCGCCTGGCGATCGATGCGGCGATGATGGACGAGATCAAGACGCTGCACGCCGCGGTCAACCCCACCGAAACCCTGTTCGTGGTCGATGCCATGACCGGCCAGGACGCGGCCAACACCGCCAAGGCCTTCGGCGAGGCGCTGCCGCTGACCGGCGTGGTGCTGACCAAGACCGACGGCGACGCCCGCGGCGGTGCCGCACTGAGCGTG
This sequence comes from Xanthomonas sp. D-99, assembly GCF_017746145.1. NCBI lineage: Bacteria > Pseudomonadati > Pseudomonadota > Gammaproteobacteria > Lysobacterales > Lysobacteraceae > Xanthomonas > Xanthomonas sp. D-99. The sequence continues at coordinate 18,004 of NZ_JAGHWU010000045.1, read as the reverse complement.
CGCTACATCACCGGCAAGCCGATCAAGTTCGTCGGTACCGGCGAAAAGACCGACGGCCTGGATGTGTTCCATCCCGACCGCGTCGCCAGCCGCATCCTGGACATGGGCGACGTGCTGTCGCTGGTGGAGCAGGTCGAGCACAGCGTCGACCAGGAAAAGGCCGCCAAGCTTGCGGCCAAGGTCGCCAAGGGCAAGAAGTTCGACCTCAACGACATGAAGGAACAGCTCGAGCAGATGCAGAACATGGGCGGTATCCATGGGCTGATGGACAAGCTGCCAGGCATGGGCCAGATCCCGGACAACGTCAAGCAGCAGGTCACCGGCAAGGAAGTGCCGCGCATGATCGCCATCATCAATTCGATGACCAAGAAAGAGCGGCGCAACCCGGCGCTGCTCAACGGCTCGCGCCGTGCCCGCATCGCACGCGGTTCGGGCATGCAGCCGGCCGACGTCAACAAGCTGATGAAGCAGTACCAGCAGATGGAAAAGATGATGGGCAAGCTGGCCGGCGGCGGCATGAAGGGCCTGATGCGCAACATGAAGGGCATGATGGGCGCCATGGGCGGCCGCGGCGGCATGCCGTTCCGCTGAGCAACCTGCGCACGCCGCGCCGCGAAGCCATTCGCAGGCCCTCAGTGCGTGCATCGTGCGCTGGCCTTGTGCTTGCGTGGCAGGCCACATCAGCGTAGGCGGCCGTTACGTCAGGTCTCGTCCTCTGGCGGTGCAACCTGCGGGTTGTCGCATGTATCACCGCCCGTTTGCGTGGCGCGTGCAGACGTATAGACGGCACTGTTCACTGCTGAAGACGCGGGCGACGCCAGCGGTGCCGCGCAGGCGATCGCTCGTCTGGCACAGCTCGACGCAACAGCTCCATCATCCGTTGCCACTGCCCGGTCAATGCGCCGATCGCATGCGAGGCGAGGGACGTCTGCTCAAGCTGTTCCGTGGACCGGAGCTGGACCATGCGTGGCGAGCGCAATGCCGGCTGGTTGCACGCAGCGTACCTGTCCTGCCGATGGCGATGAGGGCCTGCAATTGCGGCTATTCGGGCCACCGGCACGTCGCACCCAAGCGGCTTCGGCGTTTATCGATTTAGCGCTTGTGAGGCGCTTGTCTACAGCGTCGCAGCGCCGGCGTGCTTCGCGTTGGAGAACGTCTGGGTCGAAGAGTGGTAACGGCAACGCATGCCGATGCCGGCGCATCAGGCGCAGCGACCATCTGCGGCGCAGCCGCCAGACCGGCGCGGCAGGTGCCCGTGTCTGTGCCGGCATCAGCGTCTGCCCATCGCGGTTACCATGCGCCATCTCATGGTGTGCGAAGTGATTGATGACCAGATTTTCCAACGTCGATGCCTTCCAGCAGCGCTTTGGGCTGCGCTTGCCGATCCTGCTCAGTCCCATGGCCGGCGCCTGCCCGGTGCCGTTGTCGGCGGCGGTTGCCAACGCCGGTGGCATGGGCGCGATGGGGGCCGTGTTATCGCAGCCGCACGACATCGTGGCGTGGATGGCGGCATTCCGTGAAGCCAGCGCAGGGCCTGCGCAGATCAATCTGTGGATTCCCGACCCGGCACCTGCGCGCGATGCGGCCACCGAAGCGCGCCTGCGCGCGTTTCTTGCGCAGTGGGGGCCACCGGTGCCGGAGACGGCGGGCGATGCGACACCTGCCGATTTCGACGCGCAATTGGATGCCTTGCTCGCCGCGCGGCCAGCAGTCGCTTCATCGATCATGGGCGTGTTCCGGCCCGATCAGGTGGCACGTCTGACGAATGCCGGGATCGCCTGGTTCGCCTGCGCCACCACATTGGACGAAGCGCTTGCGGCGCAGGCAGCAGGCGCCGATGCAGTGGTTGCGCAAGGGGCCGAAGCCGGTGGCCATCGCGGTGCGTTCGAGGCCGGTCGCGCCGCGCAGCAGATGACCGGGCTATTGGCGTTGTTGCCGCGTCTGGTCGATCGTCTCGATATCCCGGTCATCGCGGCCGGCGGCATCGCCGATGCGCGCGGCATTGCGGCAGCGCTGACCTTGGGCGCAAGCGCCGTGCAGATCGGCACCGGCTTGCTACGCGCGCCCGAAGCTGCATTGCCGAGCGCCTGGGCCGATGCGTTATCTCAGGCAGAGCCGGAGCACGCCCAGCCAACCCGTGCGTTCTCGGGCCGGTTGGGGCGCGCGCTGACCACGCCGTATGTCCGTGCAGCAAACGCTGCAGACGCACCGCCACCCGCGCCATACCCGGTGCAGCGCGGGCTCACCGCACCGATGCGCCAGGCCGCTGCGCGCGACAACCGCCTGGATGCGATGCAGGCCTGGGCCGGCCAATCCGCCTGGATGGCGCCCGCACAACCGGCTGCGCAGGTCGTGACGCAGTGGTGGGAACAGGCGCAGGCGTTGTTGTGCCGTTGATCTTCTGCAATGGCATCGCCGCTACCGCGCAGCAGCTCGGTGCCGCGGCGTTGAACAATTACGGTCACTTCACCACGTTGCAGGTGCGCGATAACGCTGCACTTGGTCTGGACCTGCATCTGCAACGTCTGCAGCACGACAGCGCAGCCCTGTTTGGTGCTGCTGCCGATCCCGACGCCATTCGCGCGCAGTTGCGCGTTGCGTTGTCGGCTGCCGGCAGCACCGATGCGAGCGTGCGCATTACGGTGTTTTCGCAGGAGTTCGACCTGCGCGATCCATCGCGCGCTGTCGCACTGGATGTGTTGACCTCGCTCTCGCCCGCCGCGCAGATGCCAGCGATCGCTGTGCGCGTGCAGCCGGCCAATTACGTGCGCGAGCAGCCGCTGTGCAAGCACGTCGGCACCTTCGCGCTGCTGCAGCTGCGCCGTCAGGCAATGCTTGCCGGGTTCGACGATGCGCTGCTGATCGATTCGCAAGACCGGCTCGTGGAGGGTGCGTTCTGGAATCTGGGCCTGTGGCAGCAGGGCAGGGTCGTGTGGCCGCAGGGGCCTGCCCTGCCCGGCACCCGGCAGCGTCTGTTGCAGGCCGGGCTGCAAACGCTTGGCATCGAGCAGGACGCGCGCCCGGTCACGCTGGGCGAGCTCCAGGCATTCGATGGCGGCTTCAGCTGCAATGCGCGCGGGCAACAAGCGTTGGCGGCGGTCGGGTCTGTGCAGTGGCCGGACGCCGCCGCCCAGCTGGCGATTCTGGAACGGGCGCTGCAAACCCAAGCCTGGCAAGCGATCTGAGCGTTTCAGGGGCGACTTGGCTTCGCTGCCGGAGCCCGTTATAATCGCCGGCTTACCGCGCCACTCTGGCGACTGGGCAACTCAGGAAAACAACACCATGGTCAAGATCCGACTGACCCGCGGCGGCGCCAAGAAGCGTCCGTTCTACCACATCATCGTGACCGACGTGCGCAGCGCGCGCGACGGCCGCAACATCGAGCGTCTGGGTTACTACAACCCGGTTGCCCAGGGCGCAGAACCGCGCATCGTGCTGGACGTCGCACGCGTCGACCATTGGGTCGGCAACGGCGCGCAGCTGACCGACAAGGTGCGTAACCTGTATCGCGAAGCCAAGTCTCAGGCCGCTGCGGCCTGATCTTGAGGGCCGGGTATCGCTACCTGGCCCAGAGTCGACGCAGATGAAGCAGACCGAGCGCCGCATCCTGTTAGGCAGGATTGTCGGCGCTTTTGGTGTCAAGGGTGAGCTGAAGCTCGAATCCTGGACCGAGCCACGGACCGCCATCTTCCGGTATCAGCCGTGGATCGTGCGCACGCCGTCCGGACAGGAGTCGGTGGTCAGCGGCGTGCGCGGGCGCGATCAGGGCAAGAATCTGATTGCGGTGTTCCCCGGCGTCACCGACCGAGACACGGTCGAAGCCATGCACGGGACTGAAATCTACGTCGCGCGCAGTGCGTTGCCGCCGCCCAAGCCCGACGAATATTACTGGGTGGATCTGGAAGAATTGCAGGTGGAAACCGTCGAAGGCGTCAAGCTGGGCACGGTGTCGCACCTGTTCTCCACCGGCTCCAACGACGTGGTGATGGTGCGTGGCGATCGCGAACGGATGATTCCGTTTGTGTTTCCGGATTTCGTCAAGTCGGTGGATTTCGAGGCCAACCTGATCGTGGTGGACTGGGATCCGGATTTTTGATCAAAGTGGTGCTTCGGCGCTGCTCTTGCTCTCTCCATTCCCCAACCCGGCTCCGATTCTCCAGTGCGCATCGACGTCATCAGCCTGTTCCCCGAGTTCATCGCGCAATGCGCGGCGTTCGGCGTGGTCGGGCGGGCGCAGGAGCGCGGCTTGCTGGAATTGCAGGGCTGGAACCCGCGCGAGCATGCGCAGGGCAACTATCGCCGCGTGGACGACCGTCCGTTCGGTGGCGGGCCCGGCATGGTGATGCTGATCGAGCCGCTGCGGGCCTGCCTGGATGCGGTGCAAGCGGCAGACGCGCGGCCAGCGCCGGTGATCTATCTCAGCCCGCAAGGGCGGCCGCTCACGCAGGTGCTTGCACGCGAGTTGGCGCAGTTGCCGCGCATGGTGCTGGTGTGTGGCCGCTATGAAGGCGTGGACGAGCGCTTTCTGGCGCAGGCGGTGGATATGGAAATCTCCATCGGCGACTACGTATTGTCCGGCGGTGAATTGGGTGCAGCGGTTGTCGTGGACGTGGTGGCGCGGTTGCAGGACGGTGTATTGAACGACGCCGAATCTGCCGCCCAGGACAGTTTTGAAGGCCCGCAAGGCCTGCTCGATTGCCCGCATTACAGCCATCCGGCAACCCATGCATGGGGCGATGTGCCGGATGTGCTGCGATCAGGCAACCATGCGGCGATTGCGCGCTGGCGCCGGAAGCAGTCGCTGGGACGGACCTGGTTGCGCCGCCCGGACCTGCTCGACGAGGCGGGGCTGGAGAAGAACGATCGCCGTCTGCTGGACGAGTTTCGCCGCGAACTCGCCCCGGGTGACGAGAAATAAGGGCTTACCCCTAGCTCTTGCAAGATTGATTGAGGTACAATATGCGGCTTGCTGGCCAGCCTTGCGTCTGGCCCTCCTACGAACCTCGAGCAATCGCCGTGCGGCGACTGCCGGTCCAATATCACCAGACACGCGGTGCCCACCATGAGCAAACTCAACAAGACCATCCTGGCTGACTTCGAAGCCGCCCAGATCCAGCGCAAGCTGCCGGAATTCAACCAGGGCGACACCGTTGTGGTGAACGTCAAGGTGAAGGAAGGCAACCGCGAGCGCGTGCAGGCCTATGAGGGCGTGGTGATCGGTACCAAGAATGCCGGCCTGAACTCTTCCTTCACCGTGCGCAAGATTTCGCACGGCTTCGGCGTTGAGCGCGTGTTCCAGACCCACAGCGCCATCATCGACTCGGTCGAAGTGAAGCGTCGCGGCAAGGTGCGCGCCGGTAAGCTGTACTACCTGCGTGGTCTGGAAGGCAAGGCTGCCCGCATCAAGGAAGATCTGGCCGCCGCTGCGCAGGCCAAGGCCGCTCGCCAGGCTGCTGCCAAGGCTGAGTAAGCCATATTGGCGGGCCGGTCCCGCCACTGCCAAACAGCCGCCTTCGGGCGGCTGTTTGCGTTTGTGGGAAGGCATGTTTGGTTGCGGCATCCACGCATGATGCACGCCGCGCCTTGCGGGAATGCCTGCAGCAACCACGCGCGCTCGATCGGGAGTGGTCGGCGTGCAGAGGTTAGTACCCATGGCCCAATGACGGTTCCAGGCGCACGCGCCCGGAATGGCTGCGGACCCGGCGATACGCCTGCCGCAAACGCAACTAACGCTGCGGTGCCCGCGGCCCGCCTGGCGCGTCGGTGAGCGGGGCTGGGTCGGCGACCGGCGAGGCCGGATGCGCCGGCACTTCCGCTGCAGCCGCAAGTTCCGCCGGATGCGTGGGTGTGGTCAGCATGCGCGCCTTGCGCCAGCCGCCCCAGCGGTAATACGCCAGCGACAGCAGCATCGAACAGGCCGAACTGATCGGAAAGCTCCACCACACCGCATCGGCGCCCAGATGCGGCAGCAGCACGTTGGCCAACGGCACACGTACGCCCCACAACGAAAAGGCCAGGATCAACAACGGCGGAATCACCGCACCGGTGGCGCGGACCACACCCGAAACCACGAAGCTGACACCGAATAGCAGGAACGACCAGATCGCGATGTGGTTGAGGTGTCGCGCAACCTCCAGCGTGGCGCTGCCTTCGGGCAGAAACAGGGCCAGGGTCCAGCGATCGAACACGATCAGCAGCACGATCAGCAGGCCCGTCATCAGGAAATTGGCGGCGATGCCGGTACGCGCCACCGCATCCACGCGCGACCACAGGCCGGCGCCCACATTCTGCGCGGCCATCGACGAACAAGCGGCGCCCACCGCCATGGCCGGCATCTGCACATAGTTCCATAGCTGCAATCCTGCGCCGAACGCTGCAGCGGTTTCGGTGCCGAAGCCATTGACCAGCGACAACATGGCGATCATCGACAGCGAGATCATCACCATCTGCAGGCCCATCGGCACGCCTTTGACGATCAACGCGCGCAGGATGGCTGGGTCGATGCGAAACAGCCGCAAGTCGTTTCGGCCCAGCCACAAGACATGGCGTTTTTTACGCAAATACACCAGCAATCCGGCCAGTGCGACGACCTGCGCGATCAACGTGGCCCAGGCCGCACCGGCAATGCCCAACGCCGGAAACGGGCCGATGCCGAACAACAGCAGCGGGTTGAACACGATATCCAGCAGCACCGACAGCAATAAGAAACGGAACGGCGTGCGCGCATCGCCGGTGCCGCGCAATGCAGCCGACAGGAAGGCGAACAGATACAGCGTGGGCATCGCCAGGAAGATCACCCGCAGATAGTCTTCGGCCAGCGCTTGCGAGGCGGCGGGCGTGCCCATGGCGGTCAGCAAATGCGGCGCCAGGTACCAGCCCAGCACGGCGATCACGGCCGACAGCCCGCCGAAGAAGCTCGCGCTGGTGCCCATCACCTTGCGCGCCTGGGCGATATCGCGCGCCCCCATCGCCTGGCCGATCAGGATGGTCGAGGCCATGCCGATGCCGAACACCGAGCCGATCAGGAAGAACATGATGCTGTTGGCATTGGCCGCCGCGGTCAGCGCTTCTTCGCCGAGATAGCGGCCGATCCAGATCGCGTTGATCGATCCATTGAGCGACTGGGCGATGTTGCCGGCCATGATCGGCAGTGCGAACAACAGCAGGTTCTTGCCGATCGGGCCTTCGGTCAGGACAGCGGATTTGGGCATCGCAGTCGTATCGTCGCGCAGAAGGTGCGCACACTAGCATTGCCCGGGTGAGCCCGGATGCAGCGCACTTGCGGCTATGTGGCGTGGGGCGCGCCGATCGTGGAGCACGCTGCGCGCCTTGCCTTGCCTGGCAGCGGCATGCGAAGCTGCCTAGGGTTTGTGCCTGCATCGCAACGCGGCAGGTGGGCCTGGCGAGGATGGGGAAGCGTGTATCGGCTGGGCTGCAGCCATGGTCGGACGTATTCGACAGCTGGCCTGCTGATGCGCCGGCCGATCACTGCATCGCGGTTGGATTCCTATGGATGCGGCCATTCGTCTGAGACCCGAATGCAGGATCGCTGCGTGGCCCAAAGCAGCAAGGACGCAAAGCCCACTATGCTGTCGCGATGGTGATCCGTGCGACCCGTTTACTGCATCTGCTCGACGCCCTGCGCGGACGACGTCGGCCCGTGGCCGGTGCCCAGCTCGCCGCAGCGCTGGGCGTCAGCCTGCGCACGCTGTACCGCGATATCGCCACCTTGCGCGCGCAGGGCGCCGATATTCTCGGCGATCCCGGCGTCGGCTACGTGTTGCGTCCAGGCTTCCTGCTGCCGGCACTGAATTTCACCGAGGACGAACTGGAGGCCTTGACCCTGGGCGCGCGCTGGGTGGGGCGCCAGGCCGATCCGGAACTGGCGCAGGCGGCGCAGCGCGCGGTGGCGCGCATCACCGCCACGCTGCCCGGTACCCTGCGCGCATCGATCGAGACCAGCGGGCTGCTGGTACCCGCGGCCGATGCCGCGCAACCGGCCGCACCGTGGCTGCCGATCCTGCGTCGCGGCATCCGGCTCGAACACGTGCTGCGGATGGACTACGCCGATGCCGAAGGCGCTGCCTCGCAACGGCGGGTCTGGCCGTTCGCGATGGCCTTTCTCGGCGGCTACGGCATGATCGCCACGTGGTGCGAACTGCGCGGCGACTTCCGCCACTTCCGTGCCGACCGGGTGCTGGCCCTGGCCGACGACGGCGAACGCTATCCCTCGCGCCGGCATCTACTGATCAAGCGCTGGCGCGCGGCGACCGGCTACGGAGCCGACTGCTGACAGCAGCTGTCAGCAGGGCAGGACCAGACTGAAGGCTGTCCACCAGGAAGTCTGCCCATGTCCACCGAGATCGTGCTCTACACCCACCCGCTGTCACGCGGCCGTGTCGCCCGCTGGATGCTGGAGGAAACCGGCCTGCCGTACCGGGCGGTCATCCTCGACTACGGCATCACGATGAAGGCGCCGGACTATCTGGCGATCAACCCGATGGGCAAGGTGCCTGCGCTGCGCCATGGCGACACGGTCGTCACCGAGAACGCTGCGATCTGTGCCTACCTGGCGGACCTGGTGCCGGAGCGGCACCTGGCGCCGCCGCCGGGATCGCCGGCGCGCGCCGATTATTACCGCTGGCTGTTTTTCCTGGCCGGCCCAGTGGAGGCGCTGCTGACCGCGAAGGAAAGCGGCGTGCTGGCACCGGCACGCAGCGCCGGCTACGGCCACGAGGCGGACCTTCTGCAGACCCTGGAACAGGCGGTCGCGGGCCGCGAACACCTGGCCGGCGAGTGCTTCAGCGCGGCCGACCTGTACATGGCGGCGGTGGTGGGTTTCTACACGCGTACCGGCGTGCTGGAGCCGCGTCCTGCGTTTACCGCCTTCGCGCAACGGCATGCCGCCCGCCCTGCGGCACTGCATGCCAACGCTACCGACGATGCGTTGATCGCGGCGCATCCGAACCCGGACATGCCGCGCACCGTGGATACAACGAACAGCTAGCGGAGGCGGCGGTTCGCCGGCGGTCGTGCCCTGCGGTGCGGACCAAGCCGCACCTGGTCCTGCCCGCTTGAGTTTCGCAGCCGTGGCCCAAACATCGGGTGTGGCGCACGCCATCGTCGCCGAAGACGCCGGCAACCGAGCCGGCGTTTGCGCAAGATCGCAGCGCACGCACGCATGCACTGCGCGCTGCGCAAGCCAACGCACGACACGAGACCGCGAGACGAATGAATCTAGAGTTGGAACAGGCGAGGACGGTCAGGCTGGATGTCTGGCTGTGGGCAGCGCGCTTTTTCAAGACGCGCAGCCTGGCCAAGAACGCAGTGGAAACCGGCAAGGTAGACGTGGCTGGACAGCGTCCCAAGCCGTCGCGCGCGGTGCGCAGCGGCGAACAACTGCGTATCGACCGCGGCGGCGAAATCTTCGAGATCACCGTTGCCGCGCTCAGCGATGTGCGCGGCCCGGCGCCGGTCGCGCAGGCGCTGTACATCGAAAGCGACAGCTCGCGCGAGGCCCGCGCGCAATGGCGCCAGCAGCGCGCTGCCGAGCGCACCGGCTACCGGGCGCCCGAGGGTAAACCGGACAAGCGTGCGCGACGCCTGATCACGGCATTGGGCGATATCGACGCGTTGTAGCGCACTGTCGCAACAGGCTGCCATGCAATAGACCCGCAAACGCAAACGCCCCGGTGATTCGGGGCGTTTGCGTTACCAGGCACACGCACCTGCGTGTTGGCAGGTGGGTGTGAGTGTGGACGCTTAGGTCAGATCGAAGCGATCCAGCTGCATCACCTTGGTCCAGGCGGCGACGAAGTCGTGCACGAACTTCTCCTGCGCATCGGCGCTGGCGTAGACCTCGGCCACCGCACGCAGGATGGAGTTGGAGCCGAACACCAGGTCCACGCGCGTGCCGGTCCAGCGAAGGTCGCCGGTGCTGCGGTGGCGGCCTTCGAACACGTCCTTCGCCTCCGAGGTGGCCTTCCACTCGGTGCGCATGTCGAGCAGGTTGGCAAAGAAGTCGTTGCTCAACACACCCGGGCGGCTGGTGAAGACGCCGTTCTTGGAGTCATCCACATTGGCGCCCAGCACGCGCAGGCCGCCGACCAGCACGGTCAACTCCGGTGCGGTGAGGGTGAGCAGCTGGGCCTTGTCGATCAACAGCGCTTCGGCCGGCACTGCGTAGCGGCGCTTGGCGAAGTTGCGGAAGCCATCGGCCACCGGTTCGAGCACGGCGAAGGATTCCACATCGGTCTGTTCCTGCGACGCATCGGTGCGGCCGGGTGCGAACGGCACGGTCACCTGGTGGCCAGCGGCTTGCGCTGCGTGTTCCACTGCGGCGTTGCCGGCCAGCACGATCAGGTCGGCCAGCGAGATCTTCTTGCCACCCGATTGCGTAGCGTTGAAGTCGGCCTGGATGCGTTCCAGCGTTGCGAGCACCTTGGCCAGTTGCTCGGGCTGATTGGCCTGCCACTCCTTCTGCGGGGCCAGGCGGATACGCGCACCGTTGGCGCCGCCACGTTTGTCCGAGCCACGGAACGTGGAGGCCGACGCCCATGCAGTGGATACCAGGTGCGCCACGCTCAGGCCCGAGGCCAGGACGGTCTGCTTGAGCGCGGCGGCGTCCTGCGCATCGACCAGTGCGTGATCGACCGCCGGCACCGGGTCCTGCCACACCAACTCTTCAGCAGGCACATCAGCGCCGAGGTAGCGTGCGCGTGGGCCCATGTCGCGGTGGGTGAGCTTGAACCAGGCGCGAGCGAAGGCATCGGCGAATTGTTCGGGATGCTGCTGGAAACGCCGCGAGATGGCCTCGTACGCGGGGTCGAAGCGCAGCGCCAGGTCGGTGGTCAGCATCGTCGGGCGATGCTTCCTGGAGGCGTCGTGCGCGTCGGGAATGATGGCGTCGGCGTTCTTGGCCACCCACTGATGCGCGCCGGCCGGGCTTTTGCTCAGCTCCCACTCGAAACCGAACAGATGGTCGAAGTAATCGTTGCTCCATTGCGCAGGCGTGGTGGTCCAGGTGACTTCCAGACCGCTGGTGATGGTGTCGGCGCCCTTGCCGCTACCGTAGCGGTTATGCCAGCCGAAGCCCTGGCTTTCCAGCTCGCCGGCTTCGGGTTCGGCGCCCACGTTGTCGGCCGGGCCGGCGCCGTGGGTCTTGCCGAAGGTGTGGCCGCCAGCGATCAGCGCCACGGTCTCTTCGTCGTTCATGGCCATGCGCGCGAAGGTGTCGCGGATGTCGCGCGCAGAGGCGATCGGGTCGGGGTTACCGTCCGGGCCTTCCGGATTGACGTAGATCAGGCCCATCTGCACGGCGGCCAGCGGGTTTTCCAGGTCGCGGGTATGCGGCACCTGGCTGTCGTCGTCCTTCACCAGCACCCCGTGCGCTTCGTCCACGCCCGGCGAGCCGCGCGAATAGCGTTCGTCGCCACCCAGCCACTTGGTTTCGCGGCCCCAGTACAGGTCCTGATCCGGCTCCCAGGTGTCTTCGCGGCCGCCGGCAAAACCGAAGGTCTTCAAGCCCATCGATTCCAACGCGATGTTGCCGGTGAGAATTATCAGATCGGCCCAGGAAATGGCCTGGCCGTACTTTTGCTTGATCGGCCACAGCAGGCGGCGCGCCTTGTCCAGGCTGACGTTGTCCGGCCAGCTGTTGAGCGGGGCGAAGCGCTGCTGCCCACGTCCGCCGCCGCCACGTCCGTCGCCAATGCGATACGTGCCGGCGCTATGCCAGGCCATGCGCACGAACAGCGGGCCGTAATGGCCGAAGTCGGCCGGCCACCAGTCCTGCGAATCGGTCATCAACGCGTGCAGGTCCTGCTTGAGCGCCTGCAGGTCCAGGCGCTTGAACGCGTCGGCATAGTTGAACGACGGGCCCAGCGGGTTGGATTTGCTCGAATGCTGGCTGAGCAGATCCACGCGCAGCTGCTTGGGCCACCAATCGCGATTGGTGGTTCCGGTACCGACGACGGCGTGGTTGAACGGGCACTTTGCTTCGGTGGTCATGGCAATACCTGTGTGCAGGAGCACTTGGGGAGCTGCGTGCCGAAGGTGCCGGCACGTGCTGGTGGAATCGAAATCGCGGGCAGTGCTTAAGACTGAGTCATCAGGAATGGGGACTTGCGTGCGATGTGGGCTGCGCATGGTCGCCTCGGTTGCCGATGCTAGCGCCTGCCTGGGTAGCCCGGAATGCATCGACGGGCAGTCTGGTAAGGAGCGCAAGCAAGCGCATGAGGCGGACTCATCGTGGTGGCGTTCGCACACGATAAAGAGCATCGATCATTTGGTGAATTCGAATTATTCAACCATATCGATAGTGTGCTGCTATGGATAGCACGCCAGTGCCCGACCAGCGTGCCGCACGCTGATCGCGGCGGAGTTGCAGGCCATGGACACGTTCCTGCAACGGATGCACGCAAAGGATGCAGGCAATGGATGCATGTGATGATGCGTCGGAAACTCAGCGTCTCAGCGTTTGCCGAACAGGGCGCCGCCGAGCTTCATGACATCGCCCAGGCCCAGTTGCCCGTCGCCGTCCTGGTCCAGCACGCTGGTCAGTAACCCGCCGGCGGCGGGATGGCTGCGTACCTGCTGATGCTCCTGGGCCAGCGCAGGCCCGAGCCGGCTGCTGGATGCGGCATCGCCGCCCAAAAAGCGCTTGGCCAGATACGCCATCACGATCGGGGCAAGCAGTTGCAGCAACTGACTGGCCTTGCTGGTCTCCAGCCCGGTGGCCTGGCCCAGGCCGGCAGCGGCCTGCGGTGCCTTGTCGCCGAACAGATGGCCGACGATGCCGGCACCGTTGCCCTGCGCGCCGGTGGCCGAGCCACCCAACAGTGAGCCGAGCAAGCTGCCGAGATCCGGGCTGGCAGCATGGTCGCGTTGCAGTGCGCCCAGCAACGCTTCGGTGCCACCGGCCTGCTGGCTATTGCGGCCCAGCGCGCCCATCAGCAGCGGCAGCGCGGCCTGCACTGCCGACCGCGCCTGCTCTGGCGCAATGCCCAGGCGGCCGGCGAGCTGCTGCAGCTGCGGGCCCTGCAATTGCGCAGCAAGTTGATCGGTCAATGAAGCGGATGTGGTCATCGGAAGGTTTCCTGTCTGGCGAAGCCTTGCGGCAGGGTGCGCCCGTCGCGCCGACAGATCAATCCAGCGACCTGCACACGCGCCACGATGCAGGACTGGGCAACCACGCAACGATGCGGTCACGACGTCCAACTCCGCGAACAAATCCCGCAAAGCAGCATCCAAAATCGATCCCCAATTCCTGCAGGACAATGCATCCGCAAGCGCAGCAAGCGCAACTCACGCAGCTACGCTCTTACGATTCCCGATTCCCGATTCCCGATTCCCGATTCCCGATTCCCGATTCCCGATTCCCGATTCCCAAATCCCAGCTCTCAAAGCAACGCCTTCAACCGATACAGCGCCTCCAGCGCCTGCTTGGGCGTGAGCTCATCCGGGTCGAGCGCCTGCAAGGCTTCCTGTGCAGCGGAGGAGGGTGCGGTGAACAGTCCGAATTGTTGCGGCGCATCCAGTGCGGTGGGCGCCATCTGCGCGCTGTGGCTTTCGCCACCGCGTTGTTCCAGTTCCGCCAGGCGCCGGCGCGCCTGCGTCACCGCCGCCTTGGGCAGCCCGGCAAGTGCGGCCACCTGCAGGCCGAAACTGCGATTGGCCGGCCCATCTTTCACTGCGTGCATGAACACCAGACGCTCGCCGTGTTCGACCGCGTCCAGATGCACGTTGGCGATACCGCTGGCGCCACCGGCATGCGATGCGTCGGCCAGTGCGGTGAGCTCGAAATAATGCGTGGCAAACAGCGTGTAGCAGCGATTGGTCTGCGCCAGATGGCGCGCGACTGCATCGGCCAGTGCCAGGCCATCGTAGGTGGAGGTGCCGCGGCCGATCTCGTCCATCAGCACCAGCGATTGCGGCGTGGCGTGATGCAGGATGTAGCTGGTTTCGGCCATTTCCACCATGAAGGTGGACTGCCCGCGCGCCAGGTCGTCGCCGGCGCCGATGCGGGTGAGGATGCGGTCGATCGGCCCGATCACCGCACGGCTGGCCGGCACGTAGCTGCCGATATGCGCCAACAACACGATCAGGGCGTTCTGCCGCATGTAGGTCGATTTACCGCCCATGTTCGGGCCGGTGATCACCAGCATGCGGCGATCGCTGTGCAGGTCCAGATCGTTGGGTTCGAACGGTTGCTCGCGTACCGCCTCCACCACCGGGTGACGGCCGCGTTCGATGCGCAGGCAGGGAGTGCTGTCCAGTTCCGGCTGCGACCAATCCAGTGCTTGCGCGCGCTCGGCAAAGCCGGCCAGGACATCCAGTTCGCTGAGTGCACCTGCGCAGCGCTTGAGACCTTCCAGCTCGGTACCAAGCGCGTCGAGCAGACCTTCGTACAGCAGTTTTTCGCGCGATAGCGAACGCTCGCGCGCGGACAGCACCTTGTCTTCGAAACTCTTGAGTTCTTCGGTGATGTAGCGCTCGGCGTTGGTCAACGTCTGCCGGCGGCTGTAGTGCAACGGGGCTTTCTCCGCCTGGCCCTTGCTGATCTCGATGTAGTAGCCGTGCACGCGGTTGTAGCCGACCTTGAGCGTGGCGATGCCGCTGCTGGCGCGCTCGCGTTGTTCCAGGTCGATCAAGAATTGATCGGCATTGGTGGACAAACGACGCAGCTCATCCAGATCGGCGTCGTAGCCGGTGGCGATGACGCCGCCGTCGCTGAGCTTGAGCGGCGGCGTCTCGGCCACCGCGCTGATCAACAGATGCGCGGTGGCATCGTGCTCGCCAAGTTCGGCATGCAGCGTCTGCAGGCGCGGCGAATCCAACGGTGCCAGGATTGCGCGCACCTTCGGCAATAGCGCCAGGCCATCGCGCAAGGTGGAAAAATCGCGCGGCCGCGCCGAGCGCAAGGCCACGCGGGTGAGGATGCGTTCCAGATCGCCGAGCGCACGGAAGGCTTCGCGCAGATCGGCATCGGCAGCTGCATCGATCAACGTGCCGACCGCATGGTGGCGCTGCACCAGCACATCGCGCAGGCGCAGCGGACGGTGCAGCCAGCGCCGGAGCAGACGCCCACCCATCGGCGTGACGGTGCTGTCCAGTACGCCGAGCAAGGTGTTGCGGGTATCGCCATCTACGCGGGTGTCCAACTCCAGATGCCGGCGCGTGGCCGCGTTCATCGAGATGGCCTCGCTGGCCACTTCCATCGCGATCGAGGTCAGGTGCGGCAAGCGCTGTTTCTGGGTCTCTTCGACATACCCGAGCAATGCGCCGGCGGCCGCCGTGGCGCAAGGTTTGTCGTCGATGCCGAAGCCGGACAGATCGTGCAGTTTGAAGAACGCCAGCAGCTGGCGCCGGCCGCTGTCGGCATCGAACAACCACGGCGGCCGGCGCCGCACGCCGATGCGCCCGCGCAGGAAGTCGGGCCAGTTGTCTTCGTCGGGCACCAACAGCTCGGCCGGTTCCAGACGCGCGATTTCCGCTTCCAGCGCATCCACGCTGTCCACTTCATTGACCAAGAAGCGCCCGCCGGCCAGATCGGCCCAGGCCAGGCCGTAACCGTGCTTGCTGCGCGAGATCGCCATCAACAAGGTATCGCGGCGCTCGTCCAGCAGCGCCTCGTCGGTGACCGTGCCGGGCGTGACAATGCGCACCACCTTGCGCTCGACCAGCCCCTTGACCAGCGCCGGGTCGCCGATCTGCTCGCAGATCGCCACCGACTCGCCCAGTGCCACCAAGCGCGCCAGATAGCCTTCATACGCATGCACCGGCACCCCGGCCATGGGAATCGGCGCACCGCCGGAGCTGCCGCGCTGGGTCAGGGTGATGTCGAGCAGCCGCGCGGCCTTGCGCGCGTCGTCGTAGAACAGCTCGTAGAAATCGCCCATGCGGAAGAACAGCAGCAGATCGGGGTAGTCCGATTTGGCTGCGAAGAATTGCTTCATGGCAGGCGTATGTTCTTGAGGGGCCTTGCCAGGCTTAGAAATGTCTGAGGAAACAATCACTTATGAATTTGCTCTGTAACGGAACTGACGGTCAAAAGAGGGTTGTTGCGGGCAGTAGCGGTCTTTTTTGTTGCGACCGTGTTGCGACGATTCAAAGCGAGACCCAATTTGGCATGTTGCGACGATTTCGCATGGTAAGAAAAGCGTATGTTGATGTTGCGACGTGGGTTGCAACCGGCAGCACTCGCATGACAGCAATGGAGGATGCATGAGCAAGACGTCGGAGTTGCCAGATCTGCCGAAGAGGCGCGGGTCGCTCAAGTTTAAGCTGACCTACGCCCAAATCCTGAGCCTGTCGGTGGATCGGATACCCGTGCTGGACAAAGCGGGCAAGGTCAAGCTGGTGGAGCGGGACCCTGAAGAGGCCGGCGAACCCTACCGCTTGGTGGACGGAAGTGACAAGGCTCCCTCCGGTTTTAGTTTTCGGGTAGGGAGAACCAAGTCCACATACGAGGTGGTCAAGCGTGGGCCGACGGGCATCCGCCGTTTTTCCTTGGGCAACGTCACCGACATGGGGCTGGACGAAGCCTACGAGGTAGCCAAGGGGCACTTGTCGATGCTCAGGCAGACCGGGACCAATCCGGTGCAACAGGAGCGCGCAGAACTCCGAGCCAAGCGTCGAGACAAGCGCTCGGAAGACATCACGCTTCGGCAATGCATGGAGCTCTACATCGAGCGCATGGGAGAGCGGGCCAAAAAGAAGAAGGTGAAGCAGGTCAGTGTCGAGGCTGTCCGCAGTAGCTTGGCTCGTTTGGAGCGACCCGAGGTGGGCCTGGCCGATCTGAAAATTCGGGACACGCGAACAGAGGACGTGGTGCGGGGATACGATGCGTTGCGCAAGAGCGCCATGCTTCGCTCCAACCGTATCCCGACCGCCATGCGTCAGGCCTTGGCATCCCACGACGACTGGGCCCAGCTTTCCACAGCTCAGCTTGGAGAACTGGGCATCGCCGGGAAATACATTCAACGGGTGAGGGCCGCAGGACTCGCCGCTGCCGAGCACACCTTCACCGATGCAAAGCGCTCCGTGGACCTGTTCAACGAAGTGGAACAAGAACAGGCACACGAGACTCGACGGGAACCCAAGATAATCTACAACCCGTTCCAGGCCATCTACAGCAAGGATCTACTTCGCGGGGCTCAGGACCTGCGCAACCACTACAGCCGGGCTGAGGTGCGCAATCCGTTGGGAGATGACACGCTGCCCAAGGTGATGAAGGTCATCCTGGCTCGCCGGGATGAGCAGGGCGGTTTGAATGCCGCCGGTGCCGATTACCTGCTGCTGACTTTGTTGTGGGGCACCCGGCGCAGCGAAGCAGCCGCGTTGCGGTGGTTCGACCGGTGCACGCCGGGAGAGCTGACTCAGCGTGAGGTGTCATGGGTGTCGTTGACGCCACCGGGGCAGATCAATCCTTTCACCCGCCGCGAGGGGTCGCAGGTCTACTTGTTCGACACCAAGAACGGAGACGAGCGCTATTTGCCAGTGACCTATTTCGCCGAGCAAGTGCTTCAGCGGCGTCTGGAGGAGCGCTTGGACGATACCGAGGCGAAGAAGGAGGTCGCGACCATGGAAGGCTTGCTTCGAGCAGCTAAAGCCAAAGGAGCCAGACGGGAGCTGATCAAGGGATTGGAGGCAGAATTGGAGAAGGCCCGCCATGCCCTTGACCGAACCCGCTACGTCTTCCCGGCGCGTTCGAGCCGCAGCCGCTCGGGGCACTACTCAGACAGCAAGAGCATCGTGGCCAATGTCCGGCGCGATGCGGGTTTGTTGAATCTCAGCGAGGACATCGACATCGGACTGACCCCGCACGACCTCCGTCGGACGATGGGGCGCTACGCGGCGCATTTGTTCGGAGAAAGCCGCATCGTCTCGCAGCTCTTGCACCATCACACCCGCGGGCAGGGCCAGGACAGGATGGCCGCGGTGTCGGAGCGCTACACCGAGCAGGAGTGGTCCAAGTTGCGATGTCAACAACAACTTCAAACTG
>NZ_JAGHWU010000044.1:0-41279 GCF_017746145.1 Xanthomonas sp. D-99 | reverse complement strand
GCGGGTCAATTTGAAGTTGCTGCGGTGGGTCAGATTAAAAGTGCTGGTGACACCTCATCGGCAGCAAGCCGGGGTGTGCGCACGCGCGCCGGATTGCCCACGGCGATCGCACCGGCCGGCACATCGCGCGTGACCACCGCACCGGCACCGATTACCGCATCGTCGCCGATGCTGACGCCCGGCAGGATGATCGCTCCGCCCCCAATCCACACATTGCGCCCGACGCGGATTGGCCGCCCGAACTCCAGCCCGCTGGCACGTCCGGCGGCATCGCGCGGATGGTCGGCAGCGTAGAACTGCACCGCTGGCCCCACCTGCGTGCCATCGCCGATGTACACCTGGCAGATATCCAGGATCACGCAATTGAAGTTGAGGAACGCGCCCGCGCCCAGATGGATGTTGTAGCCGTAATCGCAATGAAACGGCGGCCGGATCACCGCATTCGCGCCCACCTCGGCGAGCCGCTCGACCAGCAATGCATGCCGTTGCGCCGATGACTGCGCGCCAGTGGCGTTATAGCGCACCATCCACGCCGCAGCCGCCGCCTGATCGGCCTGCAGTTGCGCATCGGTGGCGTTGTAGAGCTCGCCTGCCAGCATTTTCTGTTTTTCGGTGTGCATGCCGCCGGGTGCCTATGCAATGAACGGCTGACAGGGTGGCATGGATAGAGCGCGGTATGCATCGAGCGATGCACCAATGGCCTTGGTTTGCCGATCCATAGCGGCCATAACACGTCGCGTCGGGCGATTGATGAAGGCGACTGGCATGTGCACCCTTGGGTGAAAACCGCCCATGTAGCTTTCGGGCACCTGCCTCACCCGCGTGCGGCTATGTGGTCATTCCATTGCTCGCCGCATCCGTTGCGCTGCCGCGGCGCCAGCATCGATACTCCCGGCCGTGCCCTTGCGGCATGGCGACGTTCAAGGATGATGTCATGACACGATTTTTAGCCGCTTGCATTGCATTGTTGCTATGGGCATGCCTAAGCACCCCTGCTAGTGCAACCTCGTCGCTCTCGTTCGAAGGCGGCGGATACTGGATAGATTTCGAAATCGGTCACGACACCCGACCAGTGATCGCCAGTCTTCGTTTCAATGCACCTGGCGCGAGCGAGACCGTGTTGTTGCGGGGCAATTTTCAGGTCAAGACGTTCGATACCAAACGCAGAATCCTCCGCCTGATCTACACAGGAGACGACAGGCGCGTGCCGCCCTTTACCCTGGTCGTGCTCGCAAACAGGTCGACGCTTACCGTGAACGGCAAGCAGATCAACTCAAGCTTCAGCTGGGAAATGTAAGCGCGCAACAGAGCAGGGCAGGCCACGCCTCATCCATCGATCATCTGTCGCAGATGATCACACGATCTCCCTCGACGTGAGGTGCAGCAGCGGCCGGTTCCACTTGCTGCACGCACAGCGCAACCGCACGACGCCCTCGCCTGCTGAAGAAATGCAATCGCAGACGAGTGCAAGCCTGGCTAGACCACAGTCAGATTGGCATAGGCCATCACCAGCCACTTGGCGCCGACCTCGTCGAACTGCACCTGCACGCGCGCATGCGCGCCAGCGCCTTCGTAATCGACGACCACGCCGCCGCCGAACTTGGGGTGTTCGACGTTGGCGCCGAGCTTGATCGGTGCCGTTTCCACGATGCCATGCACCGGGCCGCCGCGCGCCGCGCCCAGCGATGCGGTGCGCGAAACCTGCACCTTCGGGCGCACTTCGTTGAGCAGGTCGCGTGGAATCTCACGCAAGAAGCGCGAGGGCACGTTGTAATTGTCCTGGCCGTGGATACGGCGCGATTCGGCGTAGCACAGCACCAGCTTCTGCCGCGCGCGGGTGATGCCCACGTACGCCAGGCGACGCTCTTCTTCCAGCCGCCCGCTCTCTTCCAGCGAACGCGCACTCGGGAACAGGCCGTCTTCCAGGCCGACCAGGAACACAATCGGAAATTCCAGGCCCTTGGCCGAATGCAGCGTCATCAGCTGCACGCCCTCTTCGCCAGCCTGCGCCTGGCCTTCGCCGGCCTCCAGCGAGGCGTAAGCCAGGAAGGCGACCAGCTCGGTCATGCCCTGGCTGTCTTCATCGTCCGGGCGGGTGAAGCGCGAGGCGACCGACACCAGTTCGTCCAGGTTCTCGGTACGCGATTCCGAATCCAGCCCGCCGCGGCTTTCCTTGGCCCAATGCTCGCGCAGGCCCGAGCGCATCAGCACATGGTCGATGCGTTCGGCCAGTTCCATCTCGCCGGTTTCGGCATGCAGCTGGCCGATCAGGCTGAGGAAGGTCGCCAGGGCATTGCGCGCGCGCGCGGCCAGCGTGTTCTGCTGCGTGCACAGCATCGCCGCTTCCCACAACGACAGCGCACTGGCACGTGCCAGCCGGCGCACCTCATCCAGCGTCCGGTCGCCAATGCCGCGCGTGGGCGTGTTGACCGCGCGTTCGAACGCAGCGTCGTCGCTGCGATTGGTCAGCAGGCGCAAGTAAGCCAACGCGTCCTTGATTTCGGCACGTTCGAAGAAGCGCATGCCGCCATACACGCGGTACGGCAGCTGCTCGGAAATCAGCGCTTCTTCCAGCGCGCGCGATTGCGCGTTGCTGCGGTAGAGCACCGCCACTTCGCCATAACTGCCGCCGTCGCGCACCCACTGCCGTGCACGCTCCACCACATAGCGCGCTTCGTCCACTTCGTTGTAGGCCGCGTACAGATCGATCGGGTCGCCATCGCCGGAATCGGTCCACAGCTGTTTGCCGATACGGTCCGGGTTGTGCGCAATCACCGCATTGGCAGCGCCCAGAATATTCGCGCTGGAGCGGTAGTTCTGCTCCAGCCGCACGGTCTGCGCACCGGGGAAATCCTTCAGAAAGCGCTGGACGTTTTCGACCTTGGCACCGCGCCAGCCATAGATGGCCTGGTCGTCGTCGCCCACCACGAACACATTGCCCGATTCGCCGGCCAGCACGCGCACGAAGGCGTACTGGATGGCGTTGGTGTCCTGGAACTCATCCACCAGAATCTCGCGAAAGCGCGCGCGGTAATGCGCCAGCAACGCGGGCGTGTCGCGCAGCAACTCATGCGCGCGCAGCAGCAACTCGGCAAAATCCAGAAGCCCGGAGCGGTCGCAGCGTTCCTGGTAGGCCGCATACACCTGCCGGCGCACCTCGGTCCAATCGTCGTTGGGCTCGGGCTGGATATGTTGCGGACGGCGGCCCTCATCCTTCTGCTCGTTGATCCACCAGCTCATCTGCTTGGGCGGATACTTGCTCTCGTCCAGCTCCAGCGCCTGCACCACGCGCTTGACCAGCCGCAACTGGTCGTCGCTGTCCATGACCTGGAAGCCTTCCGGCAGCCGCGCATCCTGCCAATGCAGACGCAACAGGCGATGTGCCAGCCCGTGAAATGTACCGATCCACATCCCGCGGCTGCCATTGCGCAGCTGCAGGTCGGTGCGGTGACGCATTTCGCCGGCGGCCTTGTTGGTGAAGGTCACCGCGAAGATGCCGTGGTTGGGCACGCCCTGGACTTCATTGAGCCAGGCGATGCGATGGATCAGCACGCGCGTCTTGCCGGAGCCGGCGCCGGCCAGCACGAGGTAGTGCCCCGGCGGCGCAGAAACGGCCTCGCGCTGGGCGGGGTTTAAATGATCGAGCAAATGAGAGACATCCACCGGCGCATTTTACCGGTTGTGGCGTCGCTGCGGCTGAGATTGCGATGAAGCAGTTGGGATTGTGGTGATTGCTCGCCGGATGGACACCCCTCTTCCTCTGGGAGAGGGGTTGGGGTGAGGGTACGGGGCGAAGCAACGGGCATGTCACCTTTGCAGGCGCGTGGCGACGCGTTTCTCATTGCAGGGGCGCGTAAATTTCTGCGGCGCCCCTCATCCACCCCTGCGGGGCAGCTTCTCCCCCATGAGGGAGGACAATGTCCCGTCGGGAGAAGGAATCACCTCTCCGGCCGGAA
This sequence comes from Xanthomonas sp. D-99, assembly GCF_017746145.1. NCBI lineage: Bacteria > Pseudomonadati > Pseudomonadota > Gammaproteobacteria > Lysobacterales > Lysobacteraceae > Xanthomonas > Xanthomonas sp. D-99. The sequence goes on along the minus strand of NZ_JAGHWU010000044.1, from coordinate 37,323 downwards.
CCTGCGTACCGTCAATCCATCACCGCCCAAGCAGCAACAGCACATCCCGCGCAATCGCCGCAGCCTGCTCGCGCAACTCCGGCACCGCCAGGCTTTCCCACAACGTGCCGATGCGCAGGCTGCCGATCACCCGCAACTGCGGCTGCGTACGTCCATCTGCATCGATCAGGCTGCCATCGGGGCCGGTGTCCATGCCAATCCCGTGCGGGCCGGCCACTGCAATGCCCTGCCCCAGCAATTGCTGCAGCAGCCGGTTACGCATCGCCTGAACGCGCATTTCCACACCGGTGGCATTGACTAGGGTCTGCACATCCAGCTGCAAGGCATGTCCGGCACTGGCGGCCCCGGCGCTCACGCGCACGCAAGCGCCCACCTCGAAGGCCACATCCAGCCGCGCGCGATGCACCTGCAGCTGCCCGCGCGCGTGCATCGTCTGCAGCTGCGCATGCACCGTTGCGGCGATGCGATGCCGATGCACGTCCCAGTAGCGCACCACATGCCGTAGAAAACGGCGCTGATCGGCAACCGACAGCGTCTGCCATAACGCCTGACTCAACGGCCGGATGCGTTCCATCACGCTCTGCCATGGCAGGCCCTGCGCGGCGGCGGCACGCGCGTGCAGGCGCAGGGTACGCATGCGCGCGCGCAGCGGCATTGTCAGCAGAGGCTGTGGATCGAACAGCGCCATGCCGCCGTGCGCCTGCGGCAACGGCAGCAACCCATGCCGCGACACCACATGCACGCTTGCCCGATGCCCCTGCGCTGCCAGCGTCACCACGGTATCGGCCATGCTCAAGCCCGAACCGACGATGCACACGGCCGCGTCCGGTGGCAGCGCTGCCACCGCCTCGGTCTCCCAGGCTTCAACACGCTGCGCATGCGACAACCCGGTGGCCCCCCGCAGCGGAAGCGGTCGCAGTGCATTGCCCACCGCCAGGACCACCGCGCCAGCCTGCAGCAGCTGTCCATCGTCCAGCTGCAACAGTGCGCCACCGGCATTGGGGTGCAGGGACTGCACGCGTGCGCAGTGGACGCGCAACATCGCCGGGCTGTGCGCGCATGCCGCCTGCAAGCGATCGCGCAAATATGGCGCGTAGTGCCGGCGTCCCACGAACTGCCGCGGCAACTGCGCATCCTCCAGTTCGGGGCAACAGGCGTTCGCGCGCAGGTAATCGACAAAATCGTACGGCAGCTCCGGCAGCGCACTCATGCGCGCAGCCGGGACATTGAGCAGGTGTTCGACACGCGCAGTGGAATACGCCACACCCTCGCCAAGCGCCGCACGCGGCTCGATCAGGACGATCTGCAACGGCGCTGCAGCCTGGCGCAGCAGCTGCAGCGCAACCAGCACACCGGACGCGCCACCACCGACGATGGCGATGATTGCATCGCCGGGATCACGCAGTGTATTCATCTCGACATTGTAGGCGATGCGTCCGAACACCCGCAGGCCGTCACCGGCAGTGGTTGTCTTCCACGGCATCGCAAGCGGTACGACGGCCGCAACCCGGAAGGCAGCCTCTCCCAGGTCATGCGCCTGGATCGACGCAAGCGGCCTACATCAACGCATCGGCCAGCCGCGCAATGCCCTCGCGACTGCGGCGCCAGGCCGGGCGGCGACGCCACTGTTCCAACGTCAATTGCCGCGCGTTGGCCAGATAGTCCTGCTCGATCTCACGCAACCGCTGCACCACGCCAGTGTCGTAGCAGAGCATGCCGATCTCGGCGTTGAGCGCGAACGAGCGGATGTCCAGATTGATCGAGCCCACCAGCGCAATGTCCTCATCCATGCTCAGGTGCTTGGCATGCAGAAAGCGCGGGCGATACAGCGCAATCTTCACCCCGCAACGCAGCAGCTCTTCGAAATAGGCCTCCTGCGCCCACGCGGCCAAGCGTTGGTTGTTGTGTTCGGACAGGATCAACTGCACATCCACCCCCGACACTGCGGCGATGCGCAATGCGCTCAGCAAGGCTTCGTCGGGCACGAAGTACGGCGTGACCAGCACCACCTTGCGCCGCGCCAGATGGATCACCGCATTGATCGCATCGCGCGCATTTTCGAACGGATACGCCGGCCCGCTGGGCAGCAATTGCGTGGCGATATTGGCCTCGCACACCGGTGCATCGGGCCACACGTCCAGCCGCTCTCCGGTTTCGGTGAACCAGTCGCTGGCGAAGACCGCTTCCAGATGATTGACCACCGGCCCGCGCACGCGTGCCACCAATTCGCGATTGGGCACGCCATCAATGAAGCCGGCCTCGGCCAGATTCTGCGAACCGACAAACGCCACCCGGTTGTCGAGCACCGCAATCTTGCGATGGTTGCGCAGATCCATGCGGCCGCTGCGACGCCAGCGCAAACCTCCCGGCAATACTGCCAGCACCTGCACGCCACCGTCCTGCAGGCGCTTGCGGTAGCGGCGCAGGCCGCGCTTGGCGCCCACCGCATCCAGCAGCAAGCGGCAACGTACGCCGCGCACGCTGGCGCGTTCCAGCGCCGCTACCACCGCCTCGCCCACCGCATCGTCGAACATCAGGTAGTACAGCAGGTGCACACGTTTGTCGGCCGCGTCGATCGCCGCGATCAGGGCCTGCAACGACTGCGCGTAATCGTCGAGCAATTCCACCGCGTTGCCCAGCGTGGGCATGAAATCGCCTTCGCGTTCGATGAGCGGCACCACTTCGGCACTGCTGGTGTCTGCCTGGGGCATCCAGCGCAACGCATGCAAGGGCAGTTGTTGTTCGCGAATCACCTGCGAGGCGGTGGCTTGCCGCTCCACCCGCAGCCGCGACAACCACGGGTGGCCGAACAACAGATACAGCGGCAGGCCGACCACCGGCACGAAGCCGATCAGCAGCAGCCAGCTGCGCGCCGCACCCGGCGTGGTGCGGGCGGGAATCCATAGCAGTGCGGCCAGGCGGATCGCCCAGTCCAGTGCCAGCAGCCAAGTGCCTGTGACCCAATCGGGCAGCATCAGTGTTCCGTCTTCGTCAGGAACCCGATTCTGACTTGGCCGCGCGTAAACGCAACGGCGGCGGCGCACAGACAGGGGGGCAATAGCGAAACGGCCCGCCCTGGGCATCGGCAGGCTGCACGCGTTCGGCGCAGACCTGCCGCAATGTCTGCACGAAGGCCGACTGCATCCGGGTGGGATACCAGTCGCTGCGCGTGGTCATGCCGATCTGCCGGCGCAGCAGCGGCCCGGCGCTGCCGATCTCTTCCAGCAGGCCGGCGCGGCGCTCGAACAGGAACTGGTCGCGCGACATCAAGGTCAACCAGTCGCCCTCCAGCAGCAGGCCACGCACGGTCAGTTCGGCGCCGCATTCGATGCGCACCGGCGGCGGCTCCAGCTGGTGGTCGCCGAACAGCTGCTCCCAGCGCGCGCGCACCGGCGTGCCGGCCGCAGCGATCACCCAGGGATAATCGCGCAGTTGCGCAAACGCGTAGCCCCGCCCGGCCAGGGGGTGGCCGCTGCGCGCCACGATCACCGGTTCGTCGTCGAACAGCGGCTCCTGCAGCACATCGCGTACCGGCAACGGGTCGCGCAGCGCACCGATCAACAGATCCAGGCCACCCTCGCGCAGATGCGCCAGCAATTGGTCGTACGGGCCCTCGACCACCTGGACGCTGGCGCCCGGGTACGCATGCGCAAACCGCGCCAGCACCTGCGGCAACAGAATCGCGCGCGCCAGCGGCATCACCCCCAGGGTGAGGCGGCCGGCGTGCTGCGAACGCAATGCGGCCACCTCGTCCAGACCGGCGCGCAACTCGGCCAGCGCCAGCCGCACCTGCCGCAACAGCCGCAGCGCCACCGGCGTGGGCTGCATGGTCTTGCCGCGGCGTACCGTCAGCGGCACTTCGATCACATCGGCCAGCGCTTGCACCGCGCGATAGATCGCCGGCTGCGAAACGCCGGCGCGCACCGCCGCCAACGCGTAACTGCCTGCCACATCTACCGCCACCAGGGCCTGCAAGTGGCCCAGCGACACCCGCCGCTCCAGGCCAGGGCGGGCCGGCAGGCGCAGCGCGCGACGCGCGACCCCGATCCCCCGGCCCAGATGCGCCAGCACCCGCTCGATACGCGGCACCAGCAACCCGGCGGCCTCGGTGGCCAGCATGCCGCCCGGGTGCCGGTCGAACAGGCGCACGCCCAGTTGCTGCTCCAATCGCGCCACGGCCTGGGTCAGGGCCGGCTGCGACAAATTCACCCGCGGCGCCGCCGCGCTGATGCTTCCGGACTGATGCACCACGACCAGCGCGTAAAGGTGACGCAGATTTGGTTCCGGGCTCGGCTGCATGCTCTAACTATAAGCAAAACCAATATGCATACCTCAAATGAATCTTGAGCCAGCTGGCTCTGCCCGGCCAGACTCGGCGCACTCTTAACGAGGATGGATGGATGAGCCATGTCGTTACCCGGATCGAGCGTACGCCGTTGGCCATCGTCGACGGACTGGCGCAGTCCGGCGTGGCGACCGTGCACGAAGCGCAGGCCCGCAGCGGCCTGCTGCATCATCGGCTACGTCCCATCTACACCGGCTGCCGCATCGCCGGCACCGCGGTCACCGTGTCGATTCCGCCCGGCGACAACTGGATGATGCATGTGGCCATCGAGCAACTGCATGCCGGCGATGTGCTGGTGGTCGCGCCAACCAGCGACTGTTGCGACGGCTACTTCGGCGACCTGCTGGCCACCTCGGCGCAGGCGCGCGGATGTCGCGGCCTGATCATCGATGCCGGCGTGCGCGATCTCACCGCCATGCAGTTCCCTGCCTGGAGCCGCGCCATCTGCGCGCAGGGCACCATCAAGGAGACGCTCGGCTCGGTCAACGTGCCACTGGTGTGCGCCGGGCAACTGATCCAGCCCGGCGATGTGGTGGTGGCCGATGACGATGGCGTCTGCGTGGTGCCGCGTGCCACCGCTGTCGATGTGCTGACCGAAGCGCAGGCGCGCGAGGCACGCGAACTGCTCAAGCGCGAACGTCTGGCACGCGGCGAACTGGGCCTGGACATCTATGCGATGCGCGAACGTCTGGCCGCCAAAGGCCTGCGTTATGTCTGAGCGCGTGCGCGCGATGTGGATGCGCGGCGGCACCTCCAAGGGTGGATTCTTTCTGGCCGACGAGTTGCCCGCCGACACCGCCGCGCGCGATGCGTTCTTGTTGCGCGCCTACGGTTCGCCGGATGCGCGCCAGATCGACGGCATGGGCGGCGCCGACCCGCTGACTTCCAAGGTCGCCGTGGTGTCGCGCTCCACGCATGCCGATGCCGACGTGGACTATCTGTTCCTGCAAGTCGCGGTGGAACATGCGCAGGTCAGCGATGCACAGAACTGCGGCAACATGCTGGCCGGCGTTGCCCCGTTCGCGCTGGAACGCGGCTTGCTGCCCATACGCAATGGCCAGACCCAGGTGCGCATCTTCATGCGCAACACCGGCACCCTGGCCACCGCCACCGTGCAGACGCCCGATGGCAAGGTACGTTACGACGGCGATGCCCGCATCGACGGCGTCCCCGGCACGGCTGCGCCGATCGCGCTGGCATTCGCCGATATCGCCGGTGCTTCGTGCGGCGTGCTGCTGCCGAGCGGGCATGCGGTGGACACGCTCGACGGTGTGCAGGTCACGCTGATCGACAACGGCATGCCCTGCGTGGTGCTACGCGCCAGCGATGTCGGCATCAGCGGTTACGAAGACCGCGCCACGCTCGATGCCGATGCTGCGCTACGGGCGCGTCTGGAAACGCTGCGTCTGCAGGCAGGTCCGTTGATGCATCTTGGCGATGTGCGCGACGCCACGGTGCCGAAAATGATGCTGGTCGCCGCCCCGCGCGCCGGTGGTGCGATCAGCGCGCGCTCGTTCATCCCGCACCGCTGCCATGCCTCCATCGGCGTGCTGGGTGCGGTCACCGTCGCCACCGCCTGTCTGTTGCCCGGCTCGCCCGCCCACGCGCTGGCGCAGGTGCCCGGCGGGCGCAGCCAGCGGCTGGACGTCGAACACCCCAGCGGCGCAAGCAGCTGCCTGATCGATCTCGATGCGCAGGGCGCCGTGGTCGGTGCCGCGGTGGTGCGCACCGCGCGCAAATTGTTCGATGGTGAGCTGTATGGCTGAGTATTCCGCTGCGTCGCCAAGCTGCGGCAACCGCCATCGCAGCGGCACGTGTGCGTGTGTGCCGTTCGAGGAAGCCATTGCTACCCAGTGCGTCGCGATCCGTGCCCATCTGCACATCGGGACCACCACATCCACCGCGGCCTGCAGCGTCCGTGCACCCGGCCGGCCCACCTTGCGCACAGGCAATCGCTGGCGCGCCGCTTCCGCTGCAACACACACACCATCGCCATGATCATCGACTGCCACGGCCACTACACCACCGCGCCCGCCGCGCACGATGCGTTCCGCACGGCGCAGATTGCGCATTACAACGATGCGCACGCGCCTGTGCCGGTGTATCCGTACATCTGCGACGATGCGCTGCGTGAAAGTGTCGAGCTGCACCAACTGCGCCTGCTGCGCGAGCGTGGTGCCGACATGACGATTTTTTCGCCACGCGCCAGCACCATGGCGCATCACATCGGCGACGAAGCGGTGAGCCAGGTATGGACGCGCCATTGCAACGACCTGATCGCACGCGTGGTACAGCTGTATCCGCAGACCTTTATCGGCGTATGCCAGTTGCCGCAGTCGCCGGGAGTGCCGATCGCGCACGCGATCGCCGAACTGGAACGCTGCGTCAACGAACTGGGTTTCGTCGGCTGCAACCTCAATCCCGACCCGTCCGGCGGGCACTGGAATGGTGTGCCGCTGACCGACCGCGCCTGGTATCCCTTTTTCGAGAAGATGGTGGAACTCGACGTCCCGGCGATGGTGCATGTCTCCGGCAGCTGCAATTGCAATTTCCACGCCACCGGCGCGCATTATCTCAATGCCGACACCACTGCTTTCATGCAGTTGCTCGAAGGCGATTTGTTCACTGATTTTCCGGACTTGCGCTTCGTCATTCCACATGGCGGCGGCGCGGTGCCGTATCACTGGGGCCGCTTCCGCGGCCTGGCCGATATGCTCGGCAAACCTGCGCTGTCCACGCATGTGATGCGCAACGTGTTCTTCGACACCTGCGTGTATCACCAACCGGGGATCGACCTGCTGTTCGAGGTGATCGACATCGACAACATCCTGTTCGGCTCGGAGATGGTCGGCGCCGTGCGCGGCATCGATCCGCAGACCGGCCACTACTTCGACGACACCAAACGCTATGTCGATGCACTGGCGATTTCCGATGCCGACAAGCACAAGGTCTTTGAAGGCAATGCGCGGCGGGTGTATCCACGGCTGGACGCGCAATTGCGTGCGCGTGGGCTGTGATCCCCTTCTCCCTCCGGGAGAAGGTGCCCGTAGGGCGGATGAGGGTACGGGCGAAGCCTCGTGCACTCAGAATAATTGCGTAGGCTTCGCCCCGTACCCTCACCCCAACCCCTCTCCCGAGGGGAGAGGGGCTTTGTCACGCACCTTTGCCTCTCTTGGGCTTGGCTGGCAACCCGATAGTGGAAATCACACTGCCATCGGCGCCTACACGCATCAAGACCATTCCCCAACCCCACAAACGCAAACACCCGCCTTGCGGCGGGTGTTTGCTTGAAAGCGGATCCAGCGATCAGTCGATCACTTGATCTTGCCTTCCTTGTACATCACGTGCTTACGCACGACCGGGTCGTACTTCATCATTTCCATCTTCCCCGGAGTGTTCTTCTTGTTCTTGTCCGTGGTGTAGAAGTGGCCGGTAGCGGCCGAGGAAATCATACGAATCTTGTCACGCTTGCCTTTTGCCATGACTGCTTACTCCTCAGACCTTTTCGCCGCGCGCGCGCAGCTCTTTCAGAACGGCATCGATGCCGTTCTTGTCGATGGTGCGCAATGCATGCGCGGAAACACGGAGCTTCACCCAGCGGTTTTCGCTGGCAACCCAGAAGCGACGCTCGTGCAGGTTGGGCAGGAAGCGACGACGGGTTCTGTTGTTTGCGTGGGAGACGTTGTTACCCGTCTGCACACGCTTGCCGGACACTTGGCATACGCGGGACATTACGCACCTCGATAAATGAATTGCCACCCATAGCCTGGGGAGCGGCGGCCCCGACAGCGCCAGGGCTGTCACGCAACGTTGGGAATCAAGAACTTACGCTGGAACAGGCCGGCAACCCCATTGCGTTGGGTACCGCCATCCGGAGCGATCCGGGCACAGCGAGCCGCGCATTATGCACGGCTTTCCTATGTGCCGCAAGCACTTAGCGGACCCAAGACCGGGCCGGGCCACGCATCGACCCAAGCCTGCTTGGTCGCGGACGATTGCAGGTCTGGCTCACTGCCTGTCGCCCGATCATCCGCGTGACGCCCGCTACTCCGCCGCTCCACGCTCCCGACGGGGCGCCCGCTCCCGATGCAGCCAGCGATACAGCACCGGCAACACCAGCAGGGTGAGCAGGGTGGAAGAGACGATGCCGCCGATCACCACCGTGGCCAGCGGGCGCTGCACTTCGGCGCCGGCCCCGACATTGAAGGCCATCGGCACGAAGCCCAGCGCGGCCACCAGGGCGGTCATCAGCACCGGTCGCAACCGCGCCAGCGCGCCTTCGCGCAATGCCCGCTCCAGCGGTATGCCGTCAGCGCGCAGGCTGCGCACGAACGCGATCATCACCAGGCCGTTGAGCACCGCCACGCCCGACAACGCAATAAAGCCCACACCGGCGGAAATCGACAAGGCCAGCCCGCGCAGGGCCAAGGCCAGCACGCCGCCGGTCAGCGCCAGCGGCACGCCGCTGAACACCACCAGCGCATCGCGCAGCGAGCCGAACGACCAATACAGCAGCGCGAAGATCAGCAGCAAGGTGCCCGGCACCACCCAGGCCAGGCGCTGGCTGGCGGAGATCAGCTGCTCGAAGGTGCCGCCGTAGCCGATCCAGTACCCGGTGGGCAGCTTGACCTGCATCTGCACGCGCTGCCGCACCTCGGCCACGAAGCTCCCCAGATCGCGATCGCGCACGTTGGCGGTGATCACGATGCGGCGCTTGCCGTCCTCGCGGTTGATCTGGTTGGGCCCCAGCACGGTGTCGATCTTGGCGACCTCGCGCAGCGGCACGGTGGTCGGCTCGCCACTGCGCCAGCCTGCCGCGCGGCTGGACTCGTCCGCATCGGCACGCTCGCCATCGCCACGCAGCGGGATCGGCAGATCGGCCAGCGCGGTGGGATCCTGGCGCAGAGATTCCGGCAGGCGCACCACGATGTCGAAGCGCCGGTCGCCTTCGAACAATTGTCCGGCCTCCTGTCCGCCCACTGCCGCGGCCACGGTGTCCTGCACCACACCGGGATTGAGCCCGTAGCCGGCCAGCGCGGCGCGATCGGGTACCACCGCCAGCATCGGCAGGCCGGTGGCCTGTTCCAGGCTCACATCGGCCGCGCCCGGCACCGCGCTGGCGATTTCCTGCACGCGCTGCCCGAGCCTGACCAGCGTGTCCAGATCGTCGCCGTACACCTTGATCGCCACATCCGCACGCACGCCGGAAATCAGCTCGTTCATGCGCATCTGGATCGGCTGGGTGAACTCGTAATTGTTTCCCGGCAACTGCTTCACCGCCTCCTCGATCTCGGCCAGCAACTGCGCCTTGGGCTTGCGCGGATCCGGCCACTGCGCGCGCGGATGCATGATCAGGAACGTATCGGCGACCGATGGCGGCATCGGGTCGGTGGCCACTTCGGCAGTACCGAGTTTGCCGAACACATGCGCCACCTCCGGAAACTGCTTGATGCGTTTTTCCAGCGTGGATTGCATGGTGATGGCCTGTTCCAGGCTGGTGCCGGGAATGCGCAAGGCATGCAGCGCGACGTCTCCTTCGTCCAGGTTGGGGATGAACTCGCTACCCAGACGCGTGGCCAATACCGCGCACAGCGCCACCGTTGCAAGCGCCGCAATCCCGACCCAGCGGCTATGCCGAAGCGCACGATCGAGCAATGGCGCATAGACGCCGCGCGCCCAGCGCATCGCGCGGTTTTCGTGCTCGGCCACCTTGCCGCCGAGCAGCAACGCAATCGCTGCAGGCACGAAGGTCAGCGACAACAGCATCGCGCCGGTCAGTGCCAGCACCACGGTGATCGCCATCGGGTGGAACATCTTGCCTTCGATACCGGTGAGCGCGAACACCGGCAGATACACTGCAGTGATGATGCCCAGGCCGAACAGGCTGGGGCGGATCACCTCGGCAGTGGCTTCGGCAGTGAGCTCGAAACGCTCATCGCGTTCGAGTACGCGCCCCAGCCGACGTTGCGCGTCGCCAAAGCGGCGCAGGCAGTTCTCCACGATGATCACCGCGCCATCGACGATCAAACCGAAATCCAGCGCGCCCAGGCTCATCAGATTGCCGGACACGCCACCACGCACCATGCCGGTGAGTGTGAACAGCATCGCCAACGGAATCACAGCCGCCGTGATCAACGCTGCGCGCACATTGCCCAGCAACAGGAACAACACCACGATCACCAGCAACGCGCCTTCGATCAGGTTCTTGGCGACGGTGACGATGGTCCGGTCCACCAACGCGGTGCGGTCGTACACCGGCACCGCCTGCACGCCGGCCGGCAGGCTGGCATTGGCCACCTCCAGCCGCTGCGCTGCGGCCTGCGCCACGGTGCGGCTATTGGCGCCGACCAGCATGAAGACCGTGCCGAGCACCACTTCGGTACCGTCCTGGGTGGCTGCACCGGTGCGCAATTCGCGCCCCTCGCCCACCTGCGCCACATCGCGCACGCGGATCGGCACGCCGGCGCGCCGATCCAGCACAATCGCGCCGATCTGCGCGATGTCGTCCACCTGCCCCGGCACGCGCACCAGAAACTGTTGGCCGTTACGTTCGATATAGCCGGCGCCGATGTTGCGGTTGTTGGACTCGACCGCTCGGGCAACGTCGTCCAGGGTAAATCCCAACGCGACCAGGCGCGCCGGATCGGGCGTGATATGGATCTGCCGCGCATACCCGCCGATGGTGTTGACCTCGGTGACGCCCGGCACGTTGCGTAGCTGCGGGCGCACCACCCAGTCCTGCAAGGTGCGCAGATCGGTCGCCGTCCATGCACTGCCATCGGGCTTGCGCGCATTCGGCTTGGCCTCGACCGTGTACATGAAGATCTCGCCCAGGCCGGTAGCAATCGGCCCCAGCTGCGGCTCCAGATCGGCAGGCAATTGTGACTTGACCTGCTGCAGACGTTCGGCCACCTGTTGCCGCGCGAAATACAGATCGGTGCCATCGGCGAAGACCGCCGTGACCTGCGACAAGCCATAGCGCGACAGCGAGCGCGTGGATTCCAGACCCGGCAAGCCCGCCAGCACCGTCTCCAACGGAAAGGTCACCCGCTGCTCGGATTCCAGCGGCGAATAGCCCGGCGCGGCGGTATTGACCTGCACCTGCACGTTGGTGATATCGGGTGTTGCATCGATCGGCAGGCGCGAAAAACTCCACGCCCCGATCGCAATCAGCACGCCTGTCAACGCCAGCATCAACCAACGTTGGGCAATTGCAAACCGGATGATGTCGGTCAGCATGACAAGCCCCTCCGCATACGCCTGGCAGCGCCCTGCGCCTGCCGGTGCTCTCGCCGCGTCACCGACCGATAACGCCGCCTCCCTACCGCGCTACCGCGCAACGCGCCAAACAAACAACCACCCAAACACCAGCGCTGCGTTGGCTGTGGCTGTGGCTGTTGGCTTTCGGGGCCCCATACCGCAGCGGCGAGGCCGGCAGAGACAACCCGCAGGGCGGCGCGCATGGATGCGCGACGTTTTTGTAAGGGACAGGGATGTCCCTTACAAAAATTTCTGCCGGACTTGCGCACCCACAGCGCCATAGGCGCGGAGGGCGCGAGGACGGGGTGTGCTTTCTTTTGGTTACTTTTCTTTGCACAAGCAAAGAAAAGTGACTCGCGCCCGACAGGGCGTGAAAGCCTTTGCCTAGGTCTGAAAGGGCGCGAACGCTTCGCTACCGCGCTGCCGCGCAACACGCCAGACAAACAACCACCCAAACAGCAGCGCTGCTGTTGCTGTTGCTGTTGGCCTTCGGGGCCCCATACCGCAGCGGCAAGGCCGGCAGAGACAACCCGCAGGGCGGCGCGCACGGATGCGCGACGTTTTTGTAAGGGACAGGGATGTCCCTTACAAAAATTCCTGCCGGACTTGCGCACCCGCAGCGCCGCAGGCGCGGAGGGCGCGAGGACGGGGTGTGCTTTCTTTTTGGTTACTTTTTCTTTGCACAAGCAAAGAAAAGGTGACTCGTGCCCGACAGGGCGCGAAAGCCTTGGATCTGGCGTGCATCCCCGTATCCGACATTCGCTCCCACTCAAAGACGCAATGACGTCGACCCCAGCGCGATCAATGATCATGCGAAGCCCCCGACTTTTCGATGTCGGCCTTCACCAGGTAACTCTGCTCCACCACCACCGCATCACCTGCCACCAAGCCCGATAACACGTGCACCTGCTGCGCATCGCGCGCGCCCAGCTTTACCGGGCGCACTTCGTAGACATCGCCCAACCGCACAAACACCACATCCCAGTCGCGGAACCGCTGCAACGCAGCCACCGGCACCACCATCGCTGCCGGTTGCTGCGCCACCGTGACCCGCGCCTTCACCGCAGATCCCGGCCGCCACAACCCATCGCTGTTGCGCAACACTGCGCGCGCCACGGTGCTCTGGCTCGCCGTGGCGGTGCCAGGCAACACCCGCTCCAAGGTGGTCTGCGCCACCACACCATCGCTGATACGCGTTACCGCCACCGGTGCACCGGCGGTGATGTGCCCGGCGTCGGCGCCGAAGATGTGCAGATCCACCCACAAGATGGACAGGTCGGCGATTTCGAACAGTGCCTGACCTTCGCCTGCGTTGCTGCCCAGGCTGGCATTGCGGGCAAGCACGACGCCGCTGATCGGTGCGCTCACCGAATAGGTGGTCAGGCTCAGATTGCTCTCCACCGTGGCCAGCACCTGACCGGCACGCACCCGGTCGCCCACGTTGACGCGCAGGCTGCGTACCGGCCCGGGAAAACGCGCGGTCGCCTGCGCTTGCGCGCCTTCTGCCGGCGTCAGTAGCCCCTGCACTTCGTGCTGGTCGGCAATGCTGCCGGCGCCGACGGCGGCCACACGAATGCCTGCGTCCTGCGCGACCTTCGCCGCGATGGTGGTGCGCCCCTCGTAGCTGGGATAGCGCCAGCGATGGGTCTTGCCCTGCACGGTGGCACGCACTTCCACATCGAACGAATGCGGCTCGCCGACCGTGCTGTCGGCCAGCAGGCTGCCGTCGTCGCGCGGCCGCAATTGGTGCACTTCATTAATGCCGCCGAGCCGCTTCAGATGCACCTCCACCTTGCCGGCGGTGGCCGGCAACGGTTTGCCATCGCGGTACAGCCAGGCCTGGTACGTAGGCGGCGTGCCGTCTTCGGCGATGGCCAGCTCCACGCTGTCGCCGTCCTGGCTGAGCAATCGCCCGCCGTGCGTGCCGGTCTGGGCTTCATCACCGTGCGCATCGGCGCCCGCCTCGCCTTCGGCGGCGTGCCCTGTGCGGTCATCGTGCGCGGCGTCGCTGTTGCGGCTGCAGCCACTGAGCGCCAGCGCCAGTAGCAGCGGCGCAATCATGAAACGTGTCATCGACGGTGGTCCTGGTTGGCGCCGACGCGCTGCGTCGGGCGAACGAATGGAGGTGGGCTGCATCGAAGGTGCGACTGGCGTGGGTATTGCGTGGCGAGCACTGGGCGCGGATGCGGATGCAGATGCGGATGCGGATGCGGCAGATTCAAGCGGGCACGTGCACGCGGCACGACAACGCCATACGGAAACCGCGTTCATGGCGTCACCTGCGCAGCAGGATCGCGTACGAACGGCTGCCCGGTCAGGCGCTGGATTTCGATCAACGCGGTCTGCGCTTCCGACGCAGCAGCCAGTTGCTGCCGACGTGCCTCGCTGCGTTGCGCCTGCAGCTGCGCCCAGTCCAGATAACTGGTGGCGCCGGCGCGGTAGGCGCGCTCGGCGGCGGCATCGGCACGTGCGAGCGCGGGCAGTACATCGACGCGCATGCGCGTCACTTCCAGCTGTGCGGCGCGGTAGCGGCCATGCGCATCGGCCAGGGTTGCGTAGAGCACCAACGCCTGCGATTGGCGTTCGATATCCAGCAACGCCAGCTGCGCTTCGGCAGCGCCAATCTCCGGCTGCGCGCGTGCAGCGCTACCCAATGTCAGCGAGACGCTGCCGAGCAACGCAGTGGCGTCATTGCCTTGGAGCCGGCGCACGCCCACCTGCCAGTCCAGATCCGGACGCGCCTGGCTGCGCGCCAGGCGCACACGGGCTTCGCGCACGCGCTGCTCGCCGTTCAAGCGCGCCAGTTCCGGCGTGGCATCGAGCAGTTGCGCCAGCACCTCGAACTCGGGAATCGCCGGCAGCTGCAACGGGTCGCCGGTGATCGCGCCGAACTGCAGCGTGCGCTCGCCCCACAGCACGGCCAGCTGGCGGCGTGCCGCGAGCAGTTCCTGCTGGGCGCGGTCGCGTTCGAGTTCTGCACGCGCCTGCAGGGCCTGGGCGGTCAGCAGCACCGATTCGGGCGATGCGCCGGCCTGCAGCCGTTGGCGCGCAGCACTGACGGTGCGCTGGCGCTGGGTCAGCATTTCCAGCGCCGCCGCGTGCCGCTGCGCGGCCATGCCGATGGCCAGGTAACGCCGTGCCACCTCGGCCAAGACGTCGAGCCGGGCCAGGGCGCGTTGCGGTGCCAGCGCATCGAGACGCGCTTGCGCCAGGGTGCGGCGCGCGTCGAGCTTGCCGCCGCGTTCCAGCACGCCGGCCAGGGTGACGGTGAGTTCGGCCTGGTCCAGCGCGCGGGTGGGGCCGGTGCCGAAGACGTTTTCCAGTTCGGCACCGATGCGCAAGGGCGGACGCAGCGCGTCGCGCTCGGCTTCGGCGGTGAGGACTGCGCGTTGGCCATCGGCCAGGCGCAGATCGGGGTGCTGGCGGGCGACGCGCGCAATGGCGTCGTCCAGGGTCAGCACGGGTTTGGGCGGCAGGTCCTGCGCCTTGGCGCACGGCACCACCGCGAAGACGGCAAGCGCCGTCAGTCGCAACCACATGAGGGTGTCTCCGGATCGGGATCGATGGACAGGCCGGCAGCTGCCGGCGATGCATCAGGCCGCGATCGGAGGACGCAATGCGGTCTCGCTCAGATGCGAGCGGTAGGCGGTAGTCAGCACGGGCGGCTGCCCATGTGCGCGCGCAGGCAACGGGCCCCAGGCCAACGCCGGCAGCATGGCCGGGCTGTGCCCGTGGCAGTAGCCGCTGTGCATCAAGGCATGCAGCAAACCCGCACCGTCGCGCTCGCCGGCATCGCCTTCGTCGGCACCGTCATGGCCATGCGGTGCGGTGTCGTCCAGGTGCGCCTGGTCGTGTGCGAGCGTATGCACATCGCCCAGTGCGCAGGCGACCGGTGCGACCAGCACGCCCATGACCAGCACCAGCAACGCCATCAGGCGCAGCAAGGGAGGCAATCGACGGGCGCGGCGGAGCAGCATGGGCGCAGCGTATCGGGGCCAGGTGAGTTACACAATCGCATGCACGGTCTGGCGCGCAGCATCGTAGGAGCGGACCTGGCCGCGACGCCGTCCGGGCCAGCGCGATGGCGCTCTGCCTGCATGCCGGTTGTTCGCAGACAGCGCCCGGGCGGGCGAGAAGCGGCCGACGATTACCTGGAACTGGGATCGAGGCCAGAACGGCGCCAGGGGCGGGACGGCGTCGCGGCCGGGTCCGCTCCGACGGGGAGCGGACGGTTGGTCAGGGTCAGGGCGCGGCGGCGCGGGGCTTATTGGACGTTGCCGGGCGTGCCTTGCTTTCGGCGATGAAGGCGCGCACCTGCTGCTCCAGCACCGGCAGGGTGACCGAGCCCTGGCGCAGCACCACATCGTGGAAGGCCTTGATGTCGAAGCGGTCACCCAACTCCTTTTCTGCCTCGGCGCGCAGCTTGACGATGGTGATCTCGCCCAGCTTGTAGCTCAGCGCCTGGCCGGGCCAGGAGATGTAGCGGTCCACTTCGGTGGTGACTTCGTGCTCGCTGAGCGCGGCCCGATCGCGCAGATAGGCCAGTGCCTGCTCGCGGCTCCAGCCGTCATGGTGCACCCCGGTGTCGATCACCAACCGGCAGGCGCGCCACATCTCGTAGGTGAGCCTGCCGAATTCTTCGTACGGGGTTTCGTAGATGCCCATCTCCTGGCCGAGCTTTTCGGTGTACAACGCCCAACCTTCGCCGTAGGCGGAAATGTAGTTCTCGCGCCGGAACGCCGGTTGCTCGCCCTGCTCCAGCGCCAGCGACCCCTGCAGCGAATGACCGGGCGAGGATTCGTGCAGGGTCAGCGCCGGCAGGTTGTACAGCGGCCGCGACGGCAAATTGTAGGTGTTGACCCAGTAGGTGGTGGCACCGCCGCGGCCGGCGGTCCAGAACGGGGCGATATCGTCGGGCACCGGCTTGATGGTGAAGCGCCCGCGCGGCAGCGTGCCGATGAACTTGCCCACCTGACCGTCCACGCGCTTGGAAATCCATGCGGCGCGATCGAGCAACTCCTGCGGGGTCTTGGCGTAGAACTGCGGGTCGGTGCGCAGGAAGGTCAGGAACTGCGCGAAGCTGCCCTTGAAACCCACCTGTTTGATGATGGCGTTCATCTGGGTCTGGATCCGCGCCACCTCGTCCAGGCCGATCCGGTGGATCTGCTCGGGCGTCAGTTCCAGCGTGGTGTATTCGCGGATCTGCTGGCGATAGAACGCCTTGCCGTCGGGCAATGCTTCGGCCGCCAGCGTGGTGCGTGCCTTGGGCATGTAGTCGTTGCGGAAGAACGTCAGCAGCTTGCTGTACGCGGGAAGGACGGCAGTGCGCAACGCGGCCTCGGCCTGTTCGCGCAGTTGCGCCTGCTCGGCCGCCGGGATCTGCGCAGGCAGTTGCTTGAACGGCGCGTAGAAGGTCGATTCGGTGGGGTCTTTGACATCGGCCACGGTGGCGATGGAGACATCGCGCCCGTCGAGCACTGCGCGCGGCACGCTGAATCCGCGCGCCAGGCCGGCGCGCATGTTGACCGTCTGCTGCTCGAAATAGCGTGGTACATCGTTGAGACGCGCAATGTAGGCGCGGTACTCGGCCGCCGTCTTCATCGGCCGCTGCGCCATGAAACCCAGATTCGACCAGAACGAGCTGTCGGAATTGAACGGCATCTCGTAGGCACGCAGACGCACTTCGGCCGCCAGGTTCTCCACTTGCGGGCGGTAGATGGCGAAGTTGATCTGGTTGGCGGGCGAGAGCTGCTTGGGGTCGATGCCCTCGAGCTGCTTGAGTACGCCGTCCCACACGGCCAGACGCGCCTGCTGCGCGGTTGCGCTGACATCGGGCAGATGGGTGTTGTCGCCGGTGGTGTCGCTGTCTTCGTCGGCCTGGCCGGTCTCGGCCTGGCGCCAGGCCCACTCTTTCTCGTAGATGGCGCGGAAGCGCGCGTCGGCCGGTGCCTCGGCGGTGAGCGTGGCCGGGGCGGGTGGCGTGGCGGCCTGCGCCGAGGTGGCGGCGAAGCCTGCGCCCAGCAGGGCGAGCGAGAGTGCGGCGGCGAGCGGAGAGGTCACGTGCGGAAGGCCTGATCTGGAGCGAACGCCCGATCATGGCAGCCTGCGCGTGAGCTGCCATGGGCCGGAAGTCCCAACGCGGGCTGGCGCAGAGGCATGGCTGGAGTGTCGGCGCTGCCCTGATATTGACGGGCGTGTCAGGGGCTGCCCCCATCCGCCCTGCGGGCACCTTCCCCCGCAGGCGGGGGAAGGGAGTTGGTGTGCTCGTCGAGGGGGAAGGGGCTGGTGTGCTTATCCAACGAAGGCAGGCGCTGAGCTTGTCGGGGACGCTGCTCGCCCCCTCTCCCGCTTGCGGGAGAGGGTGGGGTGAGGGCCGCTTGAGACCGGCCGACGCGGCTTCGCCTCAGCCCTTGCGCACCACCACCAGATGCCGCTCGCCCTCCAGGCCGGGGACCCGCAGCGGCTGCACCTCACCCACGGTCCAGCCGGCCGGCAATGCGGCGATTTCGTCGTGCGGGTACACACCCTTCATCGCCAACAAACTGCCGCCCGGGCGCAGCAGGTGGCCGCCGACGGCGATGATGCCGGCCAACGTGTCCAGCGCGCGCGCGGTGAGATGGTCGTAGGCGGCCGGCTCGGCCAGCGCCTCGGCGCGGGATTCGGCAACACGGGCGTTGCCCAGCTCCAGATGGCGCAAGGCCTCGCGCATGAAGCGCGCCTTCTTGCCGTTGCTTTCCACCAGCGTCACCTGCAGCTGCGGGCGGGTGATCGCCAGCGGGATGCCGGGCAGGCCGGGGCCAGTGCCCAGGTCGGCCAGGGTGCCGCTGGCGATGTAGGGCTGCATGGCCAACGAATCGAGCAGATGGCGGGTGACCATTTCGCGCGGGTCGCGCACGGCGGTCAGGTTGTAGGTCTTGTTCCAGCGCACCAGCAAGGCCAGGTAGCGCAGCAGCGGTGCGGCGAAGGCCGCATCCAGGGATTGGGCCTGCAGGCCGCGCTCGAGCGCGGCGGAGACATCGGGGGCGAGTGCGGCATCGTTCATGGCGCGATTATCGCAGCTGGGCTGGCGGGCATGCGCGTACCGATCTCGGCATCGCGGCTGGAGATGGCGTGGTTGCCTCCCGCAGGCGTTCCCCTGCCACGTACTGTCCGTCCGCGCCGTGGCGGCCTGTGCTGAACCACTCGCAGTGACGGCGCAATACGCGACACAAAACGGACATGTCCTGACCACAGCATGGTCGTGTCTGCTTGCCTGCCGTTTGTCCATGCCCGTGATCGACCCGCCTGCCGCCTCACCCCTGCCTGATTGCGCTGCCACGCTTATGCCACCGGACCCGAGCCGGCGGCGCATCCTCATCGCTGGCGCCAGCCTGGCTGCGGCGGGGCTGCTGAGCCCGTTCGCACGCGCCAGCGGCAGTGCCGATCCCTTCACGCTGGGCGTGGCGGCCGGCGACCCGTTGGCCGATGGCTTTGTGATCTGGACGCGGCTGGCACCCCGCCCGCTGGACCCGGACGGACGTGGCGGCCTGCGCGCAGCGGTGCCGGTGCGCTGGCAGGTGGCCAGCGACCCGCAGATGCGCACCATCGTGCGCCAGGGCGAGACCATCGCCAGCCCCGTCTGGGGCCACGCGGTGCACGTGGAGCTCACCGGTTTGACGGCCGATCGGCCCTACTGGTACTGCTTTCAGGCCCTGGGGGCACGCAGCCCGATCGGCAACGCGCGCACCCTGCCGGCAGCGCATCAGACGCCGGACGCAGCGCGGTTCGGGTTTGTCTCCTGCTCGCACTGGGAACTGGGGTATTTCAGCGCCTACCGCCACCTCGCCGCCGAACAGCCGGACCTGGTGTTCTTCCTGGGCGATTACATCTACGAGTACAGCAACCACGGCGAGGCGGCGAACAAGATCGTGCGCCCGCACGGCAGCGGCGAATGCCTGGATCTGGCCGGCTACCGCAATCGCTATGCGCTGTACCGCACCGACCCGGACCTGCAGGCGCTGCATGCCGGCAGCGCCTGCGTGGCGACCTGGGACGATCACGAGGTACAGAACGATTACGCCAATCGCTGGTCGCAGGACCCGTCGATTCCGGTCGATACCTTTCTGGCCCGGCGCGCTGCCGCCTACCGCGCCTTCTACGAACATTTCCCGCTGCGTGCGCGGCATCGCCCGCACGGCGCTGACATGCGCATCTACCGCTCGTTCGATTACGGCCGGCTGGCGCGTTTCTACGTGCTCGATGGCCGCCAGTACCGCAGCGAGCAACCCTGCCCGCAGGCCAATGGCTGGCGCGGCGGCCATGTGGTGGCCGACAGTTGCCGCGAGCGCACCGAGCCGCGGCGCACCATGCTCGGCTGGGAACAGGAGCGCTGGCTGCATGGCGGCTTCGCGCAGTCGCCCGCACGCTGGAACGTCATTGCGCAGGATCTGCTGGTGGCACCGATGCAACAGGCAGGGCGCGACGGCGTGGTCGGGCACTGGACCGACGGTTGGGACGGCTACCCGGCCACGCGCGAACGCATGCTCGATGCGATTGCGAAGACGCGCCTGCGCAACCCCGTGTTCTGGGGCGGCGACATCCACTCGTACTGGGTCACCGACCTGAAGGCCGATCCGGCCGACGAGGCGTCGGCAACGCTGGCCACCGAATTCGTCGGCACCTCGATCACCTCCGACGGCCAGAGCAATGTCCAATTGCACGCGACCATGGCAGCCAACCCGCACGTGCATTACGTGGACGGGCAAACGCGCGGCTACGTGTCGGTGACGCTCACGCCGGGCCAGATGGAAACCCGGCTGCAGGGCATCTCCGATCGGCGCGACCGCAACGCCACGGTGTCGACAACCAAGCGCTTCGTGGTGGAGGACGGCAGGCCCGGCGCAGTGGAGGCGTGATCCACTGCGGCAGCGGCGGACGCACTGCCCCCCAGATGCGGCGCGCGGCATCCTGATCGCGGCGCACCGTGCGGCCCATCGCGTTAAAGCGGCCAGGCGTGGTCACCGACACGTAGCGGTAAGACGGCCGCGCTAAACCTGCACGCTGCCAGCCGCCTGAAGGACACGCATGACCGCCTCCGATCCCGCCCGTCGCCGCGTCCTGCAAGGCTTGGGCGCCGGTTTCTTGCTGCCGGCCACTGCCGGTTGGTCCACGCGCAGCCTGGCCGCGCCGTCGGGGCGACCAATCATCACCGACGGTGTGCAGAGCGGCGATGTGCTGGACGACCGCGCGATGCTGTGGAGCCGTGCCGATCGCCCGGCGCGGTTGCGGGTGGAATGGGACACGCGTCCAAGCCTGCGTCAGGCGCGGCGCGTGGACGGCACGACCGCGTCGGCGGCGCACGACTTCACCGCACGCGCGGACCTGAGCGGTCTGCCGCGCAATCAGGACATCTTCTATCGCGTGCGCTTCGAAGATGCCGACAGCGGCGTGTTGAGCGCGCCCGTCCACGGCCACCTGCGCAGTGCACCGCAGGCGCGCGGCGATGTGCGCTTTGTCTGGAGCGGCGACACCGTCGGCCAGGGCTTCGGCATCAACCCGGACATCGGCGGCATGCGTATCTACAGCGCGATGCGCGAGCGCAATCCGGATTTCTTCCTGCACAGCGGCGATACCATCTACGCCGACGGCCCGATCCCGGCCGAGCTGACGGTGGAAGAGGGCAAGCGCTGGCGTAACCTCACCACCGCGGCCAAGAGCAAGGTGGCCGAAACGCTGGACGAATTTCGCGGCAACTATCGTTACAACCTGCTCGACGAGCATGTGCGCCGCTTCAACGCCGAGGTGCCGCAACTCTGGCAATGGGACGACCACGAAACCACCAACAACTGGTCGCCCGGCAAGCAACTGGATGCGCGCTATCAGGTGCGCGACATCGACGTGCTGGCCAGGCGCGCCCGCCAGGCCTTTCTGGAATATGCGCCGATGCGCGGCGTGCGCGCCGATGGCAACGGGCGCATCTACCGCAGGATTGCCTACGGCCCCTTGCTGGATGTCTTCGTGCTGGACATGCGCAGTGACCGCGGCGCCAACAGCGACAACCTGCAACTGCAGCCCGGCCCCGATGCCGCGTTTCTCGGGCCGGAGCAATTGGCGTGGTTGCAACGCGAACTGGCCGGCTCGCGCGCGCAATGGAAGGTGATTGCCGCCGACATGCCCATCGGCCTGCAGGTGCCCGATGGCGAAGATGCGAACGGGCGCCCGCGCTGGGAAGCGATCGCCAATGGCGACCCCGGCGTGCCGCGTGGCCGCGAACAGGAAATCGCCATGCTGTTGCGCTTCATCAGCCGCGCACGTATCCGCAATACGGTGTGGCTCACCGCCGACGTGCATTACTGCGCGGCGCACTACTACCACCCCGATCGCGCAGCGTTTCAGCAGTTCGAACCGTTTTGGGAATTTGTCGGCGGCCCGCTCAATGCCGGCAGTTTCGGGCCCAATGCACTGGATGCCACGTTCGGCCCGAGCGTGGTGTTTCAAAAAGCGCCACCTGCGCCCAACACCTCGCCGCTGGCCGGTTACCAGTTCTTTGGCGAAGTGGAAATCGACGGCCGCAGCGGCGTGCTCACGGTGACGCTGCGCGACCTGGATGGGGTGGCGCAGTTCCGTCAACCGATTCTGCCGCACGGCGTGGCGTAGAGGCCCACGCAGCGGACCGGTGACGCGCCCGCCAATGGATAGAACGCCAGCGCCGCGCGGCACTCCGGTGCCGCCCACCATTCGTGCAGCTGCCACTGCGCGGCCTGGCCAAGTTCCGGATCGCACCACTGCAGGTGCAGCGCGCCGTCGGGCGCGAGCGCATATGCAAGCCGGTGCAAGCCGAACGACAGGCCATGCCCATGGGCCTTGAGCAAGGCTTCCTTGGCGCACCACAGCCGAAAGAACAACGCGTGTTGTGCGTCCGGCGCCAGCGCAGCGAGCAAGGCGATCTCGTCGGGATGAAAGAAGCGTTGCGCGATCTCCAGCACACGCGGACGCGCGCGAATGCGCTCCAGATCCACGCCCAGTCGCACGCCTTCGCCCAGCCCCACCAGCAGATGCTCGCCGCTATGGCTCCAGCCGGTATCGCGGTCGGGCAGCGCCGGCTGCAGCGAGGGACGCCCGCGTGCATCGCGCTGCAATGGCACCAACGCCGGGTCGATGCCCAACGCCGGGCCGAGCAGCTGACGTGCCTGCGGCTCGCCACGTTCGCCGGGGCGGTGCGGGCGTAGCCATAGCTGCACCGGGCCAACCCGCCAGCTCGCATGCGCTGTCACGCGCCGTGCACCAAACCGAACAGTCGGCCACACCGTTCATCGCGTTCGACAGCTGCTTCACGTGCGGCTGCGTTGAATGGCGCCCATGCACCACTTCCGGTGCGCGCGAACAAGGAGATCGGCATCATGGGCATCATCATCTGGTTGATCGTCGGCGGCATCGTGGGTTGGCTGGCCAGCATCATCATGCGCCGCGACGCGCAGCAGGGCATCATCCTCAATGTGGTGGTAGGCATCGTGGGCGCGCTGATCGCCGGTTTCCTGTTTGGTGGCGGCATCAACCAGGCCATTACGCTGTGGACCTTCGTGTGGTCGCTGGTAGGTGCGGTGATTTTGCTGGCCATCGTCAACCTGGTGACCCGCGGCCGCCTGCGCTAACGCATCGCCTTAACGCTGTCGCATCGCATTACGTAACGCCCGGGCCTGCCCGGGCGTTGTCGTCTCAGCCTTTGGCGGCGATGCGATCGGCCGGATGGTGCACGCCGTCTTCCACCGGCACGGCAATGTTCAAGGCATATGGATTGACGCCTTCCAGGCAGCCAACGTTATAGCCGTATTCGTTGGGATTGGAGCGGCGCCGGTGGTGGGTATAGATGCCGCACACGCCGCAGAAATAATGCGCTGCCGTCTGCGTGTTGAATTGATACAACCGCAGCACTTCTTGGCCCTGCACGACATGCAGGCCATCGAGGGTGACCGACGCGACGATGGCGCCGCGCCGGCGGCACATCGAGCAATCGCAGCGGCGTGGATCGAGCAGGCCGTGCGGCAGATCCAGATCGATTTGCACTGCACCGCAGTGGCAACTCAGGCGATGCACCGGCCCCAGCGTGACATCGCCCACCTTGTGCGTGCTACGACGCAGATGCCGCTCGCTCATGCGCCGACCTCCGCCAGCCGCACCCACGCCGGTGCATGGTCACTGGGGCGTTCCCAGGTCCGCGGTTCGCGGTCGATGCCCGATTCCACCGCGCGTGCGCGCAAGGTATCCGACACCAGCGTCAGGTCGATACGCAGGCCCAGATTGCGGCGGAAACCGGCCTGGCGGTAATCCCACCAACTGAAGTGTTCGGCGTCCTGGTTGTGCAACCGGAAGGCGTCGTGCAAGCCCAGCGCCAGCAATTTGTCCAACGCGGCACGTTCGTCGGTCGAGGTGAGGATGTGGTGCTCGTTCCACACCGTTGCATCGTGCACGTCGCGCGCATCCGGGGCGATGTTGAAGTCGCCCAGCACCACCAGCTGCGGATACCGCTGCAGCTCCTGCGCGATCCAGTCGTGCGCTGCGGCGAGCCAGCGCAATTTGTAGGCGTACTTGTCGGTGCCCACGTCCTGGCCGTTGACCACGTACAGATTGATGATGCGCACGCCATCGACAGTGGCGGCGATGACGCGCTGCTGCACATCGTCCAGCCCAGGGATGCCCATCTGCACATCAATTGCCGGCGAGCGCGACAGGATCGCCACGCCGTTATAGGTTTTCTGCCCGCAGAACACGCTGCGGTAGCCCAGTGCCGCCAGTGCCGCATCGGGGAACTTGTGGTCTTCCAGCTTGGTTTCCTGGATGCCCACCACATCCGGCGCAGACGCAGCGAGCCACTGTTGCAGGTGCGGCAGGCGCACATTGAGCGAGTTGACGTTCCAGGAGGCAATCTTCATGGCGCGGACCGTGGTTCAAACCCCGAATGGTACCGCGCCATGTGTCGCCCTCAGGACGGTGGCGCCATGCGTCACCGCGCTGAGGCATTCCGCCGCGCGCTGCAGTTGTGTATTTGGGGAGGCGCGAGTGCCATCCTGGCACGTGCGTCATCGGTGCCGCCCCATGAGCTGGCGTATTGGCTCAGCGCAACTGACGCGCTCGCCGCCGAACGGTGGCGAGGGGCAAGCACCGACGCGCGGGCGCTGCCGGTCGGGCGACCGATGCCTGTGAGCCAAGGCGCGAGGCGGGCACGTGTAACGGACAGGTGCCATCAATTCAATCACTTACCGTGAAGCAATCCGCTCGGTCGAAGTAGGTAAGCTAGTCCGACCCCCCATGACACCGCTAGCCATGCCGTCATCCGCCGCAGTCGCGTTGCCGCCGCAGTCGCCTGCCTTTCCCAGCCTGAGCCGCAACGAGCGCGACATGCTCGACCGCCTGCGTCTGGCCGGTGCGCTCACCCGTGCCGACCTCAGCCGTGGCACCGGCTTGACCATGCAGACTGCGGTGCGCCTGATCGAAGGTCTGCACGCGCGCGGCATGGTGCAGATGGGCGAGGCGGTGGCACGCCACGGGCGCGGTAAGCCCGGGGTGGCGGTGTCGCTGAATCCGGCGCATGGGCACACGTTGGGCATCTCCATCGCCACCGATGCGCTGGCCCTGGCGCTGGTGGATTTTTCCGGTGCCCTGCTCGCCTGCAGCGAGGCCGCGCTGACCGACACCACGTTGTACGGGGTGCTCACCCAACTGCAGGCCGCCGATGCGGCGCTGCTGGCACGCGTGGACACAGCCGGCGCGCGCCTGGGCATCGGCGTGGCGCCGGGCGGGTACTTCACCGGCGAGGATGCCTTCATCCATCCGCCCGAACCGCTGCGCGCCCTGGGCCAGATCGCACTGTGCCCTTGGCTGGCCGAGGCGTTCGGGCAACCGGTCTGGATGGATAACGACGGCAGCGTTGCCGCCGCCGGCGAAGCGATGCTGGGCGTTGGCCAGCGCCATCGCGACTTTGCCTATCTGTCTGTGGGGTACGGCCTGGGTGGCGGCCTGGTCATCGACGGCCAGGTGATGCGTGGGGCACATGGCAACGCCGGCGCATTCGCCGACATTTTGCCGGCGCGGCAGCTGGAACGGGCCACCCTGGAATTGCTGCGCGAACTGCTGGCCGAAGACGGCCTGGCGTTTGCCGATGCGCGCAGCCTGCTGGCGGCCTACGATCCGGCCTGGACGGCGATCGAGCGCTGGATTGCCCGCAGCGTACCGGGGATCGCGTTGATCGTCTCGGCCATCACTGCCGTGTGCGACCCCGACGCCATCGTATTCGGCGGTCGCCTGCCGGGCGATCTGGCGCAACGCCTGATCGCCGCAGTGCAGATCGCCCACCTGCCACGCGGCGGGCAGACGCGCCTGCCGGCGCTGCTCCCGGCCGAAGCACCTGCCGATGCCTGCGCGATTGGCGCGGCCACCTTGCCGTTGAAGGCGCGTTATTTCGGCTGAGCGAGGCGCTGCCCCGCGCATGGCCGGCGCGGCTAGCGTCCTTGCTGCGAAGAGAGATGCGTTCCCTGGTGAGCCGAAGCGCTACCGTCATTTCGTAGTCGCGGCAGGCGGCGGCAGCAATCGTCGAACAGCTCCAGCGCCAAACTTCGTGCCTGTTGCTGCTGCTGTTGAGTAAGCGCGTCCAACACCTCGTCTTCGGCCTGCAGCGGCGCAGTTGCATCCAGCGGCCGCCCCGGCGGCTGGCGTGCGGCGAGTCGCCACGCGGCCGCATAGACCGGGTCGGGCGCATGCAGCAGGGGCGATTCCACCACTTGCGCCAGGGTATCGATGGCATCGCGGTGGCCTGCCAGTGCCAGCGCTTCCAGGTCGCTCACGATGACAGCCACCTCGCGCTCTGCATCCGGCGACAACGTTTGCTGCGTGCCCGCAGGCGCGGCCGCCACGGCACGCTGCATCAGGTCGGCCGCGTGGTGCGCCAGCAGATAGCGCTGGGCATCCACATCGCCACGCGCGGCAGCTGTACGTAACATCGCCTCGATCTGCAAGGGCGTGTCTGCCACGCATCCGGCACGACCAGACAACCCTGCGACGATCACTCCACCGCGCGCGATCTGCGCAGCCTGTTCGTGCTGACGTTCGCGGCAGGCAAGTTGCTGCATGGCGGTATCGAACAGGCTGCGCGAGATGTTGTCCGATCGCTGGCGCGATCGGGCCGCGACCGGAGGCGTGCCTGGCATCATCGATTTATCCTGCACGTGCCGGGGGGCTGAAGCATGCAACGCGCACAGCCACCACGCGCTGCACGCCAGCAATACCATGACCGCGACACGCAGGCCCCAGCTCGGCCAAGTTGGCCGCTCGCCAGATGCATGCACGGTATGCACTTGGCTTGTCATGGCCCCCTCAATGCAGTGCCGCTTCCAGCGCGGCGCGATCGAAACGCACCGGATTGGCCTGACGCAATTGCTCCAATGCGTTGGCAGCCGCCTGGTCACGCAATTGCACCTCGATCTGTCCGCGTGCGCTGTCCAGGGTTGCCGGTCGCCGCGCATCGACACGGATCAGGTGGTAACCCTCCGCGCCACGTACCGGCGCCGACACCTGCCCCACCGCCAGGTCCTGCACCGGCGCGACGAACGCGTCCGCCACATTGCGCAGAAACATCGGCGACAGTTCGCCGCCTTCGGCCGCAGTACTGGCATCGTCGGACTGCCGCATCGCCAGTTCGGCAAACGGTGTGCCGGACTCCAGCTGTTGCTTGAGGCGCTGCGCCCGGGCAAGCGCCTGAGCATCGGTCAGGGGCGTCCCACGCCGCGCGGCGCCCTGCGGCTTCAACGCCACGAACAAATGGCTCAAGTGCACTTCATCGTAATCGTGGGGATGCGCATCGAACTGCGCTTTGATCTGCGCAGCATCGATCTGCGCGCTTTCGCGCGCACGCGTCTGCACGGCCTTGGCCAGGATCGCATCGGTCGCCTGACGTATGCGCGCGGCCACGACCGGGTCGTCCTGCAAATGCTCACGCCGAGCCTGCTCCACCAGCAACAGGCGATCGGCGAATTCGCGCACAAATTCCGGGTCGGCTGCACTGGCGGGATTGAAATCCTGTGGCAAGCCAGCCAGTGCAAGCACGCGGTACTCCTGGGCATCGAGCGCTTGCTTGCCGATCTGCAGCACCGTTGCCTGGTGACTGCGTACATCGGATACGGCAGCGCCGGCCTGCGCCGCTGCCACGCAGAAGATCAGGCTCACCGCTAGCGCAGCGAGCAACAAACGTGTGGACACCATACGACAACCTCCGTTAGACAAGACCCGACGGCGGTCAGCGCCGCCGTCGGGTCGGCCAGATGCACGCGTTATTCGTGCTTGCCGCGCGCACGCAGATAGGCGATGGCGGCCTTCGGGTCATCGGTGGTGATCAGGCCGAATGCCTCGTCGCGCACGATGAAATCCAGGTTGCCGCGATTGTCGGCGGTGTCGCGGCCACCGGAGTAGGAGAAATACAGATCCGACAAGGCATAGCAGCAGGCACCGCTGTTTTGATAGAACTTGCCGGCATACGGTCCATCGGGAATGGCCTGGAATACACCGACGCGATAACCGCGCTCACGAATGAAGTCGGCATCGCTTTGCAACAAGCCACCGAGCTGCTTGACGTTGATCTCCATCGTCTGCTGGCCGTCGTTCATCCACGCCGAGATCGTCTGGCGCACGTTGATCTTGCCCAGCATGTTGGTGGTGAACACCGGAATGCCGACCATGCCGCTACCGTCGGCACGGTAGGCATCGCGACTGGTGTACAGCGTTGCATTGACCTTGGCGGCGACATAGCTGCCGGACGCCAACCCGAACGCGCCTTCCGCCGCTTTGCGGACGGCGCGTACCGTCGCCGCATCCTTGATGTCGAACACCATCGGAGTGCGCAGGTTGTGCTGCTTGTAATAGGCGAACACGTCATCGACGCGCGGCACGTGATAGCCGGTAATGGTGGTGCGGTCCGGGCTCAACAGAAAGAGCGCGCTGACCTGCGACCAGGGCGTCACCAGGACCGACGGGTTCACACCCTGGTTGGTGATGGGATCGTATTTGACGCCGGGATGCTGCTGCCACACGGTGGTGGTACGGCCAAGATTGTAGTCGTGCAACAGGACCGGTACGCCATCGCTGGTGAGCTTGACGTCCAGCTCCACGCCATCCATGCATTGGTCGTTGGCAGCCTGCAGCGCGCCGCGCGAGTTCTCCGGCAGATCGGCGATCCCGGCGTATTTTCCCCATAGGCCGCGATGCGCCAGCACCGTGGTCTTGTCGGCACCATTGAACAGGATGGCATTCATTTTGGTTGCGCTGGAGTCGCCGCAGGCGGCCATCGCCCACTGTGGCAATGCTGCAAATAACGCGATTGTTCCCAGGCGCCGACAGGCACGGGCCAGCGTATGGATCTCACGGGAAGTGGTCATATCTGTTTGTCCAGAGTGAAGGAAGGTGCATCCCCAACGACAAGGACCGACGGGTCGACACCATCGATGCACTCGCCGGACAGCGCACTCGCTCAACGGACCAATGGCCGCGAGGGAGCGCAAGCCGGCCGCGATCGGCGGTCGGCTTGGCGAAAAAGTTAGTCACTTTCCATGACTTAATTTCGTCGGCCAGATGGCGGTTTGCTACCAGGGCGCAGCGATGGCGCACGCAACGAACGACATGTCCAACATGTGTCGGCCAGGGCCGATGGCCTGGTATCTCCCGGCATAAAGACAAAGACGAGGTGTCGACACTCGGCCTGCGCAGGGCATGCGTGCGAGCACCACCACGCCTGCGCGGCCACCCGGGCCGGGGCGCTGCGGGCATCTCGCACACTTCCCTGGCCGGGCCGCGAGAACAGCGGCGGCGTTACCAAAACGCAGAACGCCGGCACTGGGCCGGCGTTCTGCGATCACATCAACCACCAACCCGTCGATCAGTGACCGGAGGCGCCACTGGCACCCAGGCCGGTTTCGGCACGGATCTGCTGCGCCTTGAAGGCGGCGCGTTCGTTGGCTGCCTGCGGGCTGCGATCCAGCACGGAGAACAACCAGATGCCGACAAAACCAATCGTCATCGAGAACAGCGCCGGCGAGGTGTACGGGAACGGCGCCGAGCCGGCCGCATTGCCCAGCGTGTCCACCCATACCGACGGCGACAGGATCGTCAGCACCAGCGACGAGATCAGGCCGAGGAAACCGCCGATCACTGCGCCACGGGTGGTGCAGTTCTTCCACAACAACGACAGGATCAGCACCGGGAAGTTGGCCGAGGCGGCAATGGCGAAGGCCAGCGACACCATGAAGGCCACGTTCTGCTTCTCGAACACGATGCCCAGCAGCACCGCGATCACGCCCAGCACCAAAGTGGTGGCACGCGAGACCTTGAGCTCCGAACCCGGCGCCGGGTTGCCCTTCTTGATCACCGTGGCATACAGGTCATGCGACACCGCCGAGGCGCCGGACAGGGTCAGGCCCGCCACCACCGCCAGGATGGTGGCGAAGGCCACTGCCGAGATGAAGCCCATGAACACGTTGCCGCCCACCGCGTTACCGACCAGCACCGCCGCCATGTTGGCCGCACCCTTGCCGCCATGGATGGTGCCGGTGGCAACATCGGCGAACTGCGGATTGGTCAGCACCAGTGCGATCGCACCGAAGCCGATGATGAAGATCAGGATGTAGAAGTAGCCGATCCAGGTGGTGGCCCACAGCACCGACTTACGCGCCTGCTTGGCATCGGGAACGGTGAAGAAGCGCATCAGGATGTGCGGCAGGCCCGCGGTACCGAACATCAGCGCCATGCCGAAGGAAATGGCCGAAATCGGGTCCTTGACGAAACCGCCCGGTCCCATGATCGACAGGCCTGCTTTTGCCGCATCCTCCGGCGAAGCGCCACCGCTGGCCGCGACCGCGGTTTTGACCCGCACGCCTTCGGCAAACAGCGCCTCGAAGCTGAAGTTGAAATGCCACATGATCGCCACGGCCATGAAGGTGACGCCGGTCAGCAGCAGCACGGCCTTGATGATCTGCACCCAGGTGGTGGCGGTCATGCCGCCGAACAACACGTAGATCATCATCAGCACGCCGACCAGGGTCACCGCCACCCAGTAGTCCAGGCCGAACAGCAACTTGATCAGCGCACCGGCACCAACCATCTGTGCGATCAGATAGAACAGCACCACCACCAACGTGCCCGACGCCGCAAAGCTGCGGATCGCCGTCGGCGCGAAGCGGTAACCGGCCACATCGGCGAAGGTGTACTTGCCGAGGTTGCGCAGGCGTTCGGCCATCAGGAAGGTCAGGATCGGCCAGCCGACCAGAAAACCGATCGCATAGATCAGGCCGTCGTAGCCGTTGGCCATCACCGCAGCGGTGATGCCCAGGAACGAGGCCGCCGACATGAAGTCGCCTGCGATCGCCAGGCCGTTCTGGAAACCGGTGATGCCACCGCCAGCGGTATAGAAGTCAGCGGCCGACTTGGTCTTGGCCGCCGCCCATTTGGTGATCCACAGGGTGGCCAGCACGAAGAAGCCGAACATGGCGATCGCCACCCAGTTGGTGGGCTGCTTGTCGACCTGGCCCAGGTCGCCGCCGGCTGCCAGCGCGATGCCGGCGGGCATCAGGCCGGCCAGAATCAGGAGAAGGCGCGAGTACTTGCTCATTTGCGGGCTTCCTCCAGGATCTGCGCGGTCAGCTGGTCGTAGGTGTTGTTGGCGCGACGCACGTAGATGGCGGTAATGAGGATGGTGAATACCATCACCCCGATCGCGATCGGAATGCCGATCGAGGTCACGCCGGCACCGATCGGCTTGGCGAGGAATTCCTTGTCGAAGGCAATCAGGCCGATGTAGCCGTAATAGGCCAGCAACATCAGCACGGTGAGTGTCCAGCCCAGCGAATTACGCTGACGCTTGAGTGCGTGATACTTCGGATTGGCGTCGATCTTGGCGATCAACGCGTCATTCGAGACGGTCATGGTCTGTCTCCTGATAGAGCGCTGGTAAGACATAAGGCGGCGATGCCCGCTCCACCGCAGTGGAGCAGGCCGCCAGTGGCAGAACGCTAGAAGCTGTATTTGGTGGTGAACTGCAACCGCGAGATGTCGCCGCTGTCACCGTTTTCGGCTTCGCGACGGCCATACATCAGCTCGGCGCCGACATCCACCTTCGGCAACGGCGAATAGAACACGTTGGCGCGAACGCTTTGCTGGGACTTGCTGGCAAGCCCACCGGTATTGGCGATGTCGTGGTCGTAGTTCACGCGCGAATACATGAGGGTGCTGCGCAGTTTGGCGTTGTAGTCGTGGCGCCACGCCACCCAGCCGGCAATCGTGCTGACGGTCTGGATATTGCCGTCGATGTCGATCTCCACATCCGAGCCGTTGCCCAGGCCCAGATAGCGTCCCAGGCCCTCGCCGTAGCTGAGCTGGTAACGCAGATCGTTTTTGGAGTTGATGATCCAGCGACCGCCGCCGGCGATGGCGCCGCCGAAGTCGGTGTCGTTGGTCAGCGCGCTGCGGGTGCGGTACTGACGCGCAATGGCCGACAGCCCGAACGTGCCCCAGGTGCCCTTCCAGTTGTAACGCGCGGTCAGGTCCGGCATCGCGCCATGATCCGAGGCCAGGATGGTGTTGCCGCCCTGGTACGGGGTGGTCAGCGTCTCGGGGTTTTCGGCCGACACGCTGAAGGCGCCGCGGGTGTAGCGGATCTGGGTCTGACGGCTGAACAACGCACCGTCGGTCGGTCCGACGATGTCGGCGGCCTCGGGCAGGATCGTGGAATCGATGAAGTTGGACCAGGTCTGGCCGGCCAGCCAGTTGTTCCAGCTCACGTAGGCGTGGCGCAAGGTGCCGCCGTACAGATTGTTGACCTGGTTGGCCAGCGCGTTGCCGAAGAAATCCAGTTCGATGAAGCCGGTGATCTTGTCGCCGTTCTCGGTGACCGTGTCCACGCCCAGGTTGAAGCGCGAGAACTTGGCATGGAAGTCGGTGTCGGTGCTCGAGGCCTGGCCACCGACCGGCGTCTGGGTCGGGATGTACAGGTAACGCCCCACCGCACCTTCAGGCAATGCGCCGTCGGAGGTACGGGTGGTCATGAAATCGGCCTTGATGAAACCACCGTAACGGAACGTTGTCCCCGCCGCTGCGTTCGGTGTGATGCTGGTCAGCTGGATCGGCCGCTTGCCCGCCGGTACCGCAGGCGCGGCCGGTGCCTGCGCCTGCGCGGCACGCACCTCGGTCACCTGGGTCTGCGTCTGGGCGATCTGGCCCTGCTGTTGTTGCTGCGCAGAGACCAGCAGCTGGACCTGACGCTCGAGCTCGGCAATACGGGCTTCCAGCGCCTTTTCCTTGGCCGTTTGCGCGAACGCCACGCCCGGCAGGATGCTGGCCACAAACAAGGCAGCCGCCAACGGATGGCGCACCAGCGGTGCAGTACGGTGTCTCATGAACCCTCTCCCCAATGAAGGCCTCGCGCTTGATGGCGATGCTGTGCGGAGCGTGAGGCAGTCCGCGCTTCGGAGCCTATTCGCCTTTGGTCGTAGCTGCAACGCAGCATTCCGCAAGATGACCGATGGTCGCACCGCAGCACGTCAGGCATGTGCGTTGGCGCACTCACCAGGGTTACGACCATGGTCTAAGGCGCCGTTGACCGCCGGGACAGAATGGATGCGGCACACTGATTGTCTACCGAGGGCAGCCGCAACGCCCTCTTCCGACAAGTTCATTGCAAGTGAGGGTGCCATGGCTGATGTTTATCCCGTCGATCCCGCGTTCGCCGCCGATGCGCGCGTGACGCGCGAGCAGTACGCCGCGCTGTACCGCGAATCGATCGAACACCCCGAGCAGTTCTGGGGCAAGGCCGCGCAGCGGCTCGAGTGGTTCAAGCAACCCACCCAGATCAAGGATGTCAGCTATGCGCTGGACGACTTCCATATCCGCTGGTTCGGCGATGGCGAGCTCAATGCCAGCGTCAACTGCCTGGACCGCCAGCTGGCCACGCGCGGCGACAAGACCGCGCTGCTGTTCGAACCAGACAGCCCGGATGCGCAGTCCTACCCGGTCACCTACCGCGAGTTGTACGAGCGCGTCTGCAAGCTGGGCAATGCGCTGCGCAACCTGGGCGTCAAGAAGGGCGACCGTGTCACCATCTATCTGCCGATGATCGTCGATGCTGCCGTGGCCATGCTCGCCTGCGCGCGCATCGGTGCGGTGCACTCGGTGGTGTTCGGCGGCTTTGCCGCCAACTCGATCGCCGACCGCGTGATCGATTGCCAGAGCAAGCTGATCATCACCGCCGACGAAGGCCTGCGTGGCGGCAAGAAGATTCCGCTCAAGGCCAATGTCGATGCTGCGCTGAAGATTCCCGGCACCAACACGGTGGAAACCGTGCTGGTGGTGCGTCATACCGGCGGCGCAGTGGAGATGCAGGCACCGCGCGATCGCTGGTTCCATGATGTGGTCGACGGCCAGCCGGCCGCGTGCGAACCCGAGCGCATGAACGCCGAAGACCCGCTGTTCATCCTCTACACCTCCGGCTCCACCGGCAAACCCAAGGGCGTGCTGCACACCACCGCCGGCTACCTGCTGTTTGCCAGCTACACGCATGAAGTGGTGTTCGACCTGCGCGAGGACGACATCTACTGGTGCACTGCGGACGTGGGCTGGGTCACCGGCCACAGCTACATCGTCTACGGCCCGCTCGCCAATGGCGCCACCGCGGTGATGTTCGAGGGCGTGCCCAATTACCCGAACGTGTCGCGCTTCTGGGAAGTGATCGACAAGCATCAGGTCACCATCTTCTACACCGCACCTACTGCGATTCGCGCGTTGATGCGCGACGGCGAGGCGCCGGTCAAAAAGACCTCGCGCAAGAGCCTGCGCCTGCTCGGCAGCGTCGGCGAGCCGATCAATCCGGAAGCCTGGCGCTGGTATTACGAGGTGGTCGGCGACAGCCGTTGCCCGATCGTGGATACGTGGTGGCAGACCGAAACCGGCGGCATCCTGATCTCGCCGCTGGCCGGCGCGGTCGATCTCAAGCCGGGCTCGGCCACCTTGCCCTTCTTCGGCGTGCTGCCGGCGCTGGTCGATGCCGAAGGCAAGATTCTGGAAGGCGCCACCGAAGGCAACCTGGTGCTGCTCGATTCCTGGCCGGGCCAGATGCGTAGCGTATATGGCGACCACCAGCGTTTCATCGACACCTACTTCCGCACCTATCCGGGCAGCTACTTCACCGGCGACGGCTGCCGCCGCGATGCCGACGGTTACTACTGGATCACCGGCCGCGTGGACGATGTGATCAATGTCTCCGGGCACCGCATCGGCACCGCCGAAGTGGAAAGCGCGCTGGTCTCGCACCCCAAGGTCGCCGAAGCGGCCGTGGTGGGCTTCCCGCACGACGTCAAGGGCCAGGGCATCTATGCCTACGTCACCCTGATCGCGGGCGAGACCCCGAGCGAGGACCTACACAAGGAATTGGTCAGCTGGGTGCGCAAGGAGATCGGCCCGATCGCCTCACCCGATCATCTGCAGTGGGCGCCCGGCCTACCCAAGACCCGCTCGGGCAAGATCATGCGCCGCATCCTGCGCAAGATCGCCGAAAACGCCCCTGACCAGTTGGGCGATACCTCCACGCTGGCAGATCCGTCGGTGGTGGATTCGCTGGTCAATGAGCGTCTGGCGCGCTGACGCGCTGAAGGGCCGGGATTAGGCATTCGGGATTGGGGATTCGCACAAGCGGGTTTCCAATCTTTTCCATTGTCCTCTCCGGATCTGCAATGTCGAACAGCGATGCGTGCGGGCAGTTAGGAATCCCCGACATCCCTTCTTTGCGAACCCCCAATCCCCAATCCCGGCCCCACCATGACCACCCTGCTAATCGCCGACGACCATCCCTTGTTCCGTGAAGCCTTGCGCGGGGCGGTGCAGCGTGTGATGCCGGGGGTAGAACTGTTCGAAGCCGATAACGTGGATGCGCTGTATAGCCTGGCCGATGCGCAACCGGACGCCGATCTGTTGCTGATGGATCTCAACATGCCCGGTGCACAGGGGTTCAGCGCATTGGTGCACATGCGCTCGCTGCATCCTCAGTTGCCGGTGGTAGTGGTCTCCGCACGCGAAGAACCCACCGTGATGCGGCGCGCCATCGACCACGGCGCGTTCGGCTTCATTCCCAAATCCGCCGATTCGGACACCATCGGGCGGGCACTGGCCACCGTGCTCGATGGCGAGCGCTGGATCCCGGCCGAGGCGCAAAACCTGCCGCCCACCGACAGCGAGGAACGCGAGGTTGGCCAGCGTCTGCGCGATCTCACGCCACAGCAATTTCGCGTGCTGCAGATGCTGGGCGCTGGACGCCTCAACAAACAGATCGCCTACGACCTGGGCGTGTCCGAAGCCACCATCAAGGCGCACGTCACCGCGATCCTGCGCAAGCTCGGCGTCACCAATCGCACCCAGGCAGTGCTGATGGCCGGCAAGCTCGCCATCGATGCCGACGGTATCGTGCTGCCGCCGCCGGAAGAAGACTAACGCGCGCAGGTGTAGGTCTGCGTGCGTTGGGGTCGATCGGGTGACGCTTGGTCGCGTCCGGCTGCGCTCCTGTCTGTGATCCCGCTACCGCGGCCGTCATCGGTGGTGGGCAATCGGCAGACGTGCCATGCAACGCAGCGTGGCACCAGCGTCGGAGCGCACCTGGGCGCGATGCGCGTTCTGGGCAACGCTTCATTTGCAGAGGACAAACGATGCGCGTTGGCGCCTACGATCGTGGTGGGCATCGCAGGTAACGCTTCGTCGCGCCCGGGTGCGCTCCCACGCTTGCTGCTTGTCGGATTTATTCCGGTGCGCGCACGAACAGGATGTTCAAATCGCGCACCGGCACGAAGTTGGCCTGCTTGAACTGGAAGGTCAGCGGGTCGATCTTTTTCAGTTCGCCATCGAAGCACAGGCTCAGGATGTCGCTGGCCGCCTGCTTGCGGATGGTCAGCTGGAAGTCCTTGATCGGGCCGTTCCAGTTTTTGCCGGTAGTGAGCACATAACGCAGGTTGGCCCATCCCAACCCGTAGTTGCCTTCGCGACGCTGCATGCTGGCTTTGGTCGCCGGTTCGATGCAGGTGTCTTTTGCATACGACTCCAGCAAGTAACTGCTGGGCTGCGGGACGCCGGTAGACAGGCTGGGTGTGTAGGTGTGACGGATCTGCACGCTTGCCTTGGCAGGAAACTTCTGCTGCCAGACGAAGTAGGCGTTGAGCGTGAAACGCGGCTGCCCATCGCCATCGACCCAGCGCGCGGGTAGCGGCTTGCGTCCCTTCGGCGGCGTGGCCGATTCGGTGAACGCGGCGACATCGTCCTGGGTCCAGCCGGTGGCGGCGAACGCCGTGGAGATGTCGCTGCCGTCATCCAGCAGCACCACCAGCTTGCGCGTGGTGGCAACCGGTTTGCCGTCGGCCCAGAGCTTGAAATCGGTCAGCGCATTGTGGTCGGCCATGCCGAAGTACATCGGCGGCATCGGGAAGGCCACCGGCACGCTCAGGTCGCGCTCGCTGGTGTTGGTGAACACATAGTCCACTTGCACGCGTTCCTCGCTGAGCAACAGCGCTTCGCGGTCCATGCTGATGTCGGGCTGATGCAGCAGGCGGATGGTGCCGTTGTCGTCGCCGAAACTGCTGTCATTGGCCTGTGCAGCACTGCAGGCAAGCAATGCCAGCACACACAGCCGGACGGAAAACGCCATTGCGCGCACTAGGGAAGGTCTGAACAAC
>NZ_JAGHWU010000043.1:0-54037 GCF_017746145.1 Xanthomonas sp. D-99 | reverse complement strand
TTGATCAGACCTTCCCTAGCTGATTGCGATCGCTGTCCTTGCCGCGCAGGAAGGTCACGCGCGAGCCATCCGGTGCCACCTTGGGCTTCATCAACGTGGGACCGGAAAGCGGCAACGGGCCGGTGATGGCCTCCAGGGTGAGTTTTTCGGCGTGGGCCATGGGAATGGTGCTGAGCATGAGGGCAAGGGTGACCAACAGGGCGCGCATCGATGATCCGGTCTGACGACTGCGCACAGGATGCGGGGGTGTTGTGGATTTGAGAAGCGCGGCGATCCTGGCGTTGGCCGCTCAGGCGTGCGCGCGTTGGGATTGATGGTGCCGGGGATGCGCATGCATCGCGAGATGTCTGTGGACGGTGGGGACTAACGCGTCGCTACGTATGGCGAGGGAGCGCAATTGGGGTCGCTGTCAGTCTCCGGCGATGCCGTACCCTCACCCCAACCCCTCTCCCGTGGGAGAGGGGCGCATGCCGCCCCGTTGATGTGCCGCGCGCGTTTGATGCGCGTGTACTGTTACGCATCCGCGCCTAAGACGTTGCTTCAACGCTTGCCGAACAGGTGCTTGCGCTCTTCATCGCTGAGCGGCTGGCCCGCATTGGGATTGACCTGCTCCTTGAGCGCGTAGGCGCGCTGGGTCGCCGGGCGCGCGGCGATGGCGTCGTGCCAGCGCTTCAGATGTGGGAAGGCGGCGTAGTCGGGCTTGAGGTCGCCATACACTTCGATCCACGGATAGCTGGCCATGTCGGCAATGCCGTAGTCGTCGCCCGCCAGGAAGGCGTGGTCGGCCAGGCGCTTGTCGAGCACGCCATGCAAGCGGTGCACCTCGGCGTTGTAGCGCTCGATCGCGTACGCAATCTTTTCCGGTGCATAGACGTTGAAGTGACCCATCTGGCCGCTCATCGGGCCCAACCCGCCCATCTGCCAGAACAGCCACTCCAGTGCAGCGATCCGGCCGCGGGCATCGCGCGGCAGGAAGCGGCCGGTCTTCTCGGCCAGATACAGCAGGATCGCGCCGGACTCGAACACGCTCTGCGCACCGCCGCCATCGGCCGGTGCATGGTCGACGATGGCCGGCATCTTGTTGTTGGGCGAGATCTGCAGGAATGCCGGTTCGAATTGTTCGCCCTTGCCGATGTTGACCGGCTTGAGGGTGTACTGCAGCCCGGCCTCTTCCAGAAACAGCGTGACTTTGTGCCCGTTCGGCGTGGGCCAGTAGTACAGATCGATCATCGTGCGCTCCAGTCAAAAGGTGGGGTCGTTGCGGCAGATATGACAAGGCGGCTGCCCAGCATGCAGGCGTCGAACTCGCAACGCAGTTGCGCCTGACGAATCCGCTTGCCGGTTGCGCAATCAAGGCTCGCGTCCGCTAGGTCGGTGCCATCGCATCTCGAGGGACGCCGCCATCCTGGCGCGATGGTAAGGCCAAGCGTTTGCGCACGGATGCTTTGCACGCCTCGCTCGGTGGAACGATGTGTGACGCAATAGGGTCGCGGCCGATGCTGCAGTGCAAATTGACTTCGTTAAGGCTGCACTAACAAATGCTCGATTGTTCCATTGACCTTTGCCTGCCCCGCCTGGGGTCGGCCTTATCTTCTGTTTGGGGAAGCAACTACCGTGAGAGAGACTCGCACCCTGCCGCGCACGCGGCGCTTGACGTCTGCCCTGCTGTTCGCCTTGTCGACTCCGCTGGCCGCGCAGACCGCGCCGGCGCCGCAATCGGCATCCACTGTCCCAGGTTCCAGTCAGGCCGACCCCGCCACCCTCGATACCGTCCAGGTCAGCGGTATTCGCGGCAGCCTTACCTCGTCCATGAACGTCAAACGCGATGCGCAAGGCATCGTCGACGGCATCGTGGCCGAAGACATCGGCAAGTTCCCCGATACCAATCTGGCCGAATCGTTGCAGCGCATCAGCGGTGTGTCGATCGACCGCTCGCTGGGCGAAGGCTCGCGCGTCACCGTGCGCGGCGTCGGCCCGGACTTCAACCTGGTGCTGTTGAACGGCCGCCAGATGCCGGGCGCCAGCATCGAAGAATCCAATGCCTCCAACTCGCGTGCATTCGACTTCGCCAACCTGGCGTCCGAGTCGATCTCCGGCATCGAGGTGTTCAAGACCAGCCGTGCCAGCACGCCCACCGGCGGGATCGGCGCGACCATCAACATCAAGACCGCCCGGCCGCTGGATAACCCCGGCATGCATGCCAATGTGGGCCTCAAGGGCGTGCACGACTCTTCCAACGAAAACCTGCCCGACCGCCTGCAGGGCGATTCGCTGACGCCGGAAATCTCCGGCATCTTCAGCAACACCTCGGCCGACGGACGCTTCGGCGTGTCGCTGAGCGGCAGCTACCAGGAACGCGACTTCGGCTACAGCCAGGTCGGCGTCCCCAATGGCTGGCGCGCATTCCGTGGCGATTCCACCGCCTACGGCACCATTCCGCAGCCGGGCACACCGGGTTCTGAAAACATCGTCAACCGCCCCGGTCCGAACGATATCTATTCGGTGCCGCAGAACCTCAACTACCGCGTGGTCGGCGTCGAACGCCAGCGCACCAACGGCCAGTTGACGCTGCAGTACAAGCCGCTGGACAACATCACCACCACGCTGGATTACACCTACTCGGAAAACAAGATCCAGCAGCAGCGCAACGAGATGTCGGTGTGGTTCAACTACGGACCGTCCGCCAGCGCCTGGACCAAGGGACCGGTCGCAGGTCCGATTACCTATTCTGAAATCGTCAATCCGCCCACCAGCGATCTGGCTACCGCCGGCTCCCAGGCCGCCACGCGCAACCAGAACAAGTCGCTGGGTTTCAATGTGGATTGGGCGGTGAACGATCAGTTCAAGCTCAACTTCGACATCCACCGCTCCACCGCCGAAGCCGGCGCGGACAGCCCGTATGGGTCGAGCAACTCGCTGGGCGTATCCGGCTTCTACCGCGGCACCTCGGTGGTGGATTTCAGCAAGGATTTCCCGGTGTTGCAGCAGCAGCTTGGCTTCGGGCTGAATGGCCTGGACCCGTCGCGCACGCTGGTCACCGGCTCGGCGTTTCGCAATAGCTACATGAAATCGGAAATCGATCAGGCGCAGGTCAACGGCGACTTCACCTTCGAAAACTATTCGCAGTTGAAGTTCGGCATCGGCAGCACCGAGGTCAAGAATCGCTCGGCATTTTCCAATGTGCAGCGCGACACCTGGGGCGGCAACGGCACCGCGGCCGATTATGCGGACGACCTGTGGATTCCCAGCTCGTTCGCGCAGTACTTCGATGCGATCGACGGCAGCGGCAATCCGGCGCAGTTCAACCAGCTGTTCCTGTTCGACTTCGAGCGCGTGCGCCAGGCCGCTGCGCAAGCCGCTGGCGATGAGTCGCTGTACCGCATCTCGCCGGTGTTCACCACCGACCGCCGCGTGACCGAAAAATCCAAGAACGCCTACCTGCAGTGGGGCAATAGCTGGGACGATCTGCGCGTGCCGATCAGCCTGGCCGCCGGCGTGCGTTACGAAGAAACCAAGGTCCAGGCACAGGCGCTGGTGCCGGTGGCCGTGGGCATCGACTGGGTTGCCAACAACGAGCTGCCGATCCGGCTGGCCGACTCGGCGTTCTCCGGTGGCAGCGGCAAGTACGAATACTGGCTGCCCAGCCTGGACCTGAGCTTCAAGCTGCGCGAAGACCTGGTGCTGCGCGGCAGCTACGGCGAGACCATCGGCCGGCCCGGCTGGGGCGACATCCAGGGCGGGCAGACGCTCAACCAGATCGGCCGCATCGAAGGCGGCTCCGGCCAGGAAGGCAATCCCGGCCTCAAGCCATTGCTGTCGCACAACATCGACCTGTCGCTGGAGTGGTATTACGGCGAGGCGAGCTACGCCTCGGTGGGGTTCTTCCGCAAGAACATCGACAACTACGTCGGCGTCACCACCCGCAACGACACCTCGCTCGGCCTGCACACGCCGGTGGGCGGCGCCTACTGGAACCAGGCGCTGGCCAATGGCTGCGCCACCGCCGACCTGACCTGCATCCGCAACTACATCTTCCGCAACTTCGCCGGCCAGCCCGGCGTGGCCCGCGGAACCGACGACACCAATGGCAATGCCACCGGTACGATCAGTGGGCAGCCGGGCGACCCGATCGCCAACTTCTCCATCACCGCGCCGGCCAACCAGCGGTCGGCCTCGCTGGATGGTTGGGAATTCAACGTGCAGCACATGTTCGGCCAGAGCGGCTTCGGCGTGTCGGCCAACTACACCAAGGTCGACTCCGGGCTCACCTACAACAACTACGTGATCGGCGAGCAGTTCGCGCTGGAAGGGTTGAGCGATTCGGCCAACCTGGTCGGCTTCTACGAGAAGGGACAGTGGCAGGTTCGTGCGGCCTACAACTGGCGCGACGAGTTCCTGGCTGCGCGCTTCGACGGCAGCGGCCTGCCCAACCCGGTCTATACCGAAGCCTATGGTCAGCTGGATCTGAACATCGGCTACAAGTGGACCGACAACCTGTCGCTGAGCCTGGAAGCGATCAACCTCACCAACGAAATACAGCGCCAGCATGGCCGGCAGAAGAACGAGATCATCTATGCCACCCAGACCGGCCCGCGCTACATGCTGGGTCTGCGCTACAAGTTCTGGTGATGCCGCTTGGGCGATGCAGGACTGACTGCATCGCTACAGCAAGCCGCACGTTCCCCGGCAGCCTGGCTGCCGGGGAACGTACACGGCCGTTGCACCTGCCCAAGGACGTGAACGCATCCGGGGCTTGCCGTGCAGTGGCGATTCGTTGAAGCATGGGCCACGCGCCCCGCGTGCTGTGCCTATCCCCCATGAACAATGCTGTGTTGTTGAACAATCTCGATCACCGCGATCTGCGCGTGATCACCGCACACGGCGCCGCCTACGGCGATGACGTGATGTCGGCTGCGACCTTTCCGCAGGAATTTCGCCAGTTGCAGGCGCAATACCCCATCGTGTTCCATCGCAGCGGCGAGCGCAGTTTCCAGCCGCTGGCGTTGCTGGGATTACGCCTGGGCGAAAACCTGTTCCTGGATGGCGCGCGTTGGGATGCGCCCTATGTCCCGCTGGCGATTCAGCGCCAACCGTTCCTGATCGGCGAACAGCCCGATGGGCCGATGGTGCATGTGGACCTGGACAGCCCACGCGTCAGCAGCACCGAGGGCGAGTTGCTGTTTCGCGAACACGGCGGCACCACCGAATTTCTCGACCACATCAGCCAAGTGCTGCGCACGCTGCACGATGGCCTGGTGGCCAGCACGGCATTCGTCGAACGTGCGCTGCGTTACGACCTGCTCGAACCATTCGTGTTCGAAGCCACCTTAAACAACGGCCTGGAATGCCGCCTGGCCGGGCTCTATGTCGTGCACGAAGAACGCCTGCGCGCACTCGATGACGCGGCGCTGCTCGAACTGCACCGGCATGGCGATCTGGAACCGCTGTACATGGCGGTGGCCTCGATTGCGCAATTGCGCCATCTGCTCGAACGCATGAACCGCCGTCATGCCGGCTGAGCCACGCGCCATCCACGAGCGTCACGGCCTGGACCCGCAACGGCTGGACCCGGCCATCCTAAGCTCCACCGCGCCGCTGGTGCTGCGCGGGCTGGTGCGCGACTGGCCACTGGCCCGCGCCGGTGCCAGTTCTGCGCAGGCCGCTGCCGCCTACCTGCGTGGCTTCGACCGCGGCGAGGCGGTGGTGGCGCAGGTTGGACCACCGGAGATCGGTGGGTGCTTCTTCTACAACGCGGACATGAGCGGCTTCAACTTCCGTCCCGAACGCGTGCCGTTGGGCGTGGTGCTGGACACCTTGCTGCGCGACCTGGATAACGCGCAGCCACCGGCCATCTATGTCGGCTCCACCACGCTGGACACCTACCTGCCCGGGTTGCGTGCGCATCACCCCATCGCGCTGCCGCAGGGCGAGCCGCTGGCCAGCATCTGGATCGGCAACCGCACCCGCATCGCCGCGCATCAGGACCTGCCCGACAACCTGGCCTGCGTGGTCGCCGGGCGACGCCGTTTTACCCTGTTCCCGCCCGATCAGCTGGCCAATCTCTACATCGGCCCGCTGGATCTCACCCCGGCCGGGCAGCCGGTCAGCCTGGTGGATATCGCCGCACCGGACCTGCAGCGTTTTCCACGCTATGCGCAGGCGCTGGACCACGCCCTGGTTGCCGAGCTGGCGCCGGGCGATGCGCTGTTCATTCCCAGCATGTGGTGGCATCACGTCGAGGCACTGGAGAGCTTCAACGTATTGATCAATTTCTGGTGGCGGCAGAGCCCGGCCTACATGGATTCGCCGATGAACGCGCTGATGCTGGCGCTGTTGACCATCCGCGACCTGCCGACCGAACAACGCGCCACCTGGCAGGAGGTGTTCCGTCACTACGTGTTCGAGTCCGACGACAGAACCGCCGCGCATCTGCCCGATGCCGCGCGCGGTGTGCTGGCCCCGATGGACGATGCCC
The DNA here is from genome assembly GCF_017746145.1 of Xanthomonas sp. D-99. Lineage (NCBI taxonomy): Bacteria > Pseudomonadati > Pseudomonadota > Gammaproteobacteria > Lysobacterales > Lysobacteraceae > Xanthomonas > Xanthomonas sp. D-99. Next base: position 47,562 of record NZ_JAGHWU010000043.1, on the reverse strand, counting down.
GTGCGCGCAGCCTGCGTGCACGGCTGCTGCAACGCTTGAATCGCTGAGGATTTGACCATGCCCGACACCACGCCTTCGGACCCGCACCAGCGCCCGGTACGCCGCGTCGTCATCGCCGGTGGCGGCACGGCCGGCTGGATGGCGGCTGCAGCGCTGTCGAAATTGCTGGGCCGGCACCTGCACATCACCCTGGTGGAGTCCGACGAGATCGGCACGGTGGGGGTGGGCGAAGCTACCATCCCCAGCCTGGTCACCTTCCACCGCTTGCTGGAAATCGACGAAGCCGCCTTCATGGCCGCCACCCAGGCCACCATCAAGCTCGGCATCGCCTTCGAACACTGGCGCGATGTGGACCAGCATTACATCCATTCCTTCGGGCATGCCGGGACCGACCACTGGAGCGCCGGGTTCCAGCATTTCTGGTTGAAGGGGCGCCAGCGCGGGGTGGCGCGCGACTTCGGCGACTACTGCCTGGAACTGCGTGCGGCGCAGGAAGGCCGCTTCGCGCATCTGCCCAATGGCGGCATGAATTACGCCTACCACCTGGACGCCGGGCTGTACGCGCGCTTTTTGCGCCGCTTCAGCGAAGGCTTCGGCGTCACCCGCGTCGAAGGCCGCATCGGCCAGGTGGAGACCGATGCGCAGAGCGGCTTTCTCACCGCACTGACGCTGCAGGACGGCATGCGGGTGGAAGGCGACCTGTTCCTGGATTGCACCGGCTTTGCGGGCCTGCTGATCGGCAAGACGCTGGGCGTGGGCAGCGACGATTGGTCGCGCTGGTTGTTCGCCGACAGCGCGTTGGCGGTGCAGACCGAATCGGTGGGTCCGCCGGTGACCTACACCCGTTCGCGCGCCGACCAGGCCGGCTGGATGTGGCGCATTCCGCTGCAGCACCGGGTGGGGAACGGCATCGTGTATTCCAGCCGCTACATGGACCAGGATGGCGCCCGCGCGGTACTGGAACGCAACCTCACCGGGCGCGCGCTCACCGAACCGCGGCCGCTGCGCTTCACGCCCAACCAGCGCCACCGCGTATGGGAAAAGAACTGCGTGGCGCTGGGCCTGGCAAGCGGGTTCCTGGAGCCGTTGGAATCGACCAACATCCATCTGATCCAGCGCGGCATCATCCGCCTGCTGCAGACCTTTCCGCAGGTGATCAACGCTGTCGACATCGCCGAGTACAACCGTCAGGCGGCCCAGGAGATCACCCACATCCGGGATTTCGTGATCCTGCACTACCACGCCACCGATCGCCGCGACACGCCGTTCTGGCGCGACTGCGCGGCCATGGACATCCCCGATTCGCTGCGCCACCGGGTGGAGTTGTTCCGCCAGAGCGGGCGGGTCTTCCATCAGGCCAACGAGCTGTTCGCCGAGAACTCCTGGGTGCAGGTGATGCTGGGCCAGGGGGTGGTGCCGCAACAGCACCACCCGGTGGCCGACCTGATGGGCGATGCGGAGCTGAGCCGCTTTCTGGAAACCATCCGCACCCGGGTGGAGGCGGCGCTGGTGCGGTTGCCTGCGCACGCGGACTTCCTGCAGCGCTACTGCCCTGCCCCGCCGCTGCCCGAACCGGCCGCACGCGTGCCGGCCCCGCCGGTCATGGCAACCCCGGCGGGATAAATTTCGGCGATCTGCAGCGCAACCCTTGGCTCAGACCGCCCCAGCAATGCTAGATTGCGGCATTGCCGTCCATTGCGGGAACAATGGCCGGCGCTCGCCGCAGCAACGTTATCTTTCGCACTCGGGGTAAGGGGGACGCATGTTGGATCTGACACAGGGCCGTATGGCACGCCGGATCGCGCCGGTCATTTTGCTGGTTGGCCTGGCCGCCTGCTCCAAGCAGGAAGACAAGGCCGCCACCGCCACGCCGGCGACCGGCGCCACACCGGCGGCAACGGCACCCACGCCGGCCACGGCGGTCTCGCCGCAGGTGCAGTCGATGGCTGCCGAACAGTTGCGCGAATCGGCCACCAAAGCGCTGCAGGACAACCGCATGTACGCCCCGGCCGGCGACAACGCGGTGGAGTACTACCTGGCCTTGCGCGAGAAGCAGCCGCAGGACGCCACCGTCAACAGCGCGCTGACCGATCTGCTTCCCTATACGCTGATCGCCGCCGAACAAGGCATCAGCCGCGAAGAATTTCCCGAAGCGCAGCGTTTGATCGCGTTGATCGAGAAGGTCGACCCGCAGGCACCGGCACTGCCACGCCTGAAGAGCGGCCTGGAAACCGGCATGAAGACCGCCGCCAACCGCTCCGAGCAGGATGCCGAGCAGGCCAAGAAGCAGGTCGAGGACAAGGCCAAGCAGGCGGCCGAGCAGAAGCGCCTGGCCGAGCAGCAGAGCCGCGAGGCCGCCGCTGCCCAGCAGATTGCCGCCCAGCAGGAAGCGGCCCGCCAGCAGACCGCCGAGGCCGAGCGCCAGGCGGCTGCGCGGCGTCAGGCCGAAGCGCCGGCCCCCACACCGGCGGCCCCGCGTCCGGCGCCGCCGGCGGCCGCTGCAGCCGCACCGGCCGCGCAGTCGCTGCGTCCGATCAGCACCCCGGCACCGCGCTATCCGGCCGAAGCACTGCGTTCGGGTACCTCCGGCGAAGTGCTGGTGGAACTCACGGTCGGTACCGACGGCTCGATCACCGCCTCGCGCGTGCTGCGCGCCAACCCACCGCGCGTGTTCGACCGCGAAGCCCTCAACGCGGTCAAGCGCTGGCGCTTCGAACCGGTGGCCGCACCGGTGACCACGCGGCGTACGCTGTCGTTCAATCCGGGCGATTGATGCCTGCGTCGTCGATGATATGGAAACGCAAAGCCCGCAGCGATGCGGGCTTTTGCGTTGTGGCGATGGTGCAGCGTCGGTGTTTCGCGTTGGAGGGTGCCGCAGGGACTTGCAGCAAACAGCCACCACGCAACAACCTCAGCCCGAAATCGCCAGGCGCTCCTGGTGATACCGGCGCACTGCCGCATACCACAGCAATGCCGCCACACCGAAACCGGCCAGCAGATACACCGCCCAGGTCTGTAGGTTGATGGTCTCGTGGCGGATCACCTTCAACAGCATCTGGTTCTGCGCCAGAAACGGCACCGCAAAATGCCATAGCTGCGTCTTCAGCGGATAGGCCATCAATGCATAGCCCGGCAGCATCGGCAGCAGCAGCAGCCAGGTCATATGCGCCTGCGCTTCCTTCATGCTCTTGGCGGCCGCGGCCAGATAGGTCAGCAGCGAGGTGCCGACAAACAGCATCGGGACCAGGATGAAGAGCATCTGCAGCATCGGCACGAAACCGACATTGAGCTGGCGGCCAAGAGTCGACGTGGACAACTGCGCACTCAGCTTGAAAGCGAGCAAGGTGAGCAACAACGACACCATGCCGATCACGCAGGCCGCGGCGATCTTGCCGCTGACGATGGCGCTGCGCGGCGCAGGCGTGGCCAGCAACGGCTCCAGCGACTGGCGTTCGCGCTCGCCAGCGGTGGCGTCCAGAATCAACGACGCGCCGCCCAGAAACGAGGTGATCACCAGTAACACCGGCAGCAGCATCGCCATCATCTGGCCGCGCTTGGCTTCGGCAGTGGCCAGATCTTGCGCGGCGACTTCCAGGGGCCTGGACACCTGCGCGTCGATACCGCGCGCCAGCAGCCGCAAGGCGCCGACCTGCTGGCTGTAGCCGGTAAGCGCGGCCTGCAAGCGCATGCTCGGCACATCGGCCTCGCGGCGGGTGCTGTCCTTGATGATCTCCACCAGCGCCGGCCGGCCTGCGCGCCAATCCTCGGCGTAGCTGTCGCTGATGCGCAGTGCCACATCCACATCCTGGTTGCGAATCGCCGCGGTCAGATCGGTTGGCGCATCCACGGCATTGAGTCCCTGCGCGGCCAGAAATCGCACCAGATTCGGTGCATTGCTGCGGCCGAGCGTGGGGATCTCCAGCGGCTTGTCGATCTGCGTGCGCACGCGGCTTTCGCTCAGCGCGCCCATGCCCAGGATCAGGATCGGGTACAGCAGCGGCGACAACAGCAACGCCAATGCCAGGGTGCGCCGGTCGCGCGAGATGTCGCGCAATTCCTTGCGCAGCACGGTCCACAGCGTGGACAACAACGATGCGGTGCTCATGCGTGCAGCCCCTCGTCCGAGCCGATCGCCTTGACGAAGGCGTCTTCCAGATTGTGTTCACCGGTGGCATCACGCAATTCGTCGGCGCTGCCGGACGCCACCACTTTGCCCTTGGCGATGATGACGATGCGGTCGCACAGCGCGGCGACCTCCTGCATGATGTGGCTGGAAAAGATCACGCAGCGCCCCTCCGCACGCAGTTGCTGCAAGAAGCCGCGCATGGCGCGGGTGGTCATCACATCCAGGCCGTTGGTGGGCTCGTCCAGGATCACGTTGCGCGGGTCGTGCACCAATGCGCGCGCAATCGCGGTCTTGGTGCGCTGGCCCTGGCTGAAGCCTTCGGTCTGGCGGTCGAGAATGTCGTCCATGTCCAACGCGCTGGCCAGCAGCTGCGTGCGCTGGGCGATCTGGCTGCGCGACATGCCATGCAACTGGCCGAAGTAGGCAATGTTCTCGCGTGCGGTCAAACGCTTGTAGACGCCGCGTGCGTCCGGCAACACCCCGAGTGCGCGGCGCACCGTCACCGGGTCGCGGGCGGCATCCACGCCATCGACCGTGACGCTGCCCTGATCGGGCGCCATCAACGTGTAGAGCATGCGCAAGGTGGTGGTCTTGCCGGCGCCATTGGGGCCGAGCAGCCCGGTGATCTGGCCATCGGCGGCGCTGAAGCTGACCCCGTCGACGGCTTTCACCAGCCCGGTCTTGGTCTTGAACGACTTATGCAGGGTATCGACGACGATCATGCAAGCGCCTCCGTGGCGTGGTCGATGCGGCTCATGGTTCCCATCCGTTGAACGAGGTGAAGGCGGGCACGGTGTTGAGGCTGGCAACGCAGGTGGTATCCAGCGCCTTGGCATCGGCGGTCTGCATGAACTGGCTCAGCACCTTGGGCATGCAGCCCAGCCGGAACACGCCATGCCCCTGCCCGGGCGCAATCACATGCCGGCCGTTGGGCAGTCCCTGCAGCACGCGCTCGGCATAGCGTGGCGGTGTGACCGGGTCGAGCGCGCCGGAGAGCAGCAACACCGGCAACGTGGAGCGGAACGGGGCGCTCGCGGCAGCCGGGGCCGGCTTGGAGGGCCACACCTTGCATGGTGCGAAGAACATCTCGGCGACCGCGTTGCCCAGCAACGTGGTGTCCTGGCGTGCGGGTGGGTGATAACGCCCGGCATCTTCGCTGCACAACACCGACCATTGCATCAGGCGATTCATCCGGTCGGACATGCCCGATGCGCTCATCTGCGCCAAGGCCATCAACGAGGCGTAACGGCCTGCGGCAGCTTCGTCCAGCACCAACGGTAGCAACGATGCGGTTTCCGGCGCATACGAGAAACCGAACGCCAGGCCGGCCACGGTGTCGGCAGTGACCTGTTCGTGGCGTAAGGCACCGGTGCGCGGGTCGCGGTAGTCCACCGCCACCGGCGCCTGCCGCAGCCGCTCGACCACCTGGCGCAACTGCGTGGCGGTATCCACTGGAAAGCGCTTGGCACATGCAGGCTGCTGGCGGCATTGCGCAGACTGCAGCGCGATCGCATCTTCGAAGGTGCGCGCGAACTCGCCGCCGATCACCAGATCGTTTGGCGCTACGCCATCGATCACCACGGTGCGCGTGTGCTGCGGATAACGCGCGGCATAGTGCTGCGCCACGCGCGTGCCGTACGAGGCACCGATCAGATTCAGCGTCTGCACGCCCAGCGCTGCGCGGACCGCATCCAGATCGCCGATGGCTTCGCTGGTGGTGTAGTAACGCGGGTCGGCGTCGTTGCGCAAACCGTCGGCGCATCGGGCCGCATACGCAGTCAATTGCTCGGCTGTGGCTTCGCTGCTGTTGTCCAGCGCCAGCGGCTTGCCGGCCGCGTCGCGACACTCCAGCGGATGCGAGCCACCGGTGCCGCGCTGATCGACCAGAAAGATGTCGCGCTGCTTGCGCACTTCGTGCAGCCCCATGTCCACGATCGCCGCGACCTCAGTGGCGGATTGCCCAGGCCCACCGGCGATGAAGAACACCGGGTCCTGCGTGCTGCCGCCGCCGGCGTCGCTTTCCAGCCAGGCGATCTTCAACGCGATGCTGCGCCCGCTCGGCGCGGCCGGATTTTCCGGCACGCGCAAGCTCGCGCATTGCGCTTCGATGTTGCCGGCGGCGCTGCCCGAGCTCAGCGTACACGGGGTGAACAGCAGCGTGCCGTAACGATTGCCCGCGGCATTGCCGGGCGGGTGGTTTACGGCAGGCTGCGGCGCACTCGTAGCCGGCGTTGTCGGGGTGGAGTTTCCTGCAACCTCGTTTACTGCCGCTGGCGCTGCAGCGCGCTGGCATCCGGCAGCCAGCATCGCGATCAGCACTGTCGCCACCATTGTGGATTGCTTGACCATCGTCGTCCTCTCTCCTGGTATTGCCTGTCCCTCTGACGTTGCATGCGGCCACACGTGACCGCGGCAACTAATGCCCGTCTTCGTAAAGAAAAACATGCTCGATCGATTCCCCAAACAAGCGTGCGATACGGAACGCCAGCGGCAGGCTGGGATCGTATTTTCCGGTTTCCAGCGCATTGATCGTCTGCCGCGACACACCCAGCCGTTCGCCAAGCTCCCCTTGCGACCACCCATTGGCCTCGCGCAATTCGCGCACGCGGCTATTCATTCAAAACGACGCGCGTGGATGCTTTTGGTGATACCATAGATGGCGCACAGCAAGGGAAACACCCACAGCATCGCCGCGCTCGCCGGAACATCGATCAACTCGGCGGCCTGCAGAAATCCGGCCGTCATGTACGCACCGCTGACCAGCCCGGCGGCAATGGCGATCGCTTCCAGCTCGATCCGCCGTTGCATTTCATCAGAATCGCGCACGTAACGCGCCACCGCACGAATGACCAGTACCACCAGCACTGCCGGCAGCAGGGCGATCAACACCCGCGCCCAGTTGGACCCGACATGCCCAAGCAGAAAGCGCCAGAACAGCATCACCAGCACGTACAACAGCATCGGGATGCCGAATTCGCGGTAATACCGTTGCGCCAGCATAGGGCGGGTGCTGTCGCGCATGCTGCCGCGCGTCAGCCACATCGGCACCGACAGCAGCATGCATGATCCACCGATGCCGGCGCTGAGCCCGGCAAGGTAGTTGTTTAACGGCAGCACCTGCCACAGACCGAGCAGCCCAGTGCCGAGGAAGACCAGTCCCACGCAGAACAGCAGCAGCGCCTTGCGTTTGCAGCTTGTCATTTGCACGGCCCCGGCACAGCCATGACGCGCGCTGCCCGATCGCTGCGCGCATGCCCGGCAACCGTGCGCACAGCGCATCGCGTTGCGCGGTCATGCCTGCATTCCATTTGCCTGTGCCGCCGCCGCATCTCTGTCGCCTGTCAAGTACGCTTGACAGGCAAGATGCGCCCACTGGCGCTTACTGTCAAGCACCCTTTACACATTCGAACGCGGTTTTCCGCATCCGTCTTCATTGCTGGCCCAAGCGGCGAACACCCGTCGCAGGACGCCGGCTGGTAGGTACAGACGACGCACAGCCGCCGCAGCTTACGCGCGGAACATCCCGATGCCGAGCCGCGGCCGCGTTCGCATGGCGGCTGCCCAGCTGTGCTGCTGGCCTCGCTGCATCACGCCGCATGTCGGCAGTGGTCTGCCGCGCATGCGTTACGCTGCAGGCTCGAACTTCAGCAGGAGCGACGATGCGTTCAAATGTCTTGTTGGCAGCAGCGCTGTGCTGCGCAGCGACCTCTGCCATGGCGCAGCACGCAGCGCCGCGCACGATCCAGCTGGATCTGGCCACGGCTGGCGCGCCGGTCGATCGTTTCTACGACCTGTCGGTTGGCTCGGATTTCCCCGGCACGCTAATCCGCAGCGATACCCAGGCGCATCTGGTGCCTGCGGTCCACGAGCTGGGCTTCCGTTATCTCCGCTTCCACGATGTGTTTCATGACGTGCTCGGTACCGTCAAAACGGTAGACGGCAAACTGGTCTACGACTGGACCAAATTGGATCAGTTGTACGACGCGCTGCTGGCTAAGCGGATTCGCCCGTTCGTCGAATTGGGCTTCACCCCAAGCGCGATGAAAACCTCAGAGCAGACGTTGTTCTACTGGAAGGGCAACACCTCGCATCCGGATCCTGCCAAGTGGACGCAGTTGATCGATGCGTATGTGCGCCACATCCGCGCGCGCTACGGTGCCGAGGAAGTGCGCCAGTGGTATTTCGAAGTGTGGAACGAGCCCAATCTGAAGGATTTCTGGGAGAACGCCGACCAGCAGGCCTACTTCGATCTGTATGCGAACACGGCGCGCACCATCAAGGCGATCGACCCGCAATTGCGCGTCGGCGGCCCATCGACGGCAGGCGCCGCCTGGGTACCCGAGTTACTGGCCTTTGCCGCCAAGAACACGCTGCCGATCGATTTCGTCACGACACATACCTATGGCGTGGATGGCGGGTTTCTCGATGAAAACGGCAAGCAGGACACCAAGCTGTCCGCATCGCCGGATGCCATCGTCGGCGATGTGCGACGCGTGCGCGCACAGATCCAGGCCTCGCCGTTCCCGGACCTGCCGCTGTACTTCACCGAGTGGAGCAGCAGCTATACGCCGCGCGATTTCGTCCACGACAGTTACATCAGCGCGCCGTACATCCTGACCAAGCTCAAACAGGTGCGAGGCCTGGTGCAGGGCATGAGTTACTGGACCTATACCGATCTGTTCGAAGAGCCCGGCCCACCGCCGACGCCATTCCACGGTGGATTCGGGCTGATGAACCGCGAAGGCATTCGCAAGCCGGCCTGGTTCGCCTACAAATACTTGAATGCACTCAAGGGCCGCGATGTACCACTCAGCGATACGCATGCGTTGGCCGCGGTGGACGGCAAGCGTGTGGCCGCGCTGGCGTGGGATTGGCAGCAGCCGGTGCAGGCAGTGAGCAATACGCCGTTCTATACCAAACAGGTGCCAGCCACCGACAGCGCGCCGCTGCGCGTGCGCATGACCCATGTGCCTGCCGGCACGTACCAGCTGCAGGTGCGCAAGACCGGCTATCGGCGTAACGACCCGTTGTCGCTGTACATCGACATGGGCATGCCCAATGACCTGGCGCCGCGTCAGTTGACGCAGCTGCAACAGGCCACGCGCGATGCCCCCGAGCAGGATCGCCGCGTGCGCGTGGGCGCCGACGGCGTGGTCGAGATCAACGTGCCGATGCGCAGCAACGATGTGGTGCTGCTGACGCTGGAGCCGGCGGCGCGCTGAGCGTAGAAGTCGGGATGCCACGCGTTAGAACGACGGGGCGCGACACGCCCATGCAGGCCGTGCCGCGCGCATGGACCGCAACCGGCCCAGAGTGAGCGCAATTGTCTGTCGGCCGCGCTTACTTGAGATAGGTCTTGAGGATGGCGGTGATGTCATCCACCGCCAGCTCACGCTCGCCCGGTGCCTCGGGTGCGGCGACATGATGCTTCAGATGCTCGCTGAGCAACTCGACCATTAAGCCTTGCGCCGCACCGCGGAACGCGGCGACCTGGGTCAGCAGCGCGGTGCAGTCCACGTCCTGTACCAAGGCCTTTTCCAGTCCTTCCACCTGCCCGCGGATCCTGCGCACGCGCGCGAGCAGTCTGGATTTGTCCTGATTGAGATGTGCCATCGATATATACCCCCCAGGGGTATTTAAGATACCCTGTGGGGGTACCTTAGCCAGAGCCACCGCCGATGTCGATCACTCACGCCGCGCCGCATTGCGCCCAGTCGCACACCTTTGCCAGCGCCAACCCGCTCGCCGAGCGCAGCACCCGCAAGGCGGTGATCCTGACCGTGCTCATGATGGTGGTGGAGATCGTGGGCGGTTGGACGCTCAATTCCATGGCCCTGCTCGCCGACGGCTGGCATATGAGCTCGCACGCGCTGGCGCTGGGACTGGCGTTGTTCGCCTACCGCTTCGCGCGGCAGCATGCTGGCGATGTGCGCTTCACCTTCGGCACGTGGAAGGTCGAAGTGCTGGGCGGTTACACCAGCGCGATCCTGTTGCTGGGCGTGGCCGGGCTGATGGCATTCCAGTCGGTGGAACGCTTGTTCACGCCCAAGCCCATCCAGTATCAGGAAGCCACCCTCATCGCAGTGATCGGCCTGCTGGTAAACCTGATTTGCGCGTGGTGGCTGCGCGATTCGCATGCACATGGCCACGCGCACGGGCATCATCATGGTCACGCGCATCCGGCTCACGGCCATGCGCACACACACGACAGCCATGGTCATGGTCATGGTCATGGTCATGGTCATGGTCATGGTCATCGCCAGGATGCGCACAGCGATCTCAATCTGCGCGCGGCATATCTGCATGTGGTGGCCGATGCCGCGACCTCGGTGCTTGCGATCGTGGCGCTGGTTGCCGGCATGCACTGGGGCGTGACCTGGCTGGATCCCATCATGGGCATCGTCGGCGCTGTGCTGGTGACCGTCTGGGCCTGGGGGTTGCTGCGCAGCACCGGCCGCGTGTTGCTGGATGCGGAAATGGACGCACCGGTGGTGGCGGAAGTGAAGCAGGTCATCGCCGAGCTTGGGCATGCGATCGACATCGCCGACCTGCATGTCTGGCGCGTCGGCGGCGAGCGTTATGCCTGCGTCGTCAGTCTGGTCACTGCGGCCGACATCGATGCGGAGCTGGTGCGTGACGCACTGCAGATTCACGAGGAACTGGTGCATGTCACGGTCGAGCTGCAGCGCCCGGCGCTTCTAGACGCTGCCGGCTAAAACCGCAGCAACTTGGCATCACACGCTGCAGGCCGCAGCACGCCTGCAGACACAGGCGGCATCGACGCGCCGCCTGCAGGCCACCTCAGACCTTCGGCGGCGTGGAGCTGACGTATTTCTCGCGGCGGATCTGCGCACTCGGCAGGCCGGCGGCTTTGAGCGCTTCCAGGCAGGTGTCCACCATGTCCGGGTTGCCGCACAGGTAGGCGATGTCGTGCGCGGCATCGGGCGCGAACTCGGCCAGATGCTGCTGCACGTAGCCGTGCCGCACATCGGCGTGCGGCTGGGCGGGCACGTCGCGCGAGAAGCACGGTACGTAGCGGAACTGCGGATGCGCATCGGCAAACGCGCGGAAGTCGTCGCCGTACAGCAACTCGGCCGGGGTGCGTGCGCCCTGCAGCAACACCACCTGCACACCGCGGGTGGCGATTGCCTCGGCCAGCAGCGGCAGCATCGAGCGGTACGGGGTGACGCCGGTGCCGGTGGCGATCAGCACGTAACGCTGGTTGTGATCGCCCGCCTGCAGGCAAAAGCGCCCGTAGGGCCCGCTTGCCTGCAACTGGTCGCCAATTTCCAGGCCCTCGAACAAGGCCGTGGCCGAGCCGCCGGGCACGAAGCTCACCGCGATCTCCACTGCCTCGCCCGGCCCCAGCGCATGATCGTGGATGGTCGCCAGCGAATAGCTGCGCTTGGTCGGCGTGCCATCGGCGTAGTCGAAATGGATCTGGATGAACTGGCCGGGCTGGAAATCCAGCGGCTGCCCGTCGTCACGGACGAACTGACAGTGGGCCACGGTGGGCGCAATCATGCGCCGGTCGACAAGCTTGAGGGGGAATTGAACGGGCACGAACGTATTTGGGACAGTCTGTGATCGGGGCAAACCCCAACGGGCTTCTATAATAACGGGCTGCAACTCGCTGCGCCGTCGCCCTGGCGCAAAGGACCCGGCTTGAATTCCCCATCTCCCACTGCGCCCGCCCTGCGCGTGTGCGATCTGCGCAAGACCTACGACAACGGCACCCAGGCGCTCAAGGGCGTCTCGCTGGACGTGGCGCCAGGCGATTTCTTCGCCTTGCTCGGCCCCAACGGGGCGGGCAAGTCCACCTTGATCGGCATCATCAGCTCGCTGGTGAACCTGTCCGGCGGACAGGTGGAAGTGTTCGGTACCGACCTGGTCCGTCACCGCAGCGATGCGATGCGCCTGATCGGCCTGGTCCCGCAGGAAATCAACTTCAACCTGTTCGAAAAACCCTTCGACATCCTGGTCAATTACGCCGGTTTCTACGGCATGCCGCGCAGCCAGGCGCAAGCGCTGGCCGAAGTGGAACTGCGCCGCGCGCACCTGTGGGAAAAGGCCCAGGTGATGAGCCGCACGCTCTCCGGCGGCATGAAGCGCCGGCTGATGATCGCCCGCGCCATGATGACCCAGCCGCGCCTGCTGATCCTGGACGAACCCACCGCCGGTGTGGATATCGAGATCCGCCGCGACATGTGGCGCGTGCTCAAGGACATCAACGCCGCCGGCACCACGATCATCCTGACCACGCATTACCTGGAAGAAGCCGAACACCTGTGCCGCAACCTGGCCATCATCAATCACGGCCAGATCGTGACCCAGGGGCCGATGCGCGAACTGCTGGCCAAGCTCGACGTGGAAGGTTTCCTGTTCGATATCGACGGTGAGCTGCCGGCGCAGTTGCCGGTGATCGAAGGCACCACGCTTACCGCCATCGACGGCCACACGCTGGATCTGGACATGCCGCGCGCGATGGACCTCAACCGCGTGTTCGCCGCGCTGGGCGATGCCGGTATCCGCGTGCGCTCGATGCGCACCAAGAGCAACCGGCTGGAAGAGTTGTTCGTTCGTCTGACCGGGCCCGGCGAGACCGTCGCCGCCCCGGCTCCTGCCGCAGTGGCGCCCGCGCGCGCGGCAGGCCACCCATGAGTCCTTCGGAGCCGTCGATGTCCGCCACGCCCGCCACACCCCGCCAACGCAACTGGATTGCGCTGGGCACCATCGTGCGCCGCGAAGTGCAGCGCATCCTGCGTATCTGGGGCCAGACCCTGGTGCCGCCGGCCATCACCATGACGCTGTACTTTTTGATCTTCGGCGGGCTGATCGGCTCGCGCGTGGGCGACATGGGCGGCTACAGCTACATGCAATTCATCGTGCCGGGCCTGGTGATGATGAGCGTGATCCAGAACAGCTACGGCAACATCTCTTCGAGCTTCTTCGGTGCCAAGTTCGGCCGCCACGTCGAAGAGCTGCTGGTCAGCCCGATGCCCAACTGGGTGATCCTGTGGGGCTACGTGTCCGGCGCGGTGCTGCGCGGGGTGATGGTCGGGGCGATCGTGCTGATCATCGCGATGTTCTTCACTCCGGTGCGGATCCCGCATCCATTCGTCACCCTGACCACGGTGCTGCTGGGCGCGACCATTTTCTCGCTGGCCGGGTTCGTCAACGCGGTCTACGCCAAGAAGTTCGACGACGTGGCGATCGTGCCCACCTTCATCCTGACCCCGTTGACCTACCTGGGCGGCGTGTTCTATTCGGTGAAACTGCTGCCCGGCTGGGCCGAAGCCGCAACGCATGCCAACCCGATCTTCTACATGGTCAACGCGTTCCGCTACGGCCTGCTCGGTAGCTCGGATGTGCCGATCTGGGTGGCCTACGCACTGATGCTGGGCTTTGTCGCCGTGCTCAGCGCCCTGGCCTTGTGGCTGCTGCGGCGGGGTGTGGGGCTGCGGAGCTGATGGCCGTGCGCATCCTGATCCTGGGCGCCGGCGGCACCGGTGGCTATTTCGGCGGACGCCTGGCGCAGGCCGGCGTGGACGTCACCTTCCTGGTGCGCGAAGCGCGTGCCGCGCAGTTGCAGGCAGACGGCTTGCGCATCCGCAGCCCGCTGGGCGATGCCGATCTGCAGGTGGCGCATGTCACCGCGCAGGACTTGCCGGCATTGGTGGCGCAGCAGCCGTTCGATCTGATGATCTTGAGCTGCAAGGCCTACGACCTGGACAGCGCGATCGACGCGATTGCGCCGGCGGTGGGCGAGCACACCACGGTGTTGCCCATCCTCAACGGGCTGCGCCATTACGCGGCCCTGGACGAGCGCTTCGGCGCCGCGCGGGTGCTGGGCGGGCTGTGCTTCATCAGCGCCACCAAGGGCGAGCACGGCGAGATTCTGCACCTGGGCAAGCCGGCAGCGATCACCTTCGGCGAGCGTAGCGGTGACGCGCATTCGGCGCGGGTGCAGGCATTTGCCGCCGCCTGCGCGCAGGCCGACATCACCCATGTGGCCAGCGAGAAGATCGCGCAGGAACAATGGATCAAGTACAGCTTTCTCACCGCGCTGGCCGCGGCCACGTGCATGATGCGTGCGCCGGTGGGTGCGATCGTGGTCACCGACGACGGCCGTGCGTTGATCAACGGCCTGTACAACGAATGCCTGTGGGCCGCCGATGCGGCCGGGCAATCGATTCCCGAGCCCGCACGCGCCAACGCGTTGCAGACGCTGCTACAGGTGGATTCGCCGCTCAAGGCCTCGATGCTGCGCGACCTGGAAGCCGGCCAGGACGTGGAAGCGGCGCAGATCGTCGGCGACATGCTGGCGCGCGTGCGCGAGACCGGCCGCAATGCCCCGCTGCTGATGGCCGCCAATGTGCACCTGCAGGCGTATCAGGTGCTGCGGCACCGCTGAGAAGGTGGCAGGCGGCGGTCGGTGGCTGCGCGCCAGCCCCCATCCGCCCTTCGGGCACCTTCCCCCGCAGGCGGGAGAAGGAAGCTGCCTGGGGGAACGGTGACTACCGTTGCATCAATGCGCGACTACCCTCGGCACCACTTCCAATACATCCCTTCCCCCGCTCGCGGGAGAAGGTGGCGCAACGCGCCGGATGAGGGCGCGCCGGCTTGGCGCAGCCTTCGCGCTGTAACGACGCGGTGCACACGATGCTCTGCTTCCCATCGCCCGCCTCGCCCCTGATGAAAGCGCTCAGCCACCTGTTTCGTGCCGGTCATTTCGTGATCCTGGCGTTCTTCGTGCTGTGTGCGGCGGGCCTGGTGACGATGGCCGGGCTGGAGTTGTGGCACGGCTTCACCCCCGGCGGCGACATGGTGGTGCGCGACCGTTTCAACGTCGTGCTTGAAGCTGTGGGCCTGCTGACGGTGGCGCTGGTCACGCTCGAACTGGGCCAGACCATCTTCGAAGAAGAGATTCTGCGCGACGTCAAGGTCAGTGGCCCCACGCGCGTGCGGCGGTATCTGTCGCGCTTTTTCGTGGTGATCGTGATTGCCCTGGCGATCGAGACGCTGGTGTCGATCTTCGAGCTGATGCATGCCGACCCGGCCAAGCTGCCCTACGCCGCTGCCGTCGGCTCATGCGCGGCACTGCTGCTGATCGCCTGGGGCGTGTTCGTCAAACTCAATCGCAGCGCCGAAGAGCTGGAACCGGAGGCGATGGAAGAAACCAAGCGCGAAGACCGCGAAGTGCAGGAGTAAGCGCGGTCAGCGCAGCTAGCGAGCGGTCGTCAGACGTGGGGCGGATGACGCGCAGGAACCGCAGTGTCCACGTGACACATGCCGCACCGAGCACCGATCACGCCCGCATGCGGCGGTGCAGTCGCTATCGGCTGCGGTTAGTCCGCCGCTGGCAAGGGCGGCACCGCAGTCGGCTTGCCATCGGCATCGAGCGCAATCATCACGAACTGCCCGCGCGTGCACAGCTCGCGCGCGCCGCTGAGCAGGTCTTCGGCGATCAATTCCACTTCCACCGTGATCGAGCTACGTCCCACCAAGACCACGCGGGCGATGGTTTCCACCATCTGGCCCTGGCGGATCGGCAGCTTGAAATCCACCTGATCCGAACGCGCCGTCACCACGGTGCGGCGCGCATAGCGCGAGGCGGCGAGAAACGCGGCCTTGTCCATCCACGCCAGCGCCTGCCCACCGAACAGCGTGCCCAGATGATTGGTGTGATTGGGAAACACGATCTCGGCCATGCGGGCTTCGGTCGGTGCAACGGGCGTGGAACTGGTCATGAAGAAGTGCCGTCAGAAGGAAGGAAAGCCAACCCGATCAGCTGCGCAGCGTCGGCAGGAAGCTCAGGTCCAGGTGGTAACGCAATGGACGCTGCGGATCGACGAAGACGCGCAGCAGTTGTCCATCGGCCATAAACGGCTGCGGATCGACCCACAGATTATCGCTGCGATACTCGGTCAAGGTGTCGTGCGTGCGGTCGTGGCGATGGGCCAGGATACGGAACGGGTGCACGCCATTGACCTGCAAAGACGCATTGCGTTCAACGCACACAAAACGCGCCTCCACCACCGTGCCATGCCGGCGCAACCACGCAGCACGGCGCGCATGCCAGACGCGATAACCGAGGATGCCGCCACCCACGCCGCCGAATACCACGCCCAGCAGCAACAAGATCCAGCGCGCCTGATCCGGCAGCAGCGCCGCACCGGTCAACAGGCCCAACCCCGCCAGCAGGAAGCTCCAGGCGACGATGGTGACCGTGGTGTTCATTGCCGGGCACCTTGCATCGACCGGGCGTCCGTCGCCATCACAGGCCGCTGCGGACCGCCGCTTCCACCTGCGCCGGCGACTGGAAGCCGGGCAGACGCGCCACTTCCGCGCCATCGCGATACAGCGCCAGGGTCGGGGTCTGGCGCAGGCCCAGGTCGCGGAAGAAGTCCTCGCCCACCACTTCCAGCTTGACCTTCAACAAGGCCACGCCATTGGCGGCATCGCTGTTGGCGAACTTGTCCAGCGACATGTCGAGCATGCGGCAGCCGGGGCAGTTGTCCTTGTAGAAATCCACCAGCGCGCGCGGATGCGCGGCCAGGGTCTGGGTGTAGTGCTCAGGCGACGTGACGGTAATGGTCTGCATTGGGATCGTTCTTGCATTGGGCCAGAACCGTGTCGGTCCAGGCGGCGATGGCCTGCGCGTCGCGCTGGCCGTGGGGCATCTGCTCGATGGTCAAACGGGGAAACGGGCTGTCGAAGAAGCGCGCGATACGGTGCACCGCACCGCAGAAATACTCTTCGCCCCACTGCGTTTCGCCAGTGCCGAACACGGCAACGCGCGGCGGCTTGCCCAGCGTGTCGACCAACTCGACGATGAAACGCTTCATCTCTGCCGGCGTACGCCCGCCGTTGTCGGTCCAACTGCCAAGCAGAAACAACGCGTACTGCCCTGGCGCATGCGGCACCTGCTCCAGCCGCTGCATGTCGGTTTCCAGCCAGGTCACCGCATGCCCGGCCGCTTCGCAGCGCAGCGCCACCGCACGCGCCAGATCGCGTGTGTTGCCGCTCAACGATGCCAGGGCGAGCAGGATGTTCATGGGGCGGGGATTGGGGAGTCGGGATTGGGGATTCGCAAAAGCCGCAACTGGTACGTCATTGAAAGTCCTTGATCGATGTGTCTTAGCGCAGTGCTGCTGTGACGAATCCCAAATCTCCAATGCCTAATCGCGGCGCTTCAACGCATCCCAAATCCCAAATCCCGGCTCCTCACAGATCGTCGAAGCCGTTATCCGAGTTGGTCTTCTTGTAAGACGCATTGCGCATTTCGAAGAAGTCGGTCTTGGTCTCGGTGAAGTTGTCGGCGTAGGCCTTGATCCACGGCATCACGTTGTCGTTGGCGCCTTCGTACAGCTTCTCGATGCCGAGCATGCCGGCCATCTTGTTGGCGCGGTACTTCACATAACGGATCATCTCGTCCACGTCGATGCCGTCGATGCCGTCCAGCACTTCGGCGGTCCACTGGGTTTCCAGGTCGATCGCGTGTTCGAAGGCCTTGTGCACGTAGTCGGTGAGCTGGTCGCCCTGCAGCGCCTGGTTCTCGCCGATGATGGCGCGAATGAGCTCGCTGATGAACTTCGAATGCGCCAGTTCGTCGCGGTTGATGAAGCTGATGATCTTGCCGGTGCCGGTCATGCGGTTCTGGCGCACCAGATTGTAGAAATACGCAAAGCCGGAGTAGAAGTTGATGCCTTCCAGGATCGAGGACTGGATCAGCGAACGGATCAGCGTTTCGGCCGTCTTCTCGCGCATGAAGTCTTCGTAGGCGCCCATGATCGGCGCATTGCGCTTGATGATGGTCGGGTGCGTGCGCGCGATTTCGAACACGCGGTTCTGGTCGGCCAGGCCGGTGATCGAGGCCAGCACGTAGCTGTAGCTCTCGTTATGGATCACTTCCTGCTGGCCGATGATGGCGGCATTGGCATGCGCGGCCGGGTCGGTGATGTATTCGGCCACGTTGTAGATGAAACGCGTCTGCGGCGAATCCAGCGTGGCCAGCAAGCCGATGATCGAATCGTAGGCGTTCTTTTCGCGCGCGGACAGCTCGTTGTACTGGCGCGCATCGCCCTTCATGTCCACCTCGTCGGGGATCCAGAAGTTGGTCGACAGTTCCTTGTAGGCCCGATAGAAGGACGGGTACGGAATGTCGTTCCAGTTGAGGATGCCCGAGGTCTGACCGTTGATGATGCCGGTCGAACGGTTCGGGTTGCGCGGCTCAAGGATCTTGATGCGGTCGAGCGGTGTTGCGGACATGGGTTTCTACTCGTGTTTCAGGCGTCGCGCGTACAAGACAGCAACGGCGCAACAAATCGATCTGGAGGAAAGCCCCCTGAGTCAGGGGGCGCGCCAAAGGCGCGGGGTGTGGGAGCTGGTGAAGCAGGGTCCACGGTTCGCGACGCGAACCGTGGAAGCGAAGCGCGAATGCGCTTAGCTACTGCACCATTCGCACTCACTGATGTCGATGTCGTTGGAGCGCACGTAGTACGTGGTCTTCAGCCCTTCGCGCCAGGCGGTCATGTGCAGGTCCAGCAGCGTGCTCGCACGGATGGTGCTGGGCACATAGAAGTTGAAGCTGATCGACTGGTCCACGTGCCGCTGGCGGCGCGCGTTCTGGCGCACGCTGGCGAACTGGTCGACCTTGTAGGCGCCCTTTTCGTAGTACGGCCAGGTCTCCAGCGACAGGCCAGGAGCGGCAACCGGACGGCGGAAGTCCTTCTTTTCTTCGTAGTAGAACGCGCTGTAGATCGGGTCGATGGAGGCGGTGGAACCGGCGATCTGCGCGGTGCTCATGTTCGGTGCAACCGCCAGCATCCAGGCATTGCGCACGCCATTGACCGCCACCTGCGCCGACAGCTCCAGCCATTGCGGGCTGTTGTAGTCGCGCGCACGGAAGTACTCGCCGTTGTGCCAGTCGCTGCCGCGGAACACGCTGTAGGTGCCCTTTTCCTTGGCCAGCTCCATGCTCGCCTGGATGGTCAGGTAGTTGATGCGCTCGTACAGCTCGTCGCTGTAGTCCTCGGCTTCCTTGGCATTCCAGTGGATGGACTTCTGCGCCAGCAGATGATGCCAACCGAAGGTGCCAAGACCGATCGCGCGGTACTTCTGGTTGGTGATGGTGGCCTGCGGCACCGGCAACTGGTTCAGATCGATCACGTTGTCGAGCATGCGCACCTGGATCGGGATCAAGCGCTCCAGCACGTCGGCACCCAGCAGATCGGCCTGGTCGGCCTGCACGGTGATCGCGCGACCCAGGTTGATCGAGGACAGGTTGCACACGACGAAATCGCCCGCCTTCTTGGTGGTGACGATCTGATTGCCGCTGATGATCTCCTGCATCATCCGCGTCGGGCTCATGTTCTGCAGGATCTCGGTGCACAGGTTGGACGAATAGACCATGCCCTCGTGCTTGTTCGGGTTCTTGCGATTGACTTCATCGCGATAGAACATGAACGGGTTACCGGTTTCCAGCTGGCTGACCATGATGCGCTTGAAGATCTCGATCGCCTTGACGGTCTTGCGCGTGATGCGCTCGTCGGCGACGACTTCTTCGTACTTGCGACGGAAGCTGCCGTTGGCGTCGCCCTTCTTCTCATCGAAGAAATCCTGCAGGTACCAGCCCTTGATCCGCTTCACTTCGTGCGGGTCGAACAGGTACCAGTCGCCGCGGCGCTCGACCGCTTCCATGAACAGGTCGGGGATGCACACCGAGGTGAACACGTCGTGCGCGCGCAGGCGCTGGTCGCCGTTGTTCAGGCGCAGGTCCAGGAACGCTTCGATGTCGCGATGGAAGATGTCCAGGTAGACCGCGATGGCGCCCTTGCGCTGGCCCAGCTGGTCCACCGACACGGCGGTGTTGTTGAGCTGCTTGATCCACGGCACCACGCCGCCGGACGAATTGGACACGCCACGGATCGCCGAACCCGACGAACGCACATAACCCAGGTACGCGCCGACGCCGCCGCCGTGCTTGGACACGCGCGCCACGTCGGTATTGGAGTCGTAGATGCCCTGCAGGCTGTCGTCGACGGTGTCGATGAAGCAGCTCGAGAGCTGGCCGCCGACCTTGCCGGCATTGGCCAGCGTCGGGGTGGCCACCGTCATGTACAGGTTGGACAGCGCCCAGTAGGCCTCGCCGACCAGCTGCATGCGGCGCTCGCGGCTGCCCTTGCCGGTGCCGATCTCGTCCTGCATCAGGTACAGCGCGATGGTCAGCCAGCGCTCCTGCGGCAGTTCGAACACGCCGCGCGAGCTATCGGTGGCCAGGTAACGCGTCGCCAGCAGGTACAGGCCGTTGTAGGCGAACAGCTTGTCGCGCTCGGGCTCGATCATCTTGCCGGCTTCGATCAGCTCGTCCTTGGAGTAGCGGCGCAGGATGTCGTTGGAATAGACATTGCGGTCGGCCAGGCTTTCCTGCAGGCCGACGAACGAGCCGTACTTCTGGCTGGCGTCGTAGAAACGGTTGCGGCTGGCGCGCTTGTACAGGCGGCGCAGGTACAGACGCGCAGCGAAGTGCTCCCACTCCGGGGTGGTCAGATCGACGCGGGCTTCGGCCTCGCGGATCAAGTGGTCGACCAGGTCGTCGGCGTTGACGCTGTCCTTGCGCTCGACGAACCCGAACACCGAGCGCTTGTAGTCGGCCACGTCCAGCTGCGGGAACTCGGCATGGATCTGGTCGATGGCGCGCTCCAGGCGCTCCGGCTCGAACGGAATCTTGCGATTGCCCGCTTCTTTCGTGATCCAGGTGGAGACGTTTTGTTCTTCGATGGTCTGTGCGTGCATTGCAATGGCTTGGCGGGGAGGCGGCACGATGTCCGACGGGTCGGTCAATTCCGGCGCGCCGCAGGCGGGCGCGGCAACGCTGGCGGGAACGCTGGTGGGTATTGCGGTACCGGCGGCGATCGCGGAAAGGGTGTCGTTGGTGGTCATGCGTCCTCCATGCGTAGGCACACGAACCTGCCGGAGCAGGCAACGACCGAGCGGCGTCCACGGTGCATTGGCGACACAGGACGCACAGCGCGCAGGCCATGGCCTGCGGCGGCATCACCACCAATTTCCCTGAACTCCCACGGTCGCCATCACGCGGTGTGCTGTCGCATGATGGTGTTCGGTGGCAACGCGCTGCCGTCATCGGGCCGGAAGCGACCGCGGCAATGCCGGGGCGCGTACAGGTCGCTGAGATGGGAGCCACAGGCAATGTCGCACTTGCGCATCGCCTTCGTCTCATCGGTGCCACTTGGGGGCGGTCACCACCGAACCCCAAGATAGTGGGGTACCCCCAGGGGGTCAACACCAAATGTGCCCAAATTGCGCCGAGCCTTGCGGCACAACGGGCTGCGCTGACGAGCGGTCGCCTCGCGCGGCGGGAGGACGAATCCGACTGCGCAGGTCAAGTCGGGAGGGTCCTGATTCGCTCGCCACACTCACCCGCCGTCGACACCAGGCGTGCTATCGGTAGCGTTTTTTTGCTGGGCGCCCACGCGCCCGCCAGCCGATCAGCGACCGCGCAAGCTCGCCGGTGATCGCTCAGATCTCGGTCGGCCCGATGTGGTGACGCTTGCGGTAGCGGATCGACGACCACACCGAGGCGGCGATGAAGGCCACGCCGATCAGGCCGGTCAGCACCTCCGGCACGTGGTAGACCGTGCCCACCAGCATGATGATCGCCAGCACGCCGATGGCGTAATGCGCGCCGTGCTCCAGGAACACGAATTCGTCCAGGGTGCCCTTGTGCACCAGGTAGACCGTCATCGAGCGCACGAACATCGCGCCGATCGCCAGGCCCAGCATGATGATCACCACGTCGCGGGTGATGGCGAAGGCGCCGATCACGCCATCGAACGAGAACGAGGCGTCCAGCACTTCCAGATACAGGAAGGCGGCGATGCCCGAACGCTTGGCCGGGCCCATGCTGCCGTCTTCGCTCTCTTCGGCCTCGAACAACGCATCCACGCTGCCGACCAGCAGATACAGCAGGATGCCGCCCAGGCCTGCGAACAGCACGCTCTGGAAGATGCCGTCCGGCAGGAACAGCTTGGTGCCCAGCAGCACCGACACCGCCACGATCACCGACATCGCATCGGCCTTGCCCAACTTGCCGACCAGCCGCTCCACCGGGCCCAGCCAGTGCAGCTTGCGCTCCTGGTCGAACAGGAAATTCAGGAACACCAGCAGCAGGAACATGCCCCCGAAGGCGGCGATGGACGGGTAGTTATCGGTCAGCACCTGGCTGTAGCGGTCCGGCTCCTTCAGCGCCATCTGCATCACCGGCACCAGGCCCATGCCGGTGGCCACCGACACGATCACGATCGGGAACACCAGGCGCATGCCGAACACGGCGATCAGGATGCCCACGGTCAGGAACAATTTTTGCCAGAACGCGTTCATGTGCTTGAGCACGCCGGCGTTGACCACTGCGTTGTCGAACGACAACGACACTTCCAGCACGCTCAACACCAGGCACAGCCACAGCGCCTGCCAGATCCCCATCGATGAGGTGTGACCCCACCACGCAGCCAGGCCCAGGCAGATGGCGGCGACCAACAACGACATTCTGAAATCGCGAAACATTGACACTCCCAGGCGGGCCGAGACGACAGCCGGAGCAATGGGCCAGGGCGAAGCCTGGCAGTCCGGCGTGCGGTGGAGGATGGGGGACCGCGGCGTGACGCAACGTCAGGCCGGGCGCGGCTCGCCCATTATAGGGAGTGTCACCGCCATCAGGGTTGCATCGTCCGGATCCGGGCGCACGCCAAAGCCCAGGCTCTGGCACATCGCCAGCATGGTGCGGTTCTCGCGCAGCACCTGACCTTCGATTTGTTTGAGGCCCAGCCAGCGCGCGTACTCGATCATGATGCGCATCAGCTGCCAGCCGATGCCGTGGCCCTTGAGGTCCGAGCGGATCAGGATGCCGTACTCGCCGCGCTGGTAATCAGCGTCGGCGTGCAGGCGCACTGCGCCGAGCATGTCGCCGGTCTTGGGGTCGATGGCCACCAGCGCGATGGAGCGGGCGTAATCGAGCTGGGTCAGCCGGGCGATGAATTCGTGGCTGAAATGCTTCACCGACTGGAAGAAGCGCAGGCGCAGGTCTTCGTCGGTGACGCGGGCGAAGAAGGCGCGGAACAGCGCGTCGTCTTCCGGGCGCACCGGGCGCACCAGCGCATGGGTGCCATCGCCCAGGCCGATCTGGCGCTCCCATTCCTTGGGGTACGGGAAGATCGCAAAGCGCGGATGGCCGCGGCCCTTGTGCAGCTTGCGCGCTGGCGCCACCGCCACGCGGGCGTCCAGCGCGATCACGCCATCGCGGTCGGCCAGCAGCGGGTTGATGTCCAGCTCGGTGATTTCGGGGATGTCGGCGGCCAGCTGCGCCAGCTTGACCAGTACCAGCGCCACTGCACGCTCGTCGGCGGCCGGCACGTCGCGGTAGGCCTTGAGGATGCGCGAGACGCGGGTGCGGCCGATCAGCTCGTGGGCCAGGCGCAGGTCCAGCGGCGGCAGGGCAAGCTCGCGGTCGTTGATGACCTCCACCGCGGTGCCGCCGCGCCCGAACACGATCGCCGGGCCGAACACCGGGTCGTCGGCGATGCCGGCGATCAGTTCGCGCGCCTTGGGCCGCAGCACCGTGGGCTGCACGATCACCCCTTCGATCACTGCATGGAGATGCGCGGCGCGCGCCCGCGCCAGGATGCCGGTGGCCGCTTCGCGCACCGCCGCCACGCTGGACAGGTTCAGGCGCACGCCATCCACATCGGACTTGTGCGCGATTTCGCTGGACAACACTTTCAATGTCACGGTGCGGCCGACGGCCAGTAACGGGTCGGCCAGCAATGCGGCCTCGTTGGCGGTGGCGGCCACCTGCAGCGGCACGATCGGGATGCCGTAGGCGGCCAGCAGGCGGTTGGTGGCGACCGGATCCAGCCAGCGCCGGCCGGCCGCCAGGGCCTCTTCCACCAGCGTCCGCGCGATGCCGGCATCCACGACGAAGTCTTCCGGCAGGCTGGGCGGGGTCTCCATCAGCGCCGCCTGCGCCTCGCGGTAGCGCACCAGGTGGGTGAAGCCGCGCACCGCGTCCGATTCGGTGGCATAGGTGGGCACGCGTGCGGCGTTGAGCGCGGCGATCGCCGCATCGTCCTGGCCCAGCCACACCGCAAACACCGGTTTGTCGCGCTGGTAGCGGTTGCGCTGGTCCAGCGCGCGGGTCAACGCCTTGGCCGCATCGGCCGAGGAGGTGAACGCGGTGGGCACGTTGACCACCAGCAGCGCGTCGTTCTCCGCATCGTCCAGCAGCGCCTCGATCGCTGCGGCATAGCGCGCGCCGTCGGCGTCGACAATGATGTCGACCGGGTTGCTGCGCGACCAGCCTTCCGGCAGCGATTGATCGAGTCTTTCCAGCGTCTTGGGCGACAACTCGGCCAGGGTGCCGCCACGCAACACCAGCTGGTCCACCGCCAGTTGCCCCACCCCGCCGCCGTTGCTCAGAATGGCCAGGCGCCGGCCCGGGAAACTGCCGAGCCGACCCAGGGTTTCGGCGGCGGCGAACAGCTCGTCCAGCGCGCCCACCCGCAACAATCCCGCACGCGCGAACGCGGCGCCGTAGACCGCATCCGAGCCGGCCAGCGCCTGCGCGTGGGTGTCGGCATTGGGATTGATGCGGTACTGGCGGCCGGATTTGACCACCACAACGGGCTTGGCACGCGCGGCGGCACGTGCGGCCGACATGAACTTGCGCGCATCGCCGATGCGTTCGACGTACAGCAAAATCGCGCGGGTGCGGTAGTCGGTGGCGAAGTAGTCGAGCAGATCGCCGAAATCCACATCCAGCGTATCGCCCAGCGACACCACCGCCGAAAACCCGACCGAGCGCGCCACCCCCCACTCCACCAGCGCGGCGGCAATGGCGCTGGATTCGGAAATCAACGCCAGATCGCCGGCCTGCGGGCAATGCGCGGCGATGCTGGCGTTGAGTCGCGCATGCGGGGCGATCACGCCCAGGCAGTGCGGGCCGAGGATGCGCATGCCTTTGGCGCGCGCGGCCGCTTCCATGCGTGCGGCCGGCGAGCCGGGGCCGCTGCCCAGACCGGCAGTCAAGATGATCGCCGCGGCCACACCACGCCGCGCGGCGATGGAGACGATGCGCGGCACGATACGCGCCGGCGCGGTGATCACCACCAGGTCGGGCACCCACGGCAGATCGGTCAGCCGCGCCACCGTGCGCACGCCGTCGATCTCGCTATAGCGCGGGCTCACCCAGCCGATCTGGCCGGGAAACCCGGCCGCGCGCAGGTTACGCACCACCGCCCGCCCGGCCGAACGATCACGCGGGCTGCCCCCCACCACCGCCACGGTGCCGGGACGAAAGACCTGCTGCAGGTGGTACGTACTCATCGGACGGGGGACGCGAATGCCATCGCACTACGGTACACGCACTGGCGTTTCAGGGCATGGGGTGACGGATGCATGCGCACATGCATGCATCCGTGATTACCTGGGCGCGATGCCTCTATAACAGCGTGCCGCTCAAGATCAGCGCAGCGATGCTGAAATAAATCACCAGCCCGGTGACATCCACCAGCGTGGCGACGAACGGCGCCGAGGCGCTGGCCGGGTCGAACCCGAAGCGTTGCAGCACGAATGGCAGCATCGAGCCGGACAGCGAACCGAAGGTGACGATGCCGATCAGCGCCGCGCCGATGGTCAGCGCCACCATCTGCCAGTGCGGGCCATAGTCGTACAGGCCGGCGGTCTGCCAGATGGTGATGCGCACGATCGCCAGCACGCCCAGGATCGCGCCCAGGGTCAGGCCGGTGGGCAGTTCGCGCAGCGCCACCTTCCACCAATCGCGCAGGCGGATTTCGCGCAGCGCCAGCGAGCGGATCAGCAGCGAGGTGGCCTGCGAGCCGGAGTTGCCGCCCGAGCTCATGATCAGTGGAATGAACAAGGTCAGCACCACCGCCTTGGACAGCTCGTCCTCGAAGTGCTGCATGGCGCTGGCGGTGAGCATTTCGCCCAGAAACAGCACGCTCAACCAGCCGGCGCGTTTCTTGATCATCTGGCCGAAACCAATCTGCATGTACGGCTTGTCCAGCGCTTCCATGCCGCCGAACTTGTGCACGTCTTCGGTGGATTCGGCGATGAGCGCGTCGAGCACATCGTCCACGGTGACGATGCCGAGCACGTGGCCGCGCGCATCCACCACCGGGATCGCCAGCAGGTCGTGGCGACGGATCAGCCGCGCCACTTCTTCCTGGTCCAGTGCCGGGTCCACGGTGACCGGGGGATTGACCTGCGCCACGTCCAGGATCGGCGCCTCCGGCGCGCCGGTGATCAGGCGACGCATGGTCACCACCTGCTGCAGCACGCGGGTGTGCGGGTCGAGCAGATAAATCGCATACACCGTCTCGCGGCTGCGCTCCACCTCGCGGATGTGCTGCAGGGTGCGGCCGACCGTCCAGTCCGACGGCACGGCCACGAACTCGGTGGTCATCAGCGCGCCGGCGGTGTTGGGCGGGTAGCGCATCAGCGCCTGGATCGACAGCCGCGCCTCGGCACTGAGCAACCACAGCAGCGGCTGGCGCTGCTCGGCATCCAGGCCATGGAAGATATCGGTGGCGCGGTCGTCGGCCATCTGCCCAAGCAGCGAGGCGGCCTGCTCGGCCGGCAGCGACGCCACCAGCGTGCTGGCATCGCGCAGCTCCGGCTGTTCGAGCAATTTCACCGCACGCAGCAAAGGCAACGCGGCCAGCACCTGCGCCGCTTCGTCGCGGTCGAGGGTGTTGAGATATTCCACTGCATCGGCCGTGTTGAGCTCGGCCAGGGGTGCGGTCAGTGCATCGACGCCTTCGGCAAGGCGCAGGGTTGGATCGTACATGGTGGTTCGCCTGGTGACGACCGTCGTCGATGACAGCCGGCGAACCTGGGCCTCAGGCGCGCGCCAGCTGGGTCATCGACCCGGGTCTAGGGTGACTGTCGCTGGACATGGGTAAGGGCTCCAAAGGTGCGTACCGACCGGTGATCCGGGCGATGGCGCGGCGCAGTCTGCGCGCCTGAGTCGGCTTGGTCAATGCCCTGCGCGCAGGCCGCTTAGAGCGTGTTATGCACGTTGAGATGAGATGCGTTGGCCGCCGACCCTCCGGAAAGCGCCCTGTGCGCGCCGATACCGCGTTGCGCGCCTTGCCCAGGCGGCGGGGCCGCAGCGCACGGCTTGTCTCGACGCGCCACAGGACGCTTCGCACTCACCTCAAAGCACATGACACGCTCCAGGTGGGCTTCCAGAAGCCGGGCGGCGCAGGCATGCGCCAGCCAGGCGCTGGGTAACAGGCCGGCAGCGGCGCGATGTGGGGCGTGCCGGCGCACGGGGCATTGCGCAGCGTTGCGGCTAGGCTGAGGACGCTCGCGCGGCGATACCCCAGCGCCTGCCGGGCAGGCGTTCTGGCTGATGCTGTGGCGCCGCTGGCCGCCGCGACAGAGCCGCGCAACCGCCTGTCGCCGCGCCGTGCTGAGAGTCACACTTCATTGCTACAGTCCGCTTCCCGCAACGCCTGGCGCGTTGCTTTTCCGCCATGGCATCGGCCATCGCATCCACGCAGTGGGTTTTTCTTCCGGAGTTTGTGCATGCCCGCTTCCAGGTCGCTTCTGTTACGTCGCATCAGCCCGCTGTGTCTGTGCATCGCCGCCGGCTGGGGCGCGGTGGGCATGGCGCAAACCGCATTGCCTGAAAGCAAGCCGGTGGAGGCGCATGAGACCGCGCCGCACACCGGGCACGAATGGGGCTATACCGGCCCGGAAGGTGCCGAGCATTGGGCCGAGCTGGCCAAGGAAAATGCGCTGTGCGGCCATGGCCAGCAGAACAGCCCCATCGATCTGAAAGGCGCCATCGACGCCAACCTGGGCACGCTGCTGCTGAGCTACAGCGCCGTGCCGCTGGTAGTACGCAACACCGGCCATTCCATCCAGCTGGATCTGCACGATGGCGGCAGCATGGCAACCGGCGGCAAGCAGTATCAAGCCTTGCAACTGCACTTCCATCACCCCAGCGAGCATCTGTTGAACGGCCGTCGTTTCCCGATGAAGCGCACCTGGTGCATCAGGGCCCGGACGGAACGCTGGGCGTGCTGGCGATCTTCTTCGAAACCGGCAAGGCCAACCCGGCCTTCCAGCGGGTGCTCGACGCCATGCCCAGGGACAAGGACCAGACCCGGCAGGTCGCCAACGCGACGGTGAGCGCCGAGGCGTTTCTTCCGCCGAGCAGTCAACGCAGCTTCTATCGCTACGAAGGCTCGCTGACCACGCCGCCGTGCAGCGAAACGGTGGACTGGGTGGTGCTCAGCCAGCCGGTGCAGGTCTCGGAAGCGCAGATCAACGCCTTCGAACGCGTGTACCCGTTCAATGCACGCCCACTGCAGCCGCTGGATCGGCGTTTTCTGCTTAAAAGCCACTGATTGCTCGCGCGGTGTGTCGACCGTGCGCGGCGTGTCACCCACCGCCTGCGCACTGACCGTGCGGGCGCAGGCGGTGCCGGACTGATCCGTGCACACAGCCGCAGATAGGTGCCTGGCCGCATCGCGCAGCCACGCATCGCCGCGGTGCAGATGGCACATGCGTGCGCGCAGGCCAACGGACCTGCACGGCATAATGCGCGCCTCAATGGAGAGTACGCATGCATAGCGGTGGTCTGGAACTGGCCTTGGTGCTGATGCTGGCCGCCATCGTGGCAGTGCCGGTGTTCAAGCGCTTCGGCCTGGGTGCGGTGTTGGCCTACCTGGTCGCCGGGGTGGTGCTCGGGCCCGATGGCGTGGGTGTCGTGCAGGATGCCGAACGCATCAGCGGCGCGGCCGAGATCGGCGTGGTGATGCTGCTGTTCGTGATCGGGCTGGAACTGTCGCCGGCGCGCCTGAAGGTGATGCGCCATTCGGTGTTCGGCGCTGGCGCCACCCAGGTGCTGGTGACGGCGGTGATCCTGGGCGGCTTGTTGATGGCAGCCCAGCTGGGCTGGAAGAGCGCGTTGATCGTCGGCGTGGCGCTGGCGCTTTCATCCACCGCGGTGGGGCTGCAATTGCTGGCCGAACGCAAGGCGCTGAGCAGCGACTACGGGCGGCTGGCATTTGCCATTTTGCTGTTCCAGGATTTGATTGCGATCCCGTTGCTGGCGGCCATCCCGCTGCTCGGCGGCAGCAAGAACGCAACGCTCCAATGGCAGGACGTGGCCAAGGCGATGGCGGCCCTGGCGCTGGTGATCGTGTGCGGGCGCCTTGTGTTGCGTCATCTGTTCAACGTGGTGGCGCGCACGCGCATGCCGGAAGTATTCACCGCCAGCGCCTTGCTGGTGGTGCTGGGCACCGCCTGGATCATGCAGGAGGCCGGACTGAGCGCCAGCCTGGGCGCCTTCATCGCCGGCGTGTTGCTGGCCGATTCGGAGTTCCGCCATGAACTGGAATCGCAGATCGAACCGTTCGAAGGCTTGCTGCTGGGCCTGTTCTTCATCTCGGTGGGCATGGGGATCGATCTCCACCGCGTGGTGGCCGAGCCGTGGCTGATCGCCGCGGGCGTGGCGATGTTGCTGGTGGTGAAGTTCTCGCTGCTGGTCGGCATCGGCAGCGTGGCCAAGCTGCCGCTGCGCAGCAGCCTGATGCTGGGCAGCGTGCTGTGGCTGGGCGGCGAATTCGCCTTCGTGGTGTTCAACGAAGCCGACCGCGTGGGCCTGCTGGAACCGGCCAATCACGATCGGCTGGTCGCCATCGTCGGCGTGTCGATGGCGCTGACGCCGCTGTTGCTGCTCGGCATGCAACGCATCCTCAACGGACCGCTGCGTGCGCGCGCACCCAAGACCGATCGCCCGTTCGACACCATCGATGCGCAGACCCCCAAGGTGCTGGTCGCCGGCATGGGCCGCTTCGGCCAGGTGGTCGCGCGCCTGCTCACCGCACGGCATGTGCCGTTCGTGGCGCTGGAACACAACCCCGACACGGTGGAAGACCTGCGCCGCTTCGGCAGCCAGCTCTATTACGGCGATCCCACCCGCCCCGAGCTGCTGCGCGCTGCCGGTGCCGAGCGCATCAAGGTGTTCGTGATCGCGGTGGACGACCCGGAAACCAACATCAAGACGGTGCGACTGATCCGTCGCCTGTACCCGCAAGCCACCGTGCTGGCGCGTGCACGCAACCGCCAACACGCCTGGAAATTGATGGACCTGGGCGCAGAACCGTTCCGCGAGGTATTCGCCTCCAGCCTGGAACTGAGCGAGCGCGTACTCACCTCGCTGGGCCTGGGCGAAGCCCTCGCACACGATCACGTCAAACGCTTCCGCCAGCACGACGAAGACCTGCTGCGCCGCCAGCACCTGGTCTACGACGACGAAGCCAAGGTCATCCAGACCTCGCGCGATGCACGTGCTGATCTGATGAACCTGTTCGAAGCCGACGTCAGGGCGGATGTGGATGCTGAGCCGGCGCCGGTAACGCCCGATCGCTGAGCCTTGCGCAGGAGCGCGCTTGCGCGCGATGAGGCCTTACCGGTAACCCCGCATCGCGCGCAAGCGCGCTCCTACAGGGATTTTCTGCACACACAGCCGCCGCACGATCGCAGCGGCTGCATGTTGATCGCATCACTCAGCGGCGCGGTATGCGCACTGCGGTCTTGCTGGCCGACTTCTTCGCTGCGCTCTTGCCAGCCGCAGCGTTGCTCACGGCCTTTACAGCTGCTTTTGCGACCTTCTTCGTCGCGCGCTTGGTGACGGATGTCTTTGCCACCTTGCCAGGCGAACCGGCTGCGCCCTGAGTGGATTTTGCAGAAGGTGCGGCGGCACGTTTGGGTGTCGCCTTACCCGCTTTCTTCGCGGTCTTTTTGGTGGTTTTCTTAATCGGCGTGGCAGCGCCAGCACGCGCCTCCGGCGGCCGCCGCGGTGGGGGTTTGCGCCCGGGGGTGAGGGCGCGCCAGGCGTGTCCGCCATTCATTGCCAGCAGTGCATCGGCGGCCGAGGGACCGGCGCTGCCTGCCGCGTAATTGGGGAAGTCGCTTGGGGGTTGTTTCCATGCATCCAGGATCGGTTGCACGATGCGCCATGCGCCTTCCACCATGGCCGCATCCTGGAACAGGCCGGCCTCGCCGTTCATGCAGTCCTGCAGCAGGCGCTCGTAGCCCACCGTGTATTCCTTGGGGAACCAGTCGCGGTAACGGAAGTCCATGCGCACCGGTGCCAGTGCCACCTGCGCGCCCGGGCGCTTGACGTCGAACTGCAGCGAGATGCCCTCGTCCGGCTGGATATGCAGCACCAGCCAGTCGGGGCCGTAGCCGCCCACCTCGGTGCTGCGGAACGGCGCCAGCGGTGCCGGCTTGAAGCGAATGGCGATCTCGGTCGTGCGTTCGCGCAGGCGCTTACCGGTGCGCAGGTAGAACGGCACGCCGGCCCAGCGCCAGGTGTCCACCTGCAACTTCATCGCCACATAGGTTTCGGTGTCCGAATCGTCGGGCACGGTGTCTTCTTCGCGGTAGCCCGGCACCGCATTGCGATTGACCGCACCGGAGGCGTATTGCCCGCGCACCACGTCTTCGGGTTTGATCGGGCGCACCGCTTCGATCACTTCGGCGCGACGGCGATGCATCGCCTCGGTGGTGAAGGCCGCTGGCGGCTCCATCGCAATCATCGCCAGCAGCTGGAACAGATGGTTCGGCACCATGTCGCGCAGGCAGCCGGTGGGGTCGTAGAACCGTCCGCGCCCTTCCACGCCGATGGTTTCGGCCGCGGTGATCTGCACATGGTCGATGCGGTCGCGGTTCCACACCGGCTCGAACAAGCCATTGGCGAAGCGGAAGGCGAGAATGTTCTGCACGGTTTCCTTGCCCAGGAAATGATCGATGCGGAACACCTGATCCTCGTGAAGCACCTTGGCGACCGTGGCATTGAGGTGCTGGGCACTGGGCAGATCGTGGCCGAAGGGTTTTTCCACGATCACCCGGCGCCAGCCTTCGCCTTCGCGCTGCTTGACCAGGCCAGCCTCGCCCAGGTTGAGCAATACCGGCTCGAAGAAGCGCGCGGCGGTGGCCAGATAGAACAGGACATTGCCCTGCGTGCCGTAGCGCTTGTGCAGCTTGTCCAGCACGCCGCCCAGTGATCGATAGGCTCCCTGATCGGTGAAGTCGCCGCGCAGGTAATGCATGCGTTCGCGCAGCCAGTCCCAGGTGGCGGTGTCGAATTCGTCGGTCTGGAATTCGGCATCGCGACTGCTGAGCAGCTGCGTCATCGACTGCCCCATGTTGGTCCGCCACGCGCGCTCGCTGATGTCGCCATGGTCCATGCCGACAATGGCGAAATCATCGCCCAGCGCACCGGAACGGCGCAGGTTGTACAGCGCCGGCATGACCAGGCGCTTGGTCAGATCGCCGCGTGCGCCGAACACCACGATGATGCACGGCGGTGTGGTTGCTTGCTCACTCATGGATGCGTTTCCTTTTCGCCCATGCGTCCATGCAGGCGCAGTGCCGCATTGACCAGGGCCACGTGGGAATACCCTTGCGGGAAGTTGCCGAGCATGCGTTTGCTGCGCGGGTCGTATTCTTCGGCGAGCAGACCCACGTCGTTGCACAGTTCGAGCAGACGTTCGAGCAGCGCACGCGCCTGGTCGGTGCGGCCGATCAAGGCATAGTTTTCCACCAGCCAGAAACTGCAGGCCAGGAAGGTGCCCTCGCCGGCCGGCAAACCGTCGGCGCTGTCGTCGGCGCGATAGCGCTCGACCAACCCGTCGATGGTCAGATCGCGTGCTATCGCATCGGCAGTGGCGGCGATGCGCGGATCGTCCGGCGGCAGAAACCCCACGATGGGAATCAGCAGCAGCGAGGCATCCAGCCGATCCGAGCCGTAGCTCTGTACGAAATGGCCGTCCGGGTGCACGCCTTTTTCCAGCACTTGCGCGCGGATTTCTTCGGCGAGCCGGCCCCAGTGCGCGCGTTTCCCAGCATCTGCATTGGTGATGCCGTCGCGCGCGCCGCAGTCGAAGGCCAGCCACGCCATCACCTTGGAATGCACGAAGTGGCGGCGCTGGTCGCGGATTTCCCAGATGCCCTCGTCAGGTTCGCGCCAGAGGGTTTCCAACGTTTCCAGAATCTTTTCCAGCAGCGATGCAGACGAACCGTCGTCGTCCGACGGCAGGCCCACGCCCTTTTCGCGGGCGTAATGAAACGCACCGATCAACTCGCCATACACATCGAGCTGGAACTGATCCACCGCGCCGTTGCCAATGCGCACCGGGCCGGAATGTTCATAGCCAGGCAACCAGTGCGCTTCCCACTCCTGCAAGCGGCGTTCGCCGGCAATGCCGTACAGCGCCTGCAATTGATCCGGCGAACCGGCAATGGTGCGTTGGACCCAATCGCGAAAGGCTGCCGCTTCGTCGCGGCACCCGGCCTGCAACAACGCGATCAGCGTGAACACCGAATCGCGCAGCCAGCAGTAGCGATAGTCCCAGTTGCGGGTGCCGCCCAGATGCTCCGGCAACGAGGCGGTGGGCGCGGCGACAATGCCGCCGGTGGGCAGATAACTCAGCCCCTTCAGTACCACCAACGAGCGGCGCACCTGCTCGGTCCATGGCCCGACATCGGTACAGCGGCGCGCCCAGCCGTGCCAGAACGCGGTGGTGCGTTGCAGTGCCTGTTCGGCGTCGATCAAAGGCGGCGTGGCTTGATGGGATGCGCCGTGGCTGAG
The DNA here is from genome assembly GCF_017746145.1 of Xanthomonas sp. D-99. NCBI lineage: Bacteria > Pseudomonadati > Pseudomonadota > Gammaproteobacteria > Lysobacterales > Lysobacteraceae > Xanthomonas > Xanthomonas sp. D-99. The sequence goes on along the minus strand of NZ_JAGHWU010000043.1, from coordinate 13,729 downwards.
CAGGAACCAGGTGCTCTGACCTTCGCGCAGGGTGAAGTCGGTTTCGGTGCCCATGTCCTGGCCGCGCAGCGTCTGCGGCGAACGCAATGCCAGTTGATCGGGGCCGGCGATGGCGCGGATACCATCGACGATGCGCGTCACCCATGGCACCGTGCGGCCGTAGTTGAAGCGGAAGGTCAGGCGCATGTGCATCGGCACGCTGCCCTGCACGCAGCGCACGATACGCACCAGATGCTGATGGACTTCGCCGTTTTCGCTGGCGACCATGAAGTCGATCAGCTCCACCGTGCCGGTGTCGGTGATCATGCGCGTGCACAGCACCAGACTATCGTCCTGGTAGGCGCGCTCGGTGCGGAAGTCGGCGGCCGGCGACAACGTCCATTGCCCGTGTTGTTGATCGCCCAGCAACGATGCGAACACCGCATCGGAATCGAAGCGTGGCAGGCACAGCCAGTCGATGGTGCCGCGGTGGTCGACCAGGGCCGCGCTGTGGCAGTTGCCCAGCATGGCGTGATCCTCGATACGCACGCTCATTGGTGGGCGCCTCCTTCCGGCGAAAGAGCGCGCAGTCTTGCATGGGCCGTGTCGGGATCAGGTTACGAATGCGCGGGCAAACGCAGCAGCGGTGGCACCGTGTGTTCCAGGCGACGTATCAGTGCCGGATCCATGTACGCATAGTCGTCGGGAATGTGCAGACAGATCATCCGGCAATGGCGCAGGTGCGCGGCGAAGCGTTGACGCAGCAATTGCAGATGGCGGCGTTCCATCGCCAGCACCACCTGCGCTTCCTGCAACAACTCCGGGGTGACCTGCACGTCGGCATCTGCGGCCAGCCCGGCCGATTGCGCCTGCACGCCGGGCCAGTCGGCGAACACGCGCTCGGCGGTAGGGCTGCGCAGGCGGTTGCGGCTGCACACGAAGAGCACCCGCAGCGGTTGCCCGCCGCGCTGGCTCAGCGGCCTTCGCGCAGGAAGCGCGCCATCGACGAAACGCCCGGCAGCGCCGGTTCGAACTGGCCGGCTACATCGATGAAGCCACGCATGATGGCGATCTCGCGCGGGGTGCGGTTGAGCGCATCGCGGCGGTCGGCATCGGCGCCGGCCCGCAACAGGCGCTGCACCAGCAGCGGCAGGCCGTGCAGTGCAGCCAGATGCAGCGGGCCGAAGCCGCGCTGGTCGGCCACATCCAGCGAGACATCTTCGTCGAGCAGGCGTTCGACCCCGGCCAGCACCACCTGCTCGTCGCAGGCGGTGCCCGGTTCGGCACGCGCGCCCAGCAACAGCAGCAGCGGGCTGACCCGGCCACCGGCCAGGTCGTCCGGGTCGGCGCCGGCCAGCAGCAAGGTATCCAGCAGAGCCAGCAGCCGGTTCTTGTCGCGCGCGGTAAAGCCGTACAACGCCGCGCAATGCAGCGGCGCCAGCCCCTGATTGTCGGTGGCGTGCACGTCGGCCGCGGCAGTGAGCAGGCGCGCCACGATGTCCGGCAGGCCCAGCGCGCAGGCCAGCATCAGCACGGTGACCCCGCCCGGCAGGCGGTGCTCGATCTGCGCACCGGCGTGCAGCAAGGCGGCCACGATCTCGGTCTGGCGCATGCTCACCGCCGCCGACAACGGCGTGGCGCCGCTATTGGCCGCGCGCTGCGGATCGGCGCCGCGGCCGAGCAGGTGCGCGACCACGCCAAGATGGCCACCACCGGCCGCACGCAGCAGCGCGGTGCAGCCTTGGGCGTCGACGGCGTCGACGGTGAGGCCGAGATCGATCAGGCGACGCACCGCATCGGTATCGCCGGTCATCGCGGCGGCCGGCACATCCGCTTCGCGCAGTGTGCGGCGCGGCAGCGACCAGATGCGCCAGTCCAGCCAGTCGGCCAGATCGCGGCGGCCGATCGACAGCGCCACGCCCAGCGGGGTCTGCCCGTCGGCAGCGCGCGCTTCCGGCGAAGCGCCCTGCTTGACCAGCAGTTTCAGCGAGGCATCGCGGCCCAGCGCGGTGGCCAGATGCAGCGCCGTCATGCCGTGGCTGTCGCGCGCTTCGCGGTCCACGCCATGTTCCAGCAACCACTGCTGCAGGCGCAGCCAGCCCAGCCGCACCGCCAGCGACAACGGCGGATCGCCTGCGGCCGACGGCGCGAAGGGGTCGGCGCCGCGTTCGAGCAGTTCCAGCGCGAACTGTTCCAGCCCACGCGATGCCGCATCGTGCTGCACGCAGGCACTCAGCAACCGGGTCAGGCCACCGGCGCCAGCCGGCGAGACGCCATGCCGCAACAATGCCTGCAGCGCCGGTACCGCCTCCACGCCGCGCGAGAGCAGCGCAAACATCGGCACATCGCCGCAGGCGTCGCGCACTTCGGCGTCGGCGCCGTGGCGCAGCAGCCAGTCGACCGCCTCGGCGTTCAAGGCCAGGTGCGCGTCGTGCAGCAGGCCGCCCAGTTCTTCCGGTGCGCATAGCCGCGCCAGCGCGACCAGGCCGTCGCGCTGCCCGAGCTGCAGGCCTTCGCGCAGCAGCACCAGCGGCGGGCGATCGGGCAGTACGGCAACGCCAGGCGTGTCGCCCTGCGCGTCGCTGACCGCGGCCGGCAACGGGTAAGCGGGATCGAGCAGTTGCACGATCGCCCAACGTCCGGCCTCGGCGGCCACATCCACCGCGCGACGGCCATGCGCATCCACGCTGTCGGCAGGCACCTGCAGGTCCAGCAGGCGGCGGATCAGCGCCGGCGAGACGTTGTCGGCGGCGCAGGCCAGCATCAATGCGTTGCGGCCGTCGCCATCGATGGCCAGCACATCGGCCTTGCGCGCGACCAGGCGTTCGAGCACGGCGCTACGTGCCTGGCGCGCGGCATCCAGCCACGGCGTGCGGCCCAGCAGATCGCGTGCTTCCAGATTCGCCCCGGCCGACAACAGCGCCTCGACGATGTCGCCGTGGCCGGCCAGCGCGGCTTCGTGCAGCGCACTGCGACGCTGGCGGTCGCGCGCATCCACACGCGCCTTGTGCTTGAGCAGCAACTGCACGCCGGCCGGGTCGTCTTCTTCGGTACCGGCTGCCGCCAGCAGCACCGGGGCGCCGCCCTCCGGCTCCGACTGCGCGCCGCGCTCCAGCAGGAATTTGGCCAGCCGCCAGTTGCCGACCTGGCAGGCCATCGCCAACGGCGAATGGCCTTCGTTGTTGAGCGCGTCGAGCTCGGCGGCGGCATCGCGCAACAGCGCGGCCACGCCCGGGTCGGAACTGCGCACGGCGTGATGCAAGGGGGTGTTGCCGTCGTTGTCGCTGGCGCGCGGGTCGGCGCCGTTGGCCAGCAAGGTCATCACCGCATCCGGGCGGCCGTGCCAGCTGTCGCGGGTGGCGGCCAGCAAGGGGGTCATGCCGCGATGCGGTTGATTGACGTCGACGCGGCGCACGATCAACTCACGCAGCAGGCGCAGATCCGGCAGTACGGCCGCCAGCGCCGGCAGGCTGCGTTGATCGCGCCATTCCGGCAGCGGCAGCGCCTGCGGGTCGGCACCGGCCTCGAGCAATTGCAGCACGCGATCCACCCGGCCACCGCGCGCGGCCTCGAACAGTTCGGGCACCAGCTGGTGCTGGGCCACCGGTTCCAGCGGGCGCGGTTCGGCGGCGGCTTCGGAGAAGAAATCGGCGGCCTGGCGCGTGTGCGGCACATCGCTGCGCATGGGCGCGGCGGTGCGTTGCAGCAGCAGATGGGCCACCGGCAACAGCACACCGGCAGCCACCGCCAGACCCCAGCGCAGGCCGCCGGACAACCAGCCCGGCCAGGCCAGCACCACGGCCAGCGTGCACATCGCCAGCACCAGTGCGGCCGCCAGCAGGCCGCGCCAGGCATGCAATTCCTGCGCGGCCAGCGCCTGCCAGCGTGGCGCCAGCGCGCCACCGTCGCGTTCCACCTCGCCCCACAACGGCCAGGTCCGCCACAGCCCCAGCAAGGCCGCGCTGACTGCGACGCTCAGCGCCAGCGCGGCCGCCAGGCTGCCGCTGTCGCGCAGGGCGGTCAGCGGCCAGCTGATCAGCGCCGCCAGTGCCAGCAGGCCCACGCCCCAGATGGCCAGCAACGGCGGCAGCGCCTGCGCGATCGCACGCGGCTGGCCCGGCACTGCGCGCGTCCCACGTGCCCACGACACCGCCAGCGCGAACGCCGGCTGCGCCAGCCACAGGCTCAGTGCAGCGACCACGCCGCCAAGGCCGCCGAGCAGGCAGAGCGCCACGCCAGCCGCACCGGCCAGCGCTGCGGCGCGCATCCGTGCGCCACGCACAGGCTCAGTCATGGTCGCACTCGCCGGCGAGCACGATGGTCTTGGGCAATTGCAGATAGAAGCCGTGCTTGCCCAGCGCCTCGCGCACCGTGGCCGCATCGGCCTGCGCCAACCGGCGCTCGGGCGTCAACGCCACATCCAGCACGAACGTAAACGGCGCCAGCTGCGCCTGCACGGCGGCAGGAAGACCGGAGAAATCGTCACGTGCGGCGAGATAGACGAAGGTGTCCTGCTTGCGTTGGCTTTTATAGACGTAGGCGTGCATGCGCGCGTGGTCGCGCTCTGAAGAGAGATGTGTCGCGTCGATTGTGTCGCAATTGCGGCGACGGCGAAAGCGCGGCCTGTGCGAAAAATCCCAGCCGCGTCAGCCACATGACGGTGACGTTCAGTTGCGCCGTCCACGGGACCCACGCGCGCCATCGATATACTGACCGCACTTTTTGCCAGCCAGACCATCGTGAGCCAAGCGCAGCATTCGTCCCAGATGGCCCCGGTTGCCGTCACCGCGTTCACTTCCACCACCGCGCTCGGTGCCGGGCTTGCCGCCCAGGCCGCCGCGTTGACCGCCCGACGCAGCGGCCTGCGTCGCAACGATTTCGGCGCGCAACCGCTGCTGCCATGCTGGGTTGGCCGCGTCGATGGCGTTGAAGACGTTGTACTGCCCGATTCCCTGCAAGCGTGGGATTGCCGCAACAACCGCCTGGCCTGGCTGGCCCTGCAGCAGGACGGGATGGCGCAGGCCGTGCAGGCCGCTGCGCAGCGCTACGGCGCCGAGCGCGTGGCGGTGATCATCGGCACCTCCACCTCCAGCATCGGCGCCAGCGAAGAAGCCTATACGCGGCTGGTCGACGACGCCGACGGCGCGCGCTTCCCCGAGGATCTGAATCGCCCGATCGTGCACACCCCGCATTCGCTGGGCGACTTCGTGCAGCACGCCACCGGCCTGCGTGGCCCGTGCGCCACCGTGGCCACGGCCTGTTCGTCCAGCGCCAAGGTGTTCGCCCAGGCGGCGCGGCTGATGGAGGCCGGCGTGATCGACGCGGCGCTGGTCGGCGGTGTGGACACCTTGTGCGGCAGCGTGCTGTTCGGCTTCAACTCGCTGCAGGTGGTGGCGCCGGAGATGTGCCAGCCGTTCGATGCACGCCGGGTCGGCCTGAGCCTGGGCGAGGCCGGCGGCTTTGCGCTGCTCGAACGCCCGGCCGCCGCACCGGATGCCACGCTCTGGCTGTACGGCTACGGCGAATCCAGCGATGCGCACCATATGTCGGCGCCGCATCCGCAAGGGCTGGGCGCGCAGCTGGCGATGCGCGGTGCGCTCGACCGCGCCGGTCTGGAGCCAGCCGCGGTGGGCTATCTGAATCTGCACGGTACCGCCACGCCGGCCAACGACAGCGTGGAAGCCGCCGCAGTGGCAGCGATCTTCCCCGGCACCTTGCACGCCAGTTCGACCAAGGCCTGGACCGGCCACACCCTGGGCGCGGCGGGCATCGTCGAATCGGTGATCGCACTGCTCGCGCTGCGCGACGACGTGCTGCCCGGCACGCTCAACACCGACATCCCCGACCCGGCCTGTGGCCCGCAGATCCGCTTCGACAACGCCCATGCCCGCATCGACTACGCCATGAACAACTCTTTCGGTTTTGGCGGCAACAACTGTTCGCTGCTGTTCGGGCGGGCCCGCTGATGCTGGCCGCGACCATCGAAGGGATCGGCTTCTGGACCCAGGGTCTGCCCAACTGGGAAGCTGCCAGCGCCTTCGCACGCGGCGGCGCGCTGCAGGAAACCCCCGCCCGCCCGGCGCCGCAGCTGCTGGCCGCCAACGAGCGCCGGCGGGCACCGGACACGGTCGCCGTGTCGCTGGAAGCTGCGCTGGCCGCCTGTGGCGCCGCCGGCCGCGATCCGGCCAGCCTGCCGTCGATCTTTACTTCTACTTACGGCGATCTGGCCATCTCCGACTATATGTGCACCACGCTGGCCAGCGACCCGTTGGCGATTTCGCCAACGAAGTTCCACAACTCGGTACACAACGCCGCAGCCGGCTACTGGACCATCGGCGCCGGCGCGATGACCCCGGCCACGGCGATGAGCGCCAGCCTGGGCAGCTTCGCGCAGGGCCTGCTGGAAGCGCTGGTGCAGCGCGCTGCCGGCGCGCAGGCCGTGCTGCTGGCCAGCTACGACGCCCGTTCGGTCGGGCCGCTCGGGCGTGTCGCCCCCAGCCAGGGGCTGCTTGGTAGCGCATTGGTGCTGGGCACGCCCGGCCAGGCCGGCAAGCCGCAGCTGCACGCACATCTGGACGACGGCGCCCCCTCGCCCGGCGATGGCGCGCTGTCGCGCCACATCGCCGGCAATGCAATGGCGCCGATGCTGCCGCTGCTGGACCTGTTGGCCGGCAATGGCGGCAGCGTGGCGCTGTATGCCGCACCGGGCCGGGTGCTGCGCGTGGAGATCCGGCCATGAGCCGGCAACCGCTGAGCCGCGAGGACACCGCCATCCTGGTGCCGGCCTTGAACGAGGCGCTGCGCATCCGCGAAGTGGTCACCGACGCGCTGACCTATTGCTCTCGGGTCATCGTGGTCGACGACGGCTCCGACGACGGCACTGCCGAGTGCATCGCCGGCATGCCGGTCACGCTGATCCGTCACCCGCAGCGCATGGGCAAAGGTGCTGCCCTGCGCAGCGGTTTCGCCGAAGCACAGCGTCTTGGCATGCGCGCGGTGATGACCATGGACGGCGACGGCCAGCACAAGGCGGCCGATTTCCCGCGCCTGCTGGCCGCCGCCAACCGCCACCCGGGCTGCGTGATCATCGGTGCGCGCATGCGCAAGCGCGCCACCCAGCCCACCATCCGCCGCATCGGCAACGACTTCGGCGACTGGGGCATTGCCTGGGGGTGCGGCTTCCGCTTGATCGACAGCCAAAGCGGCCAACGGTTGTATCCGGCCTCGGTGTTCACCCTGCCCAACGTGCCGGGCGAAGGCTTCGTATTCGAAGCGCAGCTGCTGATTTCGGCCGCACGCCAGGCCGGCGCGCGCGTAGTCGCCGTGCCGATCGAAACCCGCTACGCCGGTACCTCGCCGGGCACCTTCCGCAAGAGCCATTTCCGGCTGGTGCGCGACCTGTGGAATATCACCTCGCACGTGGTCAAACAGGTGTGGGCATACGGCCATGTGTGGCGCGAATATCGCCGCGTGCGCGCCAACCCGGTGATCGTTGACGATCCCGATGGCGAATTTGCTACTGTCCCTGCGGTCACCAAGAGCAATCACTCCTCATGAATGCACCGCGCGCCGATGTCGTGATCACCGGGGGTGGCCTGGCCGGCCTGAGCCTGGCCTTGCAACTGAAGCAGCGCGATCCGGCGCTTGCCATCACCGTGCTGGAACGGCGCGCGCATCCGGTCCGCGAGGCCGCGTTCAAGGTCGGCGAATCCACGGTGGAAATCGGCGCGCATTATTTTGCCGACGTACTGGGCCTGCGCGAGCATCTGGAGTCCGAGCAGATCCGCAAGTTCGGGTTCCGCTTCTTCTTCTCCGACCAACGCCACGACATCGACCGCTGCACCGAACTGGGCGTGAGCAAGATCCTGCCCACGCCGTCCTGGCAGATCGACCGCGGCCGCTTCGAAAATTTCCTGGGCGAACGTGCGCGTGCACAGGGCATCGCCTTCATCGACAGCTGCAGCGTCAAGGGCGTGGACCTGTCCGAAGACGACACCGACCACGCCGTGCGCTTCGAACGCGATGGCACGCCGGGCACGCTGGGTGCGCGCTGGGTGGTGGATGCCAGCGGACGCGCCGGCCTGCTCAAGCGCAAGCTCGGCCTGGCGCAGGACAACGACCACAACGCCAATGCCGTGTGGTGGCGTGTGGAAGGCCTGATCGACCCCAACGGCTGGTCGCAGGACAGCAGCTGGCTGCAGCGCTGCACGCCACCAGACCGCTGGCGCTCGACCAATCACATGTGCGGGCCGGGCTACTGGTTCTGGCTGATCCCGTTGTCGTCGGGTGCGCATTCGCTGGGCATCGTCTGCGATGCAGACCTGCATCCGCTGGAGGGCATGAACACCCACGAGAAGGCGATGACCTGGCTGCGCACGCATCAGCCGCAGGTCGCTGCCACGCTCGACCAGGCCGATTACCGGCTGCAGGACTTTCTGTTCCTGCGCAACTTCTCTTATGGCTGCAAGCAGGTGTTCTCGCCGCAGCGCTGGGCACTGACCGGCGAAGCGGGCGTGTTCCTGGATCCGTTCTATTCGCCCGGCAGCGACTTCATCGCCATCTCCAACACCTACATCTGCGAATTGATCGGCCGCGACCGCGCCGGCAAATCGCTTAGCCCGTATGTGGAGCTGTACGAGCAGCTGTATTTCTCGTTCTACGAAAACACCCTGACGCTGTATCAGGATCAGTACGCGCTGTTCGGCGACGAGCAGGTGATGCCGGTCAAGGTGATCTGGGATTACACCTATTACTGGTCGTTGCTGGCGCCGCTGTTCTGCAGCGGGCGCATCGCCCATCTCAGTCTGCTCTCGCGCATGAAGAACGACTTCCTGCACGCGCGCGACATGAACCTGGCAATGCAGCAGGTGCTGCACGATTGGGGCGTGCGCAATACCGCCCAGGGCATCGCCACCGGCAATGGCCGGCTGCTGGACCAATACCTGATCGGCTGGTTCAACGACCTCAACGGCGCATTGAACGACACGCTAGACGATGATGCATTTGTCGCACGTGTCCACGGCAATGTCGCGCAGATGGCGGTACTGGCGCGCGAGATCCTGCAACAGGCACGCCAGCGCTACCCGGACCTGCCCGACCACGGCCTGGAGTCATTGACCGCCGGCGCCAACGGCGAGGCGATTCTTACTGCGGCCTGGTACGCCGACGCGGCGTGAGCTTTAGAGCAGCTACACGGCAAGTTGGCATGACCTGCACTTCTTGACCCTCGCGTGATGCGCCACCGTGATCTGGTCATGATGATCTGGTCATGAAAATAAAAGAGACCGGAGCTGAGCCAGCAGTTGCTCGTGAGCATGCGCACCGGCCATCCAGATTGGCCCTTGCCGCCTCACCGCCGCGGGACCTTACGCGGCATGGATGCCGCGTAAGCGCTTACCAGGACATGCTTGCAGCGTGTCCTGCGACGGTGGGCCGGCAAGGGCCCTGCAGCGAACGTCGCAGACCAGCCGCTCTCAGCCCATGCCACCATTGACGCCAATCACCTGGCCATTGATGTAGCCGGCCACGTCCGAGCACAGAAAGGCGACCAGCGCGGCCACTTCATCGGGCTTGCCGACGCGGCCGGCCGGTACCAATTGCTTGATCGCCTCCGGCGCGAAACTGTCGCCGACCATCTCGCTTTCGATCACGCCGGGCGCGACCACATTCACTGCAATGCCGCGGCTGGCCATTTCGCGCGAGAGCGACTTGCTGGCACCGTGCAACGCGGCCTTGGCGGCGGCGTAGTTGGTCTGCCCGCGATTACCCAACACGGCCGCCACCGACGACACGCTGACGATGCGGCCCCAACGCGTGCGCGCCATCGGCAGCAGCAACGGCTGGGTGACATTGAAAAAACCGTGCAATGACACGTCGATGACGCGGTGCCACTGCTCGGCATTCATGCCTGCCATCGGCGCGTCGTCATGGATGCCCGCGTTGTTGACCACGATCTGGATCGGGCCAGCTTCCAGCAAGCTCTCCAGCGCCGCCGAACTTGCCTGCGCGTCGGCCACATCGAAGGCCACTGCCTGTGCGCTCCCGCCATCGGCCACGATCGCGGCAACCACCTCGTCCGCACGCGCCAGGTTGCGGTTGGCGTGCACGATCACATGCCGGCCCTGCGCAGCCAGGTGGCGGCAGATCGCACCGCCAAGATCGCCGCTGCCGCCGGTAACGATGGCGCGTCGTGCAACTGAGTTCATAAGGCAAGGACCGCATGCGCAGGGTGGGAGCGTTATCGTAGACCAACCCGCCTGCGCGCAGACAGACACGCGCATCGAAGCACGCGGCGGTGGCGCATTTTCTCGACCAGGCCGCACATCGGACAGTGGGCGCTTGAGCGCCATCGCGTCGGATTGCTAGCGTTTCGACATGCGCGATCGTGCGCGGCGACAAGGAGCGGCACCACATGAGCGCAGTGACCCTGATCGAACTGGGCAAGCAGGGCGAGGATGCGATGAACGCGTGGCTGCAGTTACATGGCTTCAGTTATGTGGCCATCTGCCAGGCGCCGGAGACCTTCGCGCCGTTGTTCGGCACAGCGGTCAAACGGCCGGATTTCCTGCTGCTGCTGGAGTCGATCGGCTTGATCGCCATCGACGTCAAGAACCGCAACAGGTACAAGAACACCTGCTACAGCCTGCCCTATGAGGATGAACTCAGACGCGCGGTGGCGTTCGAGCGGCTGTTCCGCATTCCGGTCTGGTACGCCTATTTCAATCGCGAAGACGCTGGCCAGTCCTTCCATTGGATCAGCGCCTTGAAGGCACTCGAAGTCGGCGAGATCAAGACGCCGCACGATGGCAGTGCGGAATTCCTGTCGATCGGTCTGGAGCATTTCGAGCATCTGCACAGCGGCGGCGACATCGCGCGGCTGTATGCGCATCGCCTGCCCGGCGTCGGCAATCTGAGCGCGCTGATCGCGGCGAAGACACCCGTCAATCCCTGAGCGCAGGCCTCAGGCGGCGCCCAGCATCACGGTGGCGCGTCCTTCGGCAAGCAATTGCTCGCCATGGGTCAGGCGAAAACTGTATTGCTGGCTGTCCTCGCCCTGCATCAACACCTGCGCCTGGCAGTCGATCGCATCCGGCAAGGTGTCCAGATACATCACGTGCACCTCCACGCTACGCAGCGCTACCAGCATGCCCGGGCGTACCGGCTTGCCGGATTCGCGGCCCAGCAACCCGCCATGCACGGCCATGGCCTGCGCGCCGTATTCGCACAGATGCAGCGCGCGCAAACGCGCGTTGCTACGCAACGGATGCGCATCGCTGCGATGCGCGTGACTGCGCAGCACAATGCGCTGCGCATCCCACTCGATCACTTCTTCCCACAGGCACATGCTGCCCTGGTGCGGAATCAGCGCAGCGATTGCGTCACGTCCCTGCATGCGGTTCTCCGTTCGCGGTGCGCTCCAGCGCCGGTTCGCGCGACACCAGCAAGGCCAGAATGAAATTGAACAACACGCCCAGCGCCACTGTGCTGCCGATGGCACGCAAGACCGGGATGCTGGACGCGGCCAACAGCGCAAACACCAGCAACGTCATCAGGCTGCAGACGATCAACGCATGCAGCGTACGCAGTTGGTCGGCGTGATCGTCGCCGGCATGATCGAAGAACAGCGCGTAATCCAGGCCCAGACCAGCGGCCAGGATCAGCGCGATCAGATGGAACAGATTGAGCTCCACCCCGGCGCCGCGCAGGATCGCCAGGATCAGCACCGTCGTCAGCGCCATCGGCAGCAATACGCGCACGATGCGGCGCGGGCTGCGCAGTGCGATCGCCACGGTCACTGCCAGCAACAAGGCAGCCAGGACCAGCGCACCGAGCACGCGTCCGCGGTAGGCGGCCACCAGCGATTCGGAGGCGTCCTTCAGATCCAGCAATTGCGCGCCGCTGCCTTGCACGGCGGCCGCCAACACCGCCGGATCGCGCAGGCCGGTCAACGACACCAGCGCGGTGCTGCGATCGCCACGGCCAAGCAGCAAGCCACCGACCGACGTGGCCAGCGGTGAGCCGCTCAAATCCTTCGGTCGCAGCGGTGCGGCGCGCTTGGCGGCGTCCAGATCCTGCAGGAACGGCGCAAACGCATCGCTGCGGAATGGCGTCGTGGCCACAGCACGCTCGGTCAGCGCGCGCGCCTGCGCAGCATCGGGCAATGCGGCCTGTCGCGCACGCTGGGTCCTGGCACTGGGCAGATAGCGTGCCGCCATGTCGTAACCGAGCAACGCACCATCGCGCACCAGCGCATCCAGACGCGGGCGCAATTGCTCGCTGGCCTGCAACGCCGCCTCATCGCTGGCTGCCGGCAGCGCCAGCACGTAACGCACGTCCGGCGCGCCCAGTTCCTGACGCAGATGGGTGTCCTGCGCCAATGCCTTGGGCGGCACGGGGGTTAGCTTCGACAGATCGTTTTGCCAGAACTGCCCCGGCGCGAACACGATCACCGCAATGCCGATCACGGCCATCACCGCCAGGCTGATGCGTGGCCGCGGCAGGCGCGCAATGCCACGCCACAGCACCGCCAGCAGGCGCGAGTCCGCGTAATCGCGCGGGGCCGGATCGATCAGGGCCGGCAACAGCCAGCGCGTGGTGACCGCGGCGGTCGCAAGGCCGGCGATGGTGAACACCGCCAGCTGCCGCAGGCCGTCCACGCCGGAGAACAGGAAGGTCACGTAGGCAATGCAGGTGGAGACCACCCCGGTGGCCAACGTCGGCCACAGATGCCGTGCGTTCTCGCGCGGATCCAGACCGGGACGCTGATGACTGAACAGGTGGATCGGGTAATCCTGCACCACACCGATCAGCGTGAAGCCAAATGCCACGGTGATGCCGTGCACGCCGTCGAACAGCAGCGCCACCGCGCCCAGGCCGGCCAGACCGGCGCTGGCCAGCGGCAACACGCCAAGCACCGGAATCTTCCAGCTACGGTAGGCCACCAGCAGCAGCAACACCAGGCCCACCGTATCGAGCGTGCCGATCCACTGCGCCTCGCCCTGCGTGCGCGCGGTGATTTCCACAGCGAATGCGCCCGGTCCGGTCAGCGTCAGCTGGGTGGCGGTGCCCTTGCTGACCTTCGCGAAGGCCGCTTGCACGGCGTCGTAGGCCAACTGCTGGCCGGTGGGGTCGAAGCCTGCCGCGCGGCTCTGCACGATCAACAGCGCCGAGGTGCCGGCGCGATCGAACCACACGTCATTGCGCGTGCGCGGCATCACTGCCGGCTGCAGGGTGTCGGCCAGATGCAGGAGTTCCATCGTGGGGTCGCGCGGCAGCAACGGCTCCACCATGGCCGCCGCCGGCGAGCCCAGATCCTGCACGCGCGCCTGCAACGCCGCTTCCAGCGCGGGCGCGTCGAGCGGGGTCTTGTCGAAGCTGTCGCTGAGCAGATAGCGGTACGGCAGCAAGCGCTTGGGAATCGCCTCCAACCCGGCATTGCCGCCATTGCCGACCAGTTCGAACAACGCCGGCTGTGCGGACAGCGCTTGGTGCAGTTGCTGCGACTGCTCGGCCAAGGTGACCGGATCGCTGTTGGACAACGCCATCAGCAGCAGCCGCGATCCAGGGCCTTCGCCGAGTTCTTCGATCAACAATTTTTGCGCCGGCGTGCGCGGGGCAGGCATGAACTTGCGCAGATCGCCGGTGACCTTGAGCGTTTCGCTCAACCAGAATCCGGCGACCGCCAGCAAGGCCAGCCACAACAGCGCCAGGCCGATGCGGCGGTTTGCATTCAATTCAAGCGCCATGGTGT
>NZ_JAGHWU010000042.1:0-71248 GCF_017746145.1 Xanthomonas sp. D-99 | reverse complement strand
TCCGAAGTTCCAAAAGCCACTCTTCGGAACGACGCCACCTTCCGCCCTGTCAGGTCTCGTTGTTCAGACCTTCCCTAAAGCCCCTCTCCTGCCGGGGCGAGAAGGCACGGATTGCGCGCCACTGGCGCGCATGCCTTGGAGCGCCCGCGCTGCCAGCGCGGGCCGGGGCGCGGAGCGGGGTTGGGATGGGGGTACGGGGCCAAGCCCTGGTACCGTTCCAGCTACATGTGCCTTCGCGCGTACCCTCGTCCGCCCCTGCGGGACACCTTCTCCCAACGGGAGAAGGCAAGCTCCAAAAAACCAGGCTTCTCACCAATCCCCACTCCCGACTCCCCAATCCCAGCCTCCATGCACCTGGCCCTGTTCGACTTCGACCACACCATCACCACTTGCGACAGCTATGGCCGTTTCCTGCGCAAGGTGGCAACGCCGGCGCAGATTGCGGCGGCGAGATGGCAGGCGGGGCCATGGGTGTTGGGATTCCGGATGGGCGTGGTGTCTGCAGCGGCACTGCGCGCGCGGGTGACGCGACTGGTCTTTAGCGGCCGCTCGCTCGAAGAGATGGACGCGCATGGCGCCGAGTACGCACGCGCCGCGCTGCCGGGCATGCTGCGCGGGGAGATGATGCAACGCATCGACTGGCATCAGGCGCAGGGACATGAAGTAGTGCTGGTGTCGGCATCGCTGGATCTGTATCTGCAACCGTGGTGCACCCAGCATGGGTTGTCGCTGATCTGCAATCGGCTGGAACACACTGCAGGTGTCTTGAGCGGGCGCTACGCCGACGGCGATTGCGGGCCGCACAAGGTCGCGCGGATTCGCAGTCAATACGAGCTGCATCGGTACGACTGCGTGCACGCCTATGGCGACAGCCGGGAAGACAAACCGATGCTCGCGCTTGCGCAACAACGCTGGTATCGCGGCAATCTGCTGCATTGAGATGACCGCGATGCCTGCCCCTGCACCCGATCTGGTCGAACGCCTCGACCGTCTGCTGCCGCAGACCCAATGCGGGCAATGCGGGTATGACGGCTGTCGTCCGTATGCGCAGGCGATGGCAGATGGCCAGGCGACGATCGATCACTGCCCGCCCGGCGGCGATGCCGGGGCACGTGCCTTGGCGCAGGTGCTGGGCGTGCCGCCACGTCCCTACGATCGCAGTCGCGGCGTACACAAGCTGCCGCAGGTGGCCTGGATCGTGGAAGCCGATTGCATCGGCTGCACCAAGTGCATCCAGGCCTGCCCCGTGGATGCCATCGTTGGCGGCGCCAAGCACATGCACACGGTGGTCGCGCCGTTGTGCACGGGTTGCGAACTGTGTCTGCCGGCCTGCCCGGTGGATTGCATCGAGTTGCATCCAACCGCCTGAGCGCAGCGCTTGGCGCGATGCCGCGTCCAGCCGATGCCTGTGGTCATGGGTTGGCATGCATTCCATGCATGGTCACCTGCTGCGCAAGGCAGATTCGAGCAAGCGCGACATGCAGGCGATGCCACTGATCGATCAGTGGTCTGCCGCATCCAGGTCGAAAGGCCAGCACCAAGAGCATCGACACCGCCGCAGGCGGGTTGGCATTCGTGCAACCATCCGGGTGCCAACGGCGCTTGGCTGCGCGCCGTCGGCATGCGCACGAAACCTGCGCCCCGACATGCCGATGCCCCATACTGCGGACCGTTGGCAGCCATCGCTCGCGAGCCACGCAGCCCAAGCAGGCCAGGTGATCGCGCTGCGCATGCGCCCACCGTTCGAAACGTTGCACCATGCGCGCTCGCCCTGGCATGTGGCACCGGTTGTTGTCACTCTCGTTCGCGCATTGCGGCAAGCCCACTCGTCACGGCACACCACCATGCCGCCGCCAGCACCGTCAGCGCCATCAACGCCGCCACCAACCACTTCCAGGCTAGCCGCGCCAGGCGCCCACAACCACCTCGCCGTCAGGAACGTCCTGACGCAGCTGGCGCATCCGTGCTGCGGCCGCGCCCGTATTGCTAGGCACTCCCATCGAGGATCTGCCGATGCGTCCACTTGCCGCCACCCTCGCCGCGCTCACCGTCCGTTGCCGGCCGATTCCGCCGCTGTTGCTGCTGGTGCTGGCCAGCGTGCCGCTCGGCGCAGCCGCGGTGACGCGGGTGGATGGCGATGCGTTCGATGGCGACAGCGGCGCGTTGCGGTATCGCGAGTCGCACTGGTTGCTCGACGGCGGCGGGCGGCTGGTGCTGTACCGCTGCCCGGACGGGCGAGCGTTCGCGCGCAAGCAGGTCGATGGCGGCGGCAGCTCGCCCGATTTCAGCCTGATCGATGGACGCGACGGGTATCGCGAAGGCGTGCGCCAACGCAATGGCGCACGCGAAATGTATCAGCTCGCCCCAGGCAAACCCGAACGCCGCACCGCGCTGCCGCCTGGCGGCGGCGCGCGGGTGATCGATGCCGGGTTCGACGCCTACCTGCGCGAGCAGTGGGACGCCATTGCACGTGCGCCGCAAAAGGTGGACTTCGTCTTGCCCAGCCTGCAGCGGCAGTTGGGCTTCCGGGTCGAACGCCTGGGCGATGCTGCCGGCCAGCGGCGCTTCCGCATCAGTCTGGATGCCTGGTACGGCGCGGCGGTGCCATCGCTGGAGGTGCGTTATTCGCTCGCCGACAAGCGGCTGCTCGAGTTCCGCGGGGTCGGCAATCTGCGCGATGCGAACGGCCGTTATCCGCGCGTGCGCATCGTCTTTCCGGACACCCCAGCGCGCGCGGCCAGTGCCGAGGAATTACGTCAGGCGCGCGAGCAGCCGCTGGCCACCTCGTGCAGCGCCCCGTGAACCACGCCCGCGCCATCTTCACGTCCGACCACGCGCGCTTGCGTACAACGGCCCGGGCCCCCATTCCCCGTACAGGAGCAGCGTCGTGGCAAAAGCCTATCTCTGGATCAATGCAGTGCTCTATTTCGTCCTGGCGGTGTGGTGCACGCTCTCTCCAGCCAAGACCGCAACGGCCGTGGGCTATACCCAGCTCTCGCCGGCCGGGCAGTCGGAGTATCTGGTCATCTACGGCGGGCTGCAGCTGGGCATGGCGTTCCTGTTCGGCTACTTCGCGTGGATCGACCAAGCCCGCACCGGCCTGGTGGTCGCCCTGGCGTTCTATGCCCCCATCGTGCTGTTCCGCAGCGTCTCGCTCTCGCGCTTGTGGCCGGTCTCTACGCCCACTGTTGCGCTTGCCGGGGTGGAGATCTTGTTGTTGCTTGCCGCGGTGCTGCTGTGGTTCCAGCGTAAGTGAAAGACACGCTCGGCCCAGTCCGGTAGCATCGCCCCCACCTCACCCAACGCCCGACCGCATGAGTGCCATTCCTGGCCACGACGACGATGAGACCGGACGCCTGCTGACCGCAACCGCCGGCGGCGACCGGCATGCTTTCGAAGCGCTGTATCGGCAGACCTCCGCCAAGCTGTTCGGCGTGTGCCTGCGGATGATCCCGCAACGTGCCGAAGCCGAAGAGGTGCTGCAGGACGTGTTCACGCTGATCTGGCACAAGGCCGGACAGTTCGACCCGAGCCGCGCACGCGGGCTCACGTGGCTGGCGATGATCGCGCGCAACAAGGCCATCGACCATCTGCGCGCCAACGCGCCGCAGCGCCGCAACGTGGCGCTGGACGATGCCGGCGAACTGCGTGCCAGCGATGCCTCGCCGCTGGATCGCACCGAGCGCGCCAGCACGCGCCGGCGCATCGATCACTGCCTGGCCGAGCTGGAACCGCCGCGCAGCGAGTTGATTCGCACGGCGTTCTTCGAAGGCATCACCTACGAAGAACTCGCCGCGCGCACCGATACGCCGATCGGCACGGTCAAGAGCTGGATCCGTCGGGGTCTGGCCAAACTCAAGGCATGTCTGGAACGATGAGTACGCCCTTTCCCATCGACCAGGAACCGCCGCGCGACGTGCTTGCCGGCGAATACGTGCTTGGCCTGCTGAGCGCAGAAGAACGCCTGGCGGCCGAACAACGCATCGCCACCGACGACCAGTTCGCCCAGGCAGTGCTGCAATGGCAGGAACTGCTGGCGCCGCTGCTGGAGGAAATCGTGGCGCAGACGCCACCGGACCAGGTGTGGGTACGCGTGCGCCAGGCGCTGGGCTTCGACACGCCCTTGCGCGCGGTGCCCTCTGCAGCACCGGTCAGCACGAGCGCGCCTGCAGCGCCGTTGTGGAACAGCGTGCGGTTCTGGCGCTGGGCCAGCGTCGGTGGCCTGGCCACGGCAGCGGTGTGCGTGCTCGCCCTGCTCAACCTGCGTACGCCGCCGGCACCGTTGCAACCGCCGTCGACCGGCGAAGTGGTGCAGACCCCGGTCACCCCGCCTGCGACCAATCCACCTGCCGCGACCGGGATCGCCATGACCTCGACCCTGGCCACCGAAGACGGTCGCCCTGGTTATGTGGCCTTGATGGACGCCGACAAGCACACCATCACGGTGACGCCGCTGGACCGCACCGCCACGGCCGGCAAGGTGCCGGAGTTGTGGCTGATCACCCCCGATGGCAAGGCGCATTCGATGGGCACCTTCGACGATCAACGTGCACGCCGTGCGCAGATTCCCGATCAGTTGATGTCCATGTTGAGCAACGAGGCCATTCTGGCCGTCACGCTGGAGCCGCCAGGCGGCGCACCCGGTGGCGTTGCCACCGGCACCGTGGTGGCCAAGGGCGGCATCAGCACGCTGGCGATGGCTCCCTGATCCAGTGCGCCTGACCTCGCCTGCAGGCACTCCGCAGGCGGGGCTCTCCAAAACAGCCTCATCCGCGCCTGTCTTCTCTGGCGCGGGCAATGTGTGCGCAGCTGCGCGATTCGTTCGCGACGCCAAGCGAACCCCACCCATGCGTGCGACGATCAAGCGGCCTGGTGCATCTGTTTGCCGGCAGCGTCCGTACTGGGTCACGACTACTCTATGGAGAATCACGCGTGCCGAGCACTGGCCTGGACCCTCACGCCGCAGCGCCGCAGCCCGCCACCGCACCACCGCGTGGCGGCCTGGCCGCACGCGTCGGCAGCCTGCGGCGCTGGGTGGATTCGCAAACCGACGAGCCCCTGGACGAAGCGCGTGCCGATCGCATCGACTGGCTACGTGCGGTGCCCTTCATCGCCTTGCACCTGGCCTGCCTGGCAGTGTTCTGGGTCGGTGCGTCCTGGTTTGCGGTGGG
Source organism: Xanthomonas sp. D-99 (assembly GCF_017746145.1). Taxonomy (NCBI): domain Bacteria; kingdom Pseudomonadati; phylum Pseudomonadota; class Gammaproteobacteria; order Lysobacterales; family Lysobacteraceae; genus Xanthomonas; species Xanthomonas sp. D-99. Next base: position 66,077 of record NZ_JAGHWU010000042.1, on the reverse strand, counting down.
CATGGCGGTGGCGTTGTACGCGCTGCGCATGTTCGCGCTCACCGGTTTTTATCACCGCTACTTCTCGCACCGCGCGTTCAAGACGTCGCGGGTGCTGCAATTCGTGTTCGCTTCCATTGGGGCCACCTGCGTGCAGCGCGGGCCGTTATGGTGGGCGGCGCATCATCGCAACCACCATCGGCATACCGACACCGGCCGCGACCCGCATTCGCCGGCGCAGCATGGCTTCTGGTGGAGCCACACCGGCTGGTTCCTGACCCCGCGCAATTTCCGCACCGACTGGGACGTGATTCCCGATCTGCGCCGCTTTGCCGAACTGCGTTTTCTGGACCGCTTCGACATCGTGATGCCGGTGCTGCTGGCGCTGGGCCTGTACCTGCTAGGCGACTGGCTGGCAGTGGCTGCGCCCGCGCTGAAGACCAGCGGCGCGCAATTGCTGGTGTGGGGCTTTGTGATCTCCACCGTGGCGTTGTTCCATGCCACCTTCACCATCAACTCGCTGGCGCATCGTTTCGGCAGCCGGCGGTTCGACACCCGCGACGACAGCCGCAACAACTGGCTGCTGGCATTGCTCACCTTCGGCGAAGGCTGGCACAACAATCACCATTTCTTCCCAGGCTCGGCGCGCCAGGGATTGCGATGGTGGGAATACGACATGACCTGGTATGGACTCACCGCAATGTCGTGGGTGGGGCTGGTGTGGGACCTCAAGCCGATGCCGAAGCTGCTCACCCAGCGCGCCGAACGGGTGAAGCGATGAGCGAGGGCAGAATTGCCGTGGTCGGCAGCGGAATCGCCGGCCTCGGTGCAGCATGGCTGTTGTCGCGGCGCTACGAGGTGACCTTGTTCGAGGCCGCCGATTATCTGGGTGGGCATACGCACACGCACGACATCGACCTGGAAGGTCAGCGTTATGCGGTGGACAGCGGCTTCATTGTGTTCAATCCGCAGCACTACCCGCTGCTCACGCGCATGTTCGCCGAGCTGGACGTGGCCGCGCAGCCGACCACGATGAGCTTTTCGGTCCACGATGCACGCAGCGGGCTCGAATACAACGCCGGTAGCCTGAGTGGATTGTTCTGCCAGCGCCGCAATCTGCTCAGCCCGCGCTTCTGGGGCATGCTGGCCGACCTGCGCCGCTTCTATCGCCAGGCACCGGCGGTGCTGCACGGCGATGAGCGTTTCAGCACGCTGGGCGTGTATCTGCAGCGGCACGGCTATTCGGATGCGTTCCGCGACCAGCACCTGGTGCCGATGGCGTCCGCACTGTGGTCCTCGCCCTCGCAGACCATTCTCGAATTTCCCATGGGCCAGTTGATCGGCTTCATGGCCAATCACCATATGCTGCAACTGAGCGGACGCCCGCAGTGGCAGGTGGTGCGTGGCGGGTCCAACAGCTATGTGCGTGCGCTGCGGCGGCGCTGGCAGGTGATCGAGCGCCTGTCCACGCCGGTACAGGCAATCCGCCGCACGCCCAATGGCGTGGTGCTGAAGGCTTCGCGTTGCGAGGAACATTTCGACCACGTTGTGCTGGCCTGCCATGCCGACGATGCGCTGGGTTTGCTCAGCGATGCCACGCCGGCCGAACAACACATCCTCGGTGGCATCACCTACCAGGACAACGACACCGTGCTGCACACCGATGCCAGCGTGCTACCGCGCGACCGTCGCGCCTGGGCAGCATGGAACGCGCACGTGCCGGCCGACCCGGACGCCGCCTGCACGGTGAGCTACTGGATGAACGCACTGCAGTCGATCGCGTCACCGCAGCCGTTCATCGTCAGCCTCAATCGCAACCACGAGATCGACCCCGGCAAGGTGCTGCGGCGCATGCGCTACCGCCATCCGGTACAGAACGCGGCGGCAGTGGCAGCGCAAGCGCGCAAGGCCGACATCCAGGGCGTGCAGCACACCTGGTTTGCCGGCGCCGCGTGGGGCTTCGGTTTCCACGAAGACGGCCTGCGCAGCGGCGTGGACGTCGCGCATGGCCTGGGAGTGCACTGGTGATGCAGCTGCTGCGCGAAGCCCATCCCGACGCGGTGCCGTTGCCCCCTACCGAGGGCAGCGGCGCCGGTCGCGTGGCGGGGCCATTGCGCAGCGCGATCTACACCGGCTGGGTGCGGCACCGGCGCTTCATGCCCAAGGCGCTGCATTTCCGCTATCGCCTGTTCCTGATGTATCTGGATCTGTCCGAGCTGGATCAGGTGTTCGCACGACGCTGGTTGTGGTCGGTGGGGCGCGCCAATCTGGCGCAGTTCCGGCGCAGCGACTATCTGGGCGATGCGAGCATTCCGCTGGACCAGGCGGTGCGCGACTGCGTGCAGACGCACACCGGCGAGCGTCCCGAGGGCGCGATCCGGCTGCTGACGCATCTGCGCTATTTCGGTCACGTGTTCAACCCGGTCAGCTTCTACTATTGCTTCGATCGCCACGACAGCCTGCGCTGGATCGTGGCAGAAATCACCAACACGCCCTGGCAGCAACGCCATACCTACGTACTGCCGGTCGCGCAGGCGCGCACGCATCGCGATGTGCATGCGTGGCGCTTCGACAAGCGCTTCCACGTTTCGCCGTTCATGGGCATGCAGCAGCGCTACGACTGGCGCTTCAGCGTGCCGGATGCGCAGTTGCGTGTGCACATGGATGTGCTGGACGCCGTTGGCGACGATGCCGGCGGTGCCATCGACAACAGCAGCACGCGCCGCTTCGACGCCACCATGGTGCTGCAACGTCAACCGCTCAGCGCGCGCAACCTGGCGCGCACGTTGCTGGCTTATCCGTTGATGACGGTGTGGGTGGTGATCGCCATCCACTGGCAGGCCTTGCGCCTGTGGCTGCGCGGCAACCCGGTCCACGACCACCCTCACCCGCCTGTGCGAGAACCCCGATGAACGCCACGTCCCTGCCCGATCACGCTGCGCCGCGCGCGGCCTCCTGGACGGACCGTCTGCTGCGCAAGCGCCTGCTGGCCACGCTTGGGCAACTGCGCGATGGGCAGCTGCAGCTGCATGAAGCCGGTACTGTCACCACGCTTGGCACGGCCACTGGCGCGCAGGCCTTGCAGATGCAGTTGCGCGTGATCGACCCCGGCTTTTATCGGCAGGCGGCGCTCAACGGCAGCGTCGGTGCGGGCGAGTCGTACATGGATGGGCAATGGCAGTGCGACGACCTGGTGGCGTTGATGCGGCTGCTGCTGCGCAACCGCGAGCGGCTGGACGCGATGGAGACCGGCACCGCGCGCCTGGGCGGCTGGGCCATGCGCAGCCTGCATGCGTTTGCGCGCAATACCCGCAGCGGCAGCCGGCGCAATATCGCCGCGCATTACGACCTGGGCAACCCGCTGTTCAAGCTGTTCCTGGATGAAAACCTGATGTACTCGTCGGCCATCTTTGTCGATGGCGAAGAGGCGCTGGGCGAAGCGGCGCTGGAGCGCGCGGCCACCCGCAAGCTCGAACGCATCTGCCAGAAACTGTGCCTGGCGCCGCACCATCATGTGGTGGAGATCGGCACCGGCTGGGGCGGCTTTGCGCTGCACGCCGCACGCGAACACGGCTGCCGCGTCACCACCACCACCATTTCCCGCGAGCAGTTCGAACTGGCCAACCAACGCATCGCCGCGGCGGGTCTGAGCGATCGGGTGACGGTGCTGTTGCGCGACTACCGCGACCTGGAAGGCCGCTTCGACCGCGTGGTCTCGATCGAGATGATCGAAGCCATCGGCCACCAGTATCTGGACACGTACTTCGCCAAGGTCGGCAGCCTGCTGGCTGACGATGGCGAAGCGCTGATCCAGGCCATCACCATCGAAGACCACCGCTACAAACAGGCGCTGCATTCGGTGGACTTCATCAAACGGCATATCTTCCCGGGCAGCTTCATCCCTTCGGTCGCGGCGATGACCGGCGCGATCGCGCGCGCCAGCGATCTGCGCCTGTTCAATCTGGAAGACATCGGCCCGAGCTATGCGTTGACCTTACGCGCGTGGCGGCAGCGTTTCATGGCGCAGTTGCCGCAGGTGCGTGCGCTGGGTTACGACGAGCGCTTCATCCGCATGTGGGAGTTTTACCTGGCCTATTGCGAGACCGGTTTTCTGGAACGCTCGATCGGCGATGTGCATTTGTGGCTAAACAAGCCCGATGCACGCCCGCCGCAATTCGTGCCGGGCCTCACCGCCGACGCATGAAGCAGCTCGGCAACTACCTCGGCCTGCAGGTGCTGTGGCTGATAGCGGTCGGTTCCGCTGCGCATGCGCGCATCTGGCCAACGCTGCTGGCGCTGGCCGTCTTTGCGCTGTACCAGCTGTGGCCATCGCGACGCTCACCCGGCGACGTGCAGTTGATGGTCGCAGCCTTGTCGCTGGGATTGCTGCTGGACACCACGCTCGCAGCGGGCAATTGGGTGCGCTACGCCGCGCCGTGGCCGGGCAGCCTGCTGGCGCCGCCGTGGATCCTGGCATTGTGGCTGGGCTTTGCGCTCACCCTCAACCATTCGCTGGCCGCGGCGATGCAGCGGCCGTGGCTGGCAGTGCTGCTGGGCGCCATCTTCGGGCCATTTTCGTACTGGCTGGCGCAACGCGGCTGGCACGCGGTGGAATTTCAATCGCCTTCCCTGCACGCCGTGCTTGCCGTGGGCATCGGCTGGGGCGTGGCCTGCGGCGTGTTGTCGCTGTATGCACGCCGGCTGGCGCGACCATTGCCCGATGACCCCACTGGAGAACTGCAATGAATGCCTGGCCGCTGCTGCATGTGGGCGTGTTCGCAAGCGTGGTGATGGTGGTCGGCTGGCTGTGGCAGCGTCGCAGCGGCAACGCCGGCCCGGTCGATGTGTTGTGGGCGGGCTGCCTGGCGCTGGCGGCGCCGTATTGTGCGTGGATGGCCGATGGTGCACTGCTGCCGCGCGTGCTGGTGGCGGTGCTTGGGGGCGTGTGGGGGGCGCGTCTGGCGCTGCACCTGGGCGTGCGCGTCTTCGGCGACCCGCACGAAGACGGCCGGTACCGCGCGTTGCGCGAACATTGGAACGGCAGCCAGCGCAAATTCCTCGGTTTTTTCCTGGCCCAGGCCGTGGTGGTGGTGCTGTTCGCCGTGCCGTTCCTCGCCGCTGCGAGCAACCCACATGCTGAATGGAGCGTATGGACAGGCATCGCGATCGTCGTGTGGTTGATCGCGGTCGGTGGCGAGGCGTTGGCGGACCGGCAGTTGTCGGCGCACAAGGCCAACCCGTCCAATCGCGGCAAGACCTGTCGCGCCGGGCTGTGGCGTTATTCGCGCCATCCCAATTACTTTTTCGAGTTCGTGCACTGGTTCGCGTATCTGGCGCTGGCCGTCGGTGCCGGCCCGTGGCCGGTGGCGCTGTGCGCGCTCGGGCCGGTGGTGATGTTCGTGTTTCTGTATCGCTTCACCGGCATTCCTTACACCGAGCAGCAGGCGCTGCGTTCGCGTGGCGAGGACTATGCCCAGTACCAGCGCAGCACCAGCGCGTTCTTTCCACTTCCCCCTTCGTCCTGAGTTGCCTGGAGAGTTGCATGTCTACCGTTACCGTCCCGCCCTCCGCGCAGCCTGAAGAAGCCTTCGCCACGCGGCTCGCCGAATCCGGTGTGCTGCCCGATGCCGTCTTGCGCCACGGCATCCGTCGCCTGTGCGCGCAGCGCCTGCGCGATGAGCGCGGCAACGATGCCGATGCCAGCGGCGAACGCCAGCGCGCCTTCATCGACAGCCTGCGCGCCAGCGCGATCGCGATCGAAACCGATGCGGCCAATCGCCAGCATTACGAATTGCCGCCGCAGTTCTTCACCCTGTGCCTGGGCCGCAGGCTCAAGTACAGCAGCTGCTATTGGGACGCCACCACGCCCAATCTGGATGCCGCCGAAGAACGCATGCTGGCGCTGTACGGCGAGCGTGCCGAACTGGCCGATGGTCAGCGCATCCTGGAACTGGGCTGCGGCTGGGGCTCGTTGACCCTGTGGATGGCAGAGCGCTATCCGAACGCCAGCATCACGGCGGTGTCCAACTCGCGCCCGCAGCGCGCGCATATCCTGGAGCAGTGCCGCGTGCGCGGGCTGAGCAACGTGCAGGTGATCACTGCCGACGTCAACGCGCTGACCCTGCCACCGGGCGACTTCGACCGCGTGGTCTCGGTGGAGATGTTCGAGCACATGCGCAACTACCGCGACCTGCTCGCACGCGTCGGCAGCTGGCTGGCACCGGGCGGCAAGCTGTTCGTGCACATTTTCTGCCACCGCGATCTGGCCTACCCGTTCGAAGTGGCCGGCGAAGACAACTGGATGGGCCGGCATTTCTTCACCGGCGGGCTGATGCCGGCGGCCGATACCCTGCTGCATTTCCAGCAGGACGTGGTGATCGAACAACGCTGGGTGCTGTCGGGCGAGCATTACGAGAAGACCGCCAACGCCTGGCTGGAAAACCAGGACCGTCACCGCGACCAGATCATGCCGCTGTTGAAGCAGACCTACGGCGACGACGCGCAGCGTTGGTGGCAGCGCTGGCGCATGTTCTGGCTGGCCTGCGCGGAATTGTTCGGCTACGACCAGGGCCGCGAATGGGGCGTGGCGCACTACCGTTTCGTCAAACGTTGATTGCACCGCCGGCAGTCGTTGCGAACATGACTGCCGGCCACCATGCACCGCGCGTGCGTACGTGCGCGCACTGCGACAACCGCACAGCAGGCACTTGGTTGCGCTGAAGCGCTGCGTGCCATCGCGCGCACCGCTTCAAGCGCCGCACCCAGGAACGCGGTCAGCCCGTCGCGGCGGTCACCACGATTTCCACCTTCCACTCCGGCCGCGCCAACCTGGCTTCAACGGTAGCGCGGGCAGGCGTGAAGCCGTGCGGCACCCACTCGTCCCAGGCCTTGTTCATGCCATCGAAGTCTGCGATGTCGGCGAGAAAGATCTCCGCACGCAGGATTTTGGTCTTGTCGCTGGCCGCCAGCGCCAGCAGCTTGCCGATCTCGCCCAGCACCTGGCGGGTCTGCCCGGTGATGTCCTGGCTGGTGTCCTCGGCAATCTGGCCGGCCAGGTAACACACGCCGGCATGGACGGTCATTTCGGACATACGCGGACCGGCATCGAATCGCTGCAGCATTTCAGGCTTCCTACGGTTGATTGACCCCTGCATTGTCCCGCGAATGCGGCAGGCGTGCAGCCCCGTCGCGCTCGCAGCGCGCCAACACCGTGCCCGCGCGCACCATCCAGACCACGATCAGCACGATGGCGATCTTCTGGCTGATGCCCAAGGGTGCGCTGGTCACCGTGACATGGAACAGCAACACCGCAAACGCTGCCCAGCCCAGCAGGAAGGCCGACGGAAAGTGCGCACGCCACCGCACATCGCGCCGGAAGTACCACGACTGCAGCAGCACCGCCGCAATGACGCACAGAAACGTCGTATCCGCAGACAGCACGTGCACCATCGCGGCCGCCTCCGGCGCCAGCTCGGGCATCCAGCTGTCGCCGATCGAGACCATGCACAGGCCCACTGCCGCCATCCAGAACAAACCCAGCACGGTGCGGCTACGCGCGGCCGGCGCCAACGCCGCATACAGACCCAGTGCCAGCCACGCCATGCTGGCGGCCAGCAGGCAGTAGGCGGTGCGCAGCAACAAGCCATACGGGCCGTGCAGATAGGCGCTCAGTTGCGCATCCACCCACCATAGATCGCGGCGCAACCATTGCAGCACCAGCACCAGCCCGATGAAGACCATGCCCGCGATGGCGGCGACGCGGCCGGCGTGGCCGCTCCAGCGCGGCGGCATGGCCCGCGCGCGAGGCGCGAACGTTGGGGAATCGGGTGGATTGCGCATCAGCAGCCTGTCTGCCTTCCAACTGTCATGGCGGTCCTGTCGTGTTCGTTCGGCACGCGTGTGCGGCTTTGCCCTATGATGCGCGCGGCCGGCCCGCACAGACACTGTGTCGGTACGATCGAACCAGGCGTTCACTGGATGTCGGCACCTTCGCAACCACGCTGCATGCACCCTCAACCCGACCGGCCCATGCATTGCAAACGCGCCCGCGGCACACCTCGTGCATGCATCCTCCTTCCCTTTCAGCAGATCCCGTTGCCCTCATGACGGATACCCCCGCGTCTTCCGAAACGTCCGCCAGCGGTTGGCGTCGCGCCCTGCCGGTCGTCATCAGTCTGGCGATCCTGGCGATGGCCCTGCATGCGCTGTCGTCGCAGTTCACCGACCACGGTTACCGCCAGATCCGGCATGCATTCCGTGCGCTGGGCGCGGGGCAGATCGCACTGACGCTGCTGCTCGGCTTGAGCAGCTACGCGTGCCTGGTGGGCTTCGACTGGGTGGGGCTCAAGCGCACCGGCAAGCAGTTGCACCCGGCACGGGTGGGTATCACCGCCTTCATGGCGCATGCGGTCGGGCAGACATTGGGCTTTGCCGCACTCACCGGCGGCGCCGTGCGACTGCGCGGCTACGGCAGCGTAGGCCTGACCCTGGCCGAGATCGGCCAGGTGGTGCTGATGAGCACCCTGGGCTTCATCTTCGGGGCCTGGGTGCTGCTGGGTCTGGCATTGCTGCTGGAACCGGAAGCGGCCGCGCGCGCGTTGCCGATTACCGCGCAGGCCATCCGCATCGCCGGCATCGTCCTGCTGGTCGGCTACGGGGCCATGCTGGTACTGGTCGGTAAACAGGGCCGTGAGTTCGGCATCCGTACCCACCGGTTCTGGTTACCGGACCGCACCACGGTGCTGGGCGTCACCGCACTGAGCGTGGTGGAGCTGGGCCTGGCCGCGGCCGCGTTCTACGTCCTGCTGCCACCGGAGCCCGGTACCGGCTACTTCGGCTTCATCGGCATCTGGCTGGTGGCCGTGGTGGCCGGGCTGATCTCCACCGTGCCGGCCGGCCTGGGCGTGTTCGAGTGGAGCCTGCTCAAACTGCTGCCGCACGTGACCCCCGCCGCGGTCCTGGCGGCCGCGCTGGCCTACCGGGTCACGTATTACATCGTGCCACTGCTGATCTCGGTGGTCATGGCGGCCGCCTCCGGGCTGCGCGCGCCGGTACGCGTCGGCGCCAGCACCGCGCGTACCGTGTGGAAGACCCTGCGGCCGTGGCTGCCGCAGATTCTGGCGCTGGCGGTGTTTGCGGTGGGTGCCGCGCTGGTGATCGACGGCACCCTGCCGACACCGCGCGCGCGCCAGGAAGTGGCGCCGCTGCCGCTGATCGAAACCTCGCATCTGCTGGTCAGTCTGGGCGGCATGCTGCTGCTGCTGATCGGCCAGGGCCTGCAGCGCCGCAGCCATGCGGCCTGGGTGCTGGCGCTGGGCGTGTGCTTGCTGCTGCCGCCGTTGGCGCTGCTGCGCGGCAGCCATATCTCGGTGTCGTTGTCGGCGGCGCTGGCAGCGGTTGCGCTGTGGGCGGCGCGGCGCGAGTTCTATCGCCAGGGCGCGCTGCTGGACGAAGCCTGGTCGTGGCGCTGGCTGAGCAACCTGGGCCTGGTGCTGGTGGCCACGTTCTGGCTGCTGTTCTTCGTCTACAGCCATGTCGAATACAGCAACGATCTGTGGTGGCAGTTCGCTACCTCGGCCAATGCGCCGCGTGCGTTGCGCGCCGCGCTGATCCTGTGCGTGGGCGTGATCGTGTTCGGCATGGCGCGCCTGCTGCGGGGCGGGCGCAGGCCGATGCCGGCGGCCGATGCACAGACGCTGCAGACGCTGGCACCGATCCTGGCCACCAGCACCGATACCCAGGCCTGCCTGGCGCTGACCGGCGACAAGGCGTTTCTGCTGGATGAGCAGCACCGTGGCTTTGTGATGATGCAGCGCTATGGCGGCTCGCTGATTTCCATGGGCGACCCGGTCGGCCCGCCAGAGGTGGCGTGCGCGCTGATCTGGCGCTTCCGCGAAGAGGCCGACCACATGGGCCTGCGCCCGGTGTTCTACCAGGTCGGCGAACGGTACTGGCAGACCTATCTCGACATGGGGCTGACCCTGGTCAAGCTGGGCGAAGAGGCGATCGTGCCGCTGGAAGGTTTTACCCTGGAAGGCCGCGACCGCGCCGACCTGCGCCAGGCCTGGAATCGCGGCAAGCGCGGCGGCCTGAGCTTCCGCATGCTGCAGCCCGACCAGGTGGAGGAGGTGTTGCCGCGTCTGGCCGAGGTGTCGGAACAGTGGCTGGAAGAAAAATCCGGCGAAGAGAAAGGCTTTTCGCTGGGCAGCTTCGATGCGGATTACCTGCGTCGCTTCCCGGTGGCGGTGGCCGAGGCCGAAGGACAGATCGTGGCATTCGCCAACGTGTGGTGGGCACCGGCCGGCGGCGAACTCTCGGTGGACCTGATGCGGCACAGCGCGCAGGCACCGAAGGGCACCATGGATTTCCTGTTCATCGAGTTGTTCCTGTGGGGCCAGGCCAACGGCTACACGCGGTTCTCGCTGGGCATGGCGCCGTTGTCGGGCCTGGCCGAGCATCGCCTGGCCGGGCGCTGGAACCGCTTCGCCAGCCTGGTTGCGCGGCACGGCGAGCGTTTTTACGGATTCAGCGGTCTGCGCCGCTTCAAGTCGAAGTTCGCCCCGGCCTGGCGTCCACGCTACCTGGTCGCCCCCGGCGGCATGCATTTGCCGGCCGCCTTGCTGGATGTCACCCGGTTGATCTCGGCCGATCCTGGACGGCAGGAGTAAGCCTGGCGGGACGCTGGCGGCAGGCATGCCGATCTGGCGGCACTGCTTCGCCGCTCACCAGCGCGGATGTCGAAATCCCAGGCGCATTCCAGTTCATGAAATGCCGGTTTGCCAGCAAGCTGCCGCACATCATGGAAGCGCGGTGTGCCATTCGGGGCGGGACTGGATGGCGGCATGAATGCCGCCACCGAGTTTCCAGGGATGGAGTTACAGCCTGCCCCGAGACCGGAGGCGGCACCGCACAACCGACCAAGGCCAAGGCAGGCGCCATGGTCGGCGCCATCAGATCAAACGATGTCCAGCCTTACGGCTTCGACAGCGCGTGCAACTGGTCCATGATCGTCTTGGCCAGGGTTGCGTAATCGCCCTTGAAGTGGTGATCGCCCGGCAGTGCGACCCGCCTGGCCACGTTTGCGGGCAGGCTTGGGCACAGCGCATCGTCGTCGTCCTGGCCGTAGATGCACACCGTCGTGCCGGCCGGCAGGCGCTGAACTTCCGGTGCGATCGGCAGGCCCTCGTCATCCGAGCCCAACCAGTTGCTGACGTGGAATTCGTAGTCGGCCAGCTTGCCGACCGACAACAGCGCCGTCATGCGCAGGTTCTGCTTGGTCGCCGCCGGCAGTTTGTTGATGGCTGCCGGCAGCACGTCGGCCCCCTGCGAAAACCCGATCAATACCACGCGCTGACGATCCCAGCGCTGCGCATAGATGCGGGCGATGCGATCCAGGTCGTCGGCAAATCCTTGCGGCGTGCGCTCGGTCCAGAAGTAACGCAGCGAATCCAGGCCAACCACCGGAATGCCTTGCGCGGCGAGTGCGTCGGCCACTTCTTCGTCCAGCCCGGCCCAACCGCCATCGCCAGAAACGAAGATCACGAACGTGTCGTCGTCGCTGTCGCCGTCCGGCTTGGCCGGCAGCTCCACCACCGGCAGATCCGCCAGACCGCCCGGCGGCGGCGGCAACGCCACGCCCTTCTGCTCGCCCAGCGAACGGACCGCGGCACGCAGGCCGGGCAGGATGTCGCCTTGCGCTGAGCGCCGGAAGGTTCGCGCCTGCGGCACCTGCTGGAGGAAACCCTCCTCGGCAGCCGCCGGACAGCGTTTGTCCTGGCTGGCCGCAAGCACCCAGGGAATCTGCAATGGCACCGGCAACAGCGTATTGGTCCCCGGGCGCACACCCGGCTGGCAGATCGCCTGGTTGGACACGGTGGCTGGGCAGAGCCCGTCGGTCAGCACGCCGGCCAATACATGCGGCTTGGCTTGGGCCGCGATCGCATAGGCCAACGCGGCGCCCTCGCCATCGCCCACCAGCAGCGGCAGACGGTAGGTAGGGATGTGATAGAAGGCCTGCACGTAGCGCGAGAAATTTTCCACATCGCCGACCGAGAACGTGCAGGTGCCGCCGGCTTTGCGCAGCACGGCGTACAGGTGCGCGGTGTCCACCACCGCCACCATCGCACCGTCGGCGCGCAGGCTTTCTGCCTGGGCCTGGCGCTTGGCGGCATTGCCCGCACCGGCCAGCCAGATCACCACCCGTTGCGGCTCGCCCCTGGGCATCAGCACCGGCACCTGCTCGAAACGGCCGTGGCTGACCGGTTCCGGCGCCTGCGCGGCAGCCATGCCCGACAGCGTCACCATCGCCGCGCCGCAGAGCGCGCTCCACATTTCAAGTCGTCGCATGTCGCACCATCGGGAAAAGTGGTTCAAAGATAATCGTTCCGGACTGCAGCGCGAAGCGCAGCACCTTGCTCATTGCGCCTCGGGGCGGCTGACCGCCGGCTGGCGCGCTTCCCACGCTGCCAGGGCCTGGCGGTAACGCGTCAGCTCCTCGGCGTACAGATCATGCACGCACAGCGGGCAGCCGCTTTCACAACATTCGTTGGGCGCAGGCGGCTGCGGGGCGATCGGGCGTGGGTCTGGGCTGGAAGCAGCGCTGTCGTGCATGCGGCCATTGTAGCGTGCGCATCGGACTCAGCCGGGCATGCGGCCCGGACCGGACGGGCACGCTCAGCGTCCCAGCCGCCGACGCAGATTGGCGCGCGCGGCACTGTCGTGGTGGGTATGGAAGTAATCGCTCAGGAAGATGCGCGGTTGCTTGAGCACACCCGCCAGGAACCGACGGCGATTGAGCCGGCACAGCACACTGGGTACGTGCCCGCGATACTCCTCGGCGATGGCCTGATCGTAGGCATCGAATACAGCCGCGGGCGCGGCCAGGATCGCCATGTCGCAGTCCAGGAACAGCGCGGCGTCTTCATCCACGTCCTGAGGCTGCAATTGCCCATGCCGGGCCGTGAGCAGGATCAGCGCATGCACCCGCCCGACATCCACCGGCGCCTGCGGCCACCAGCGCGGGATGGATTCGGACGCCATCAGTGCCGATTGCGCTTCATTGTCGCTGCGCCCGGGCTGATACACCGCATCGTGGAATAGCACCGCCAGCCAGACCTCTATCGGCTGCTGCCAGCCCGGCCCGGCTGCGACCTCGGCATAGTGCTGCAGCACCGCGCGGACGTGGCCGAAGTGGTGATAAGCGCGCGGCGGCGTGGCATAGGCCTGTTCGAGTGCGGCCAGGTGGTCGGCGTGCAATGGCAATGGCGTAGCGATGTCCATGTCCGCAGGCTACCGCGTGCGCGCGGCTGTGCACATCAGCGCAGCGACCAGCGGCCTTCGATCTGGTAACGCGACTGGCCAAGAAAGCTGCGCACCAGCGCGAAGTCGCGCACGGTCCAGGCAAGCGCATCGCAGCGCCGCTGCGGCACCGCCTGATTGCAGTACAGCAGCGTCATGTGCGGCGTGTATTGCGCGTCGCCGGCAATGCCGACATGCGCCAGCTGCCTTCCCAATGCGCCCTGCAGCTCGTAAAGCCCGCGCACCTGCTCCTCGCCACGCAGTACGCAGGGAAGTTGCGAGCGCCTGCCACCGAAAGTGCCGACGCGATCGAACTCCACGGCGAAGGCGTCCATCTGCACGCGCGTCGCGGCCTGGCTGGCGCGGCTCACCAACGAGGGCGGCAGACCACCGGCGTAATCGCCCAGGTGATGCAGGGTCACATGCAGCCGCTCGCGCGCTAGCGGCTTGCCTTCGGCGTGCCCGCCTCGCAACAGGCTGTCGGCAATCCGCGCGGCATGTTCGGCAGTGGGCGCATCGGCCATCACCGCGAAAAACAGACGTTCGGTCGTTTTCTCTTCCCCAAGTCCGAGCGACAACTGCGCCTCGGCCGATGACAGGTACAGGAACTGTTGCTTCATGGATGGATGCCACGACCGCGCAACGCGGGCCTGCCTGAAGAAGGGCGGCGGATACTAGCAGACCCGACGCGTGCCGAATATGCCGGCACGCATGACGCGGATGTGGAACCTATTTGTACGCGTGGAACTGCGATTGCGGTGTCAGGTCCTGCACTCGCGCCGCGACACAAAAAGAAACGGGCAGCGTATGCTGCCCGTTTCCGCCTTTATCGTTTTGCTCCCGAGCTGCATCCGATCGGTGACGATGCACATCGGTTCAATGCGCGCGCAGCTTATGCGGCACTCTTCATCGCATGCTTGCGGTTACGCATGACGTCATGGCAAGCGCGTACTTCCGGCAGCAGGCGCAACGCGGCGTCGCGTGCAGCGACCGGGGTGTCCTGGTCGGCGATGGTCTCGTCGAACGCCTTCAACAGGCGGTCTTCGGATTCTTCCAGCTCGGCTACATAGCCGTACTTGGTGTCGCCCAGGGTCGCGCGAACCTTGCCGTAGAACTGCTGCATGCTGCCCACCAGGGTGCCGTGCTGTTCCGGCGTGCCGCCAACGGCGGTGACCACACTGCTCAGGCTGCTGACGATATCGGTCTTGACGCCAGCGATGCGACGAAACAGCGTTGCGAGCTCCGCATCGCCCACCTTGGCCGCGGCTTCTTCATAGAAGTCCTTGCCGTCGCGCGAGATGGCGATGAGGTCGTTGAGGCTATGCTCGGTCTTGCTCTGAATGCTCATGTAGGGCTCCTTGTTGGGATGGGCCGACGCTGCGCTGTGCGATCACTGCGCATGCATCGGAAAGTGAGTCAATCGATGGGTTGATTGCAGTACCGCCGCGTTGTGTACGGCCTCATCCTCGCGTCGCTCGCATAATCGATATGTGAGCGATGTAGGTATCATCCTCACGCCATCGTGCAGGCGATGAATCGCAGTTCATCCATGCCAACAGCAGGTCAAGATCACTTCGGCTGGCGACTGACCCACATGTTGTCAACCAGGTTCGGATACGGCCGCCCCGCCTCTTCAGCACGCTGCTTGGCAGCTGCCTTTTGCGCGTCGGTCAACGGCGTCGACTTCGCCTTGCCCTTGGGATTGGGGCGCTTCCACGGTGGTGGAGTGAACTCGGTCATGGCACTGTTCGGTCCGCTTGATTGAGCGCGAAGTCTCGCCGGCCCCCTGTGAGATGTCTGTAGTGACGCCACGTGGTCTGCTGCGGATCGCCGCAGAGCGGCGCAAGTGCTGCCACCTGAGCAAAACGGCGCCGCGGACGCTCGACGCATCGCGGCACCGGCAACTCAGCAACTCCTCAATACCGTACGTTGCTGATGACGTTCCTGCCACACCGCCGCTGCATAAACCAGCAACCCGCCGAGCGCGGTGGCCGCGCCGACGTAACCGGTGGAGGTCCACCCCCAGCCCGCCGTGATCGCCATGCCACCCAGCCATGGACCCAATGCATTGGCTGTATTGAACGCTGCGTGGTTGGAGGCTGCGGCCAGGGTCTGCGCTTCTGCCGCCACGTCCATCAAGCGTGTCTGCAAGGCTGGCGCCAAGGCCCCCATGGTGCCGACCGCCACGACGGAGACGAACACCCACACGGCTGATTGCGCTGCCAGCGGAAACGTCAACATCACCACCACCGACCACACCAGCAACACCGGCACCGCGCGGAACTGCATGCGATCGAACAACCAACCGCCCAGGATGCTTCCCAGCACCCCACCCACGCCGAATGCCACCATCGCCAACGGAATGCGCGCTGCGGTGACGCCGGTCACCGCAGTCAACGTCGGCGCAAGGTAACTGAAGACGCAGAACATGCCGGAAAAACCCACCGCCCCGATCGCCAATGCCAGCCATACCTGCGGCTGATTGAACGCGCGCAATTCGCGCAGCGGCTGCTGACGCGGCTCCTCCGGCTGCGGCAGCAACAGGACCGCCACAGCGGCTACCGTGCCCAGCGCAATCACCGACACCGATGCATAGGCCCAGCGCCAGCTCACGATTTGCCCCAGCCAGGTCGCCAGCGGGTTGCCCACCAGCAGCGCAACGCTCAAACCCAACAACACGCGCCCCACTGCAGTGGCACGTTGATTGGGCGGGCTGATCGATGCGGCCACCAGCGACGCAACGCCGAAGTAGGCGCCATGCGGCAGCCCGGCGATGAAGCGGCACAGCAGCATGGCGTGGTAGCCCGGCGCCAATGCGCTGGCCACGTTGCCCAGCGCATAGAACACCATCAACAGTAGCAACAAGGTGCGCCGCGGCCAGCGCGCGCCCAGGATCGCCAGCAAGGGCGCACCCACCACCACGCCCAATGCGTACGCGCTGATGACGTGACCGACCTGCGGCTCGGTGATCTGCAGGCCCTGCGCAATCTGCGTCATCAGGCCCATGGTGGAAAATTCGCTGATGCCGATCGCAAAGCCGCCCATCGCCAGCGCAAGCAGGATCAGCACGTAATCGCGCCGGGACACGCGTGGCGAAGAAAGATCGGCATCGGTCATGCCCGACTCCAGAAATGCAGGGCGGCCTATTATTGTGCAATGCAGCAGAGCAGGAAAGCGCGACACCATGACTCGGTTGGGCGCCAGCGCCTAATCCATCACAATTACGCCGCGTTCAACGCGACAGGGACGCTGTGTCCTATCTGCATCGCTCGAATCTGCTTCACTCCACCACCATCGCTACGGAGCACCGCGATCGGCGCGGCGTCGCGCCTGGCGCGTGATCAAATCGACTGGTTGCTGATGTCCAAATCCACTCAATCCCCCTTGTTCTCCCCGGTGCGCCTGGGCGCACTGGATCTTGCCAATCGCGTGATCATGGCCCCGCTGACGCGCAACCGCGCCGTCGCCGGCCAGGTGCCCTCGCCGCTTGCTGCCGAGTACTACGGCCAGCGCGCCACCGCCGGCCTGATCGTGGCCGAAGGGACCCAGATCAGTCCGCTGGGCCAGGGCTATCTCGATACGCCCGGCATCCATACCAAGGAACAAATCGAGGGCTGGCGCGCTGTCACTGACGAAGTGCATCGTCGCGGCGGCAAGATCGTGCTGCAGCTGTGGCACGTTGGCCGCGTCTCGCACACCAGTGTGCTGCCCCCGGGCGAAGTACCGGTTGCGCCCAGCGCCATTCGCGCGGAGGGCAAGACCTTCACCCAAAACGGGTTCGAAGACGTGTCCGAGCCGCGTGCGCTGGCGCTGGACGAAATCCCCGGCTTGATCGAGGACTACCGCATCGCGGCGCGCAACGCGATCGATGCCGGCTTCGACGGCGTGGAGGTGCATGCGGCCAACGGCTATCTGCTGGACCAGTTCCTGCGCGACAGCTCCAACCAGCGCACCGACGCCTACGGTGGCGATATCGAAAACCGCACCCGCCTGCTTGCCGAGGTGGTGCAGGCGATTGCCGATGAAATTGGCGCCGAGCGCACCGGCGTGCGCTTGTCGCCGGTGACCCCGGTGTACGGCGCGCACGACTCCGACCCGCAGCCGCTGTTCGAACGTGCGGTCGAGCGCCTCAACCTGATCGGCGGGCTGGCTTTCATCCACGTGATCGAGGGTGCGACCGGCGGCCCGCGCGACAACATCGCCTTCGACTACGCCGCGCTGCGGGCCAAGTTCGACGGCGCCTGGATCGCCAACAACGGCTACGACCGCGGCATGTCCGAACACGCCATCAGCAGCGGCTACGCCGATGCGATCGCCTATGGCCGCCCGTTCATCGCCAACCCGGACCTGGTGCGTCGCCTGCGCGAGAATGCGCCACTGGCCGAGCTCGACCAGGCAACGATGTACGGCGGCGGTGCCAAGGGCTATACCGATTACCCCGCATTGCCGGAGTGATCGCCTGATCAGCGACTGACCACGCGACCGCACCTGCCAGCGCACGGTGCGGTCGCTGTGGGTGACGCCGATGCACTGCATGCCTGCTGTTGACGGATATCGGCTGCCTCCCTCGCATGCCGGCCGCTGGCGCTATGCGGCCTATCGGCGATTGCCGGGCGAACCGCTGCTGGCATCCTGCGCATCGCACGCGCGCATGGGATCGTGCGTTGTTGGCATTGGGTTTTTCGCCGGTTGCCAGGCGCGCCCGACATTCGTCACCTGGGCCTCCGATCCGCAACGCCCCCATCACGACACGTGACCTCGCCGCGGCGCATGCGCGCTACCGTCGCGATTGCCAGCACGCAACGCTGGCCGACGATGCAGCACGCTCATTGCCAAGAATGTGCGCCTGCTCGCTGCGGTTCTGCTCGGCAGCCCGTTCGTTGGCCGTGGCCTGCCAGCCACATCGGCACCGGCTGCATGGTGGCATTGGTGTATCCGCGCGATTAGCGCAACTGGCCAGCAGTGCCCCATCCACAGGTACATTGCGCACTCGTCAACATCGCGCATTGACGTCGCGCCCACCCACATTGCAGCGCCATTGGTTAACCGCGCTTACGCCTTGCGCAGGAAACAGGTCTTCAACACCAGGCCCTTGATCTTCTCCGAGTTGCCCTCGATGTGTTCGGCGTCGTCTTCGACCAGGCGAATATTGCGGATCACCGTGCCCTGCTTGAGCGGGATCGACGCGCCCTTGACCTTGAGATCCTTGATCACGGTCACCGTGTCGCCGGCCTGCAGCACGTTGCCGTTGCTATCGCGCACCACCGTCGTGTCTGCCGCGGCGTCGCCTGCGCTCCATTCGAAGCCGCAATCGGCGCAGATCCACATCGCGCCATCGGCATAGGTGTTCTCCAGTCCGCATTGCGGACAGGCGGGGACGGTAGGCATGCAATTCCTTGATCGAAGCGGGCGTGGATTGTAGCCGCCCTGCCACGCGATCACGCACCCGGCACGGCGATGGCGCGATAGTGCGACGCTTGTCGAATGCCTCGCAGGTCGCGCGTGTCCCATCAGCCGGTGTCCCCTTCCCCGCGCACAAACCCATCCTCCCCTCGCCTCGAACAGAGCGAGCCCTCGGCCAGCGGCAATGGTCCAGGCAAGCCTAAAGGTTCGCACGTGGTGGTGTACGTGGCACTGGCGGGCAATCTGGCCATTGCCGTGGCCAAGTTCATCGCCGCCGGCATCTCCGGCAGCTCGGCCATGCTCAGCGAAGGCGTGCACTCGCTGGTGGACACCGTCAACGAAGTGCTGCTGTTGTATGGCTTGCGCCGCGCCGCGCAGCCACCCACTCCAACCCATCCGTTCGGGTACGGGCGCGAGCTGTACTTCTGGAGTTTCATCGTCGCCCTGCTGGTCTTCGCGATGGGTGCGGGCGTGTCGCTCTATGAAGGCATCGTGCATCTGCGTAACCCGGAGCCGGCCAAGAGCCATCTGGTTGCCTACTGCGTGCTCGGCGTCTCGATCGTGTTCGAAGGCATTTCATGGGTGGTGGCGGTGCGCGAATTTCGCTCCAAGAAAGGCCGCATGGGCTATTTCCAGGCATTTCGCCAGAGCAAGGACCCCACCACCTTCACCGTGTTGCTGGAAGACAGCGCTGCGTTGATCGGTTTGCTGATGGCGCTGCTCGGTCTGGCCGGTGCGCAATTGTTCGACATGCCCGAGCTCGACGGCATCGCCTCGATCGGCATCGCCGGGGTGCTGGCGTTTACCGCATTCCTGTTGGCGCGCGAAACCAAGGGCCTGCTGATCGGCGAGCCGGCGCATGCGCATGTCACCGACTCGCTGCTGCGCATCGCCGCCAGCGACCCGGACGTGCGTGCGGCCAATGGCGTGCTCACCATGCAAATGGGCCCCAACCAGGTGGTGGCAGCATTGAGCGCCGAGTTCGAAGACAGCCGCACCACACCGCAGATCGAGGCCTGCGTCGGGCGGATCGAAGCCGCTGCCAAGCAGCAACATCCCGAACTTACCGCACTGTTCGTCAAGCCGCAGACCCCGGAAACCTGGCGTGCACGGCGGGCGCAGATCGAGAGCGGAACAGAGCCCGACTGAGGCAGACCGAAGCGTGCGGCATGCAGATGTCGTGATGCATGCCTGTCGGTCACCACGGCGCCGCGTTGATCCATCGAACGCAGCGCCAACGCCGCAATCGCCGATCGCGCTGCGGACGTCAGCCCGACGCACACCACGCTTCAATCCGTTGTCGCGCTGACGCATCTGGCACGAGCCTGGTCGTGGCGGTTGTGCCGCCAAGCTGATCCCCGCCTCAACCGCAAAACCGGCTGCAGTTGCATGATGCGGTGCGATTGCCTACGGTGTGCGTGCGGCACTTCTTCGCATCGTGAATCAGCCGATGCATTCCCTTCGATCATCCATCATGGAGGTTTCCAATGGAAATCAGCCAGGGTCGCGTTGCGACCATTCACTACACCCTTTCCGACGACAACGGCCAGGTGCTGGACCGCTCCACGCCCGACACGCCGCTGAGTTACCTGCATGGCGCCGGCAACATCGTGCCAGGCCTGGAGCAGGCACTGGAAGGCAAGCAGCTGGGCGATACGCTCACCGCCGACGTCGTGCCCGAACAGGGCTATGGTCCGCGTCATGAGCAGCTCATCCAGCAGGTGCCGCGCGATGCGTTTCCGACCGATGTCGATGTAGTCCCCGGCGTGCAGTTCGAGGCGCGCACGCAGCAGGGTCCGGTCCTGGTCACCGTGACCGAGGTTGGCCCGGATCAGGTCACCGTGGACGGCAATCACCCGCTCGCTGGGCAAACGCTGCACTTTGCGGTCGAAGTGGTGGCAGTGCGCGAGGCCACCACGCAGGAATTGAACGACGGCCACGTGGCCGAGCTGGCGGCCTGACCCGGCGCGCGCCGCGCGCCCCCGTGGCTGCGGCGCGGGCCAGTGCGCAGCACAACGCTCGGGTTTGGCCATGGCGTTACCGACGCTGCCAGTCTCGACGGCAGGTGCGGCAGGCGTAGTAAAGTGCGCGACCCGCTCTCAGGCCTGTCTGCATGAAACTCGGCATCGACTTCGGTACCAGCAACTCCGCCGCCGCGGCGATCGTCGATGGGCAGGTCGTGCCGGTGCGCTTCGGCGAGGCCTTGCAGTTCCGCACCACGGTGTATTTTCCGGAGACCATGCGCGACCCGGACGATTTCAGCCTGACGCCAGCGCTGGAATACGAGGTGGAGCGGCTCATCGACTCGGGCCGACGCGATGCATTGGCTGCCGGCCGCACCCCCAACAACGACAGCCTGCGCCGCGACGCAATCCGCATCGTGCGGCGGCAGTGGATGGAAGCACAGGTGCGTGAGCCACGCACCTCCGCCGCCCTGCTGCAAAACGCCGTCTACGGCGACGAGGCGCTGGATGCGTATTTTCTCGAGGGCGAAGGCAGCCTGGTGCAAAGCCCCAAGTCGATGCTGGGCTACAACCTGCATCCGCGCGCGCGCCAGACCATTACCGGCATCGCCACCCATGTGCTGGAACACATCCGGCTGACTGCCTCGCGCCAGTTCGACATCAACATCCGTCGCGCCACCCTGGGCCGGCCGGTGCAATTTCGCAGTTCGATCGGTGAGGCCGGCAATGCGCAGGCGCTGGAGATCCTGCAGACCGCTGCGATCGCCGCCGGTTTCGACAACGTGGATTTTCTCGAAGAACCTGCAGCGGCCGCGATGCATTATCACGTCAGCCACGACAGCCGCCACGACACCGTGGTGGTGGATATCGGCGGCGGCACCACCGACATCGCCCATGCCAGCGTCGGTGGCAGCGCTGCGCCGCAGGTACACCGTGCCTGGGGGATCGCGCGCGGCGGTACCGATATCGATCTGGCGCTGAGCCTGGCGGCCTACATGCCGCTGTTCGGCCGCGGCATCACGCGCGTGCCTACCCACCACTACGTGGAGGCGGCGATGGTGCAAGACATGACGCGACAGCGCGAATTCCGCCTGCACAAGTACCAGGACGTGCCCGCCCCCTTCGACAAGCGCCTGCAGGCCCTGCAGGACACCGGCAACACCGCGCGTCTGTATCGCGGCGTGGAAGCCTGCAAGATCGCGCTCAGCGAGCTGGATCGGCACCAGGCCGCGCTCGACTTCATCGAGCGCGGCCTGGGCGTGGACGTGCAGGCCGATGCATTGGTCGCGTCCGCTTCCAGTTATCTGGGCGAACTGGCAGGCCTGCTGGCACAGGTACGCGCCGACATGGCGGCCGCACCGGCGACGGTGTTCCTCACCGGCGGCATGTCGCGGGCCGGCTATATCCGCGAGACCGTGGCCGCTGCGTTCCCCGAATCGCGCCTGGTGCATGGCGATCCGTCATTCGGCGTGGTCCAGGGATTGGCCTGGGCGGCCGCGCAGGCAGTCCATTCGTCGGACGATTAACACGCGCCGCCGCGTCATCCCCTATAATGCGCGGTTGCTGCTCGACGCCTAGCCGTCTTGCCTGCAACGGCACGCACAGCGTGCCACCGCGATGGCGCACCGAACGCCGTCGCACTCTCGACACCGCTTCCGCGCGCGCCACCCTAGCCGCACGCGGTGTCACCGCACTTCCCCGCTACAGGAGGCCACATGGCACGTCCCGCGACCAAGCAGAAATCCCAGCCCAGCATCGCTCGCAGCGAAGGTAAGTCGCAGCCGCTCAGTCGTGAGCGCATCGCTGCCGACATCGCCGCGTTCCGCAAGACCGGCGGCCGGATCGAAGTGCTCACCACCAACTTCGGCCCGGCGCGCAACGACGGCGACAAGGCCGCCTAACGCAGCCAACAACGCGGCAGGTTGCAATGCATGGTGCCGCGAAGTGGAACTGTTGTACCGACGTGCCACCGCAAGGTGGCATGTTTGTTTCTGGCGTCCGGCGATGTCATTCATACGCATCGCGCAGGAATGCGACTTCAGTGCGACGTCGTGTCGCTTCTGGCGATGACCCGCGCAATGACTTCGCACGGGTTGCCGATGCGCGGCGACCGGACGCTGCGGGCGCGTCGGCGCCTCGCGCCGCACCCGCGCGAACGCGCCGGGCTTGCACCCACCAACTCCATCCGCATGCTCGCGTCGGCATGCATTCATGGAGTGCCTGCCATCTGCCGCACTCCTGCATTCGCAGATGAGCATGCATTCACTCTGCGCACCTACAGCGCAGAGTTGGCCCGCTACAATGGACGCCCCGTTGATCCTGCACGATGCGATGTCCGCCTCCGATGCGTTGCCCGCCATGATCCGCAGCCTGTTGCCCCACTGGAATCCGGAATGGCTGGCGATTGCAGTACCGACGGTCAAGATCGTGCTGATCCTGGCAGTTGCCGCGTTGGTCCGCCTGCTGCTCCGGCAACTGCTGCGGCGGCTGTGCACACGCTACAGCGTGCCCGCCGAAATGATGATCGGTATCCGCCGCGTCGGCAGCTTCGTCATTTCGGTCAGTGCCTTGCTGATGGTGCTGCGGGTCATCGGCGTCTCGGGCGGCACGTTATGGACCGCATTCACCGGGTTCGCAGCCGTCGGCGCAGTAGCCTTCTTCGCTGCATGGAGCGTACTGTCCAATATCTTCTGCACGTTCCTGATCATCACCACGCGGCCGTTTCGCCTGCACGATCACATCGAGGTACTCGAAGGCGGCGACAAGCCCGGCTTGAAGGGACGTGTGATCGATATCAACGTGATCTACACCACGCTGGAAGAAACCGGCGACCATGCCGGCAGCGTATTGCAAGTCCCCAATAGCCTGTTTTTCCAGCGCACCACGCGTCGCTGGCGCGAGACCGGCGGCTTCAACGCCAACTAGGCGCAAGGCGAAGCCGCTTTGCTGCGGCCAGTTCGCCAGTGGCAGAACCCAAACACGTCCTCGTCGGCAAGCGGCAAGCCCCAACGACTACAGCAAGCTCCACTGCGTTGCCCGCTTGCGATAGAGACGCTGTACGGGATCGCGGTCGCAATGGCATCGTGGAGATGACCCCTCAACCACTCAACGCAGCTGACCGTCCTTGCTGCCGCGACGGTTGTAGCCGCTTTGCGCAGCCTGCTCCAAGTCATGCGCTTGTTGGCAGTTCACGCACAAGTGCACGCCGGGCACTGCCTTGCGGCGCGCCTCGGGAATCGGTGTCTCGCACTCTTCGCAGTGCGTCAGGCTCGGCCCGTGATGCAACTGACTCCGTGCGCGCTTGATTGCATCGTCGACAGTGGCATCGATCTGGTCCTGTACCGCCCCATCACCCGCCCATCCGGTCGCCATGATCGCTACACCTCGCTGGTCTGGACACACATATGGTCATTCGCGCAGGCAAATCCAAGCCGCATGTGCACAGTACGCTCAAGCTGGTTGCACTAGCATCAAGCCAACGCCACTGCCGCTACGGGCGGCAAGTGACCAGGCACTCCGTCATCCGCACTTACGAAGGAACAGCAATGGAACAGCCCGTCCACCCGTTTTCCGAACTATTCGCCCAGCTTGGCCTGCCGTCCGACGAAGCCAGCATTCGCAGCTTCATTGCCGAGCATTCCCCGCTGCCAGGCGAGATGCGCCTGGAAGAAGCACCGTTCTGGACGCCTGCCCAATCCCAGCTGTTGCGTGAAGAACGCCTCGACGATGCCGACTGGATCGTGACCATCGATCAACTCAATATCGCCCTGCATACCACTGCCAACGATACCGGCGTTTGAGCCAGGCGCGCGCGTCGCGTACGCCACGCTTGAGATCGCCTGCAGCTGACATGCGGGCCAGCGCCTCGGCAGAAAAAAAGGAGCGGCCATTGGCCGCTCCTTCGCATCACAGGTAACACAGCCGCACAGCAATGCGCTTGCTCGGCTGTGCAGCATGCGTCGTCAGGTCACTTTCTTGGCAATCGTCATGCCCAGCACGAACAGCACGATGGCAATGATGATGCCCGCCCAGAACAGGAACTTGGCGATACCCATCGCCGCGCCGGCCATGCCGCCGAAACCCAGCGCACCGGCGATCAAGCCGATAATTGCGAAAATGATGGCCCACTTGATTATGATGTTGTCTCCTCATCGGCACCGTGCCGTTGTTTGATCGTGTGCTTGCGGCGCAGCGCCACAAAACATGCACCGCACGCTACCGATTCGAATGTGCCGCACTCGTGAATACGCCTGACACACGCTGCAATACGTGCATTGCATTCACAGAGCAAGCGCCGCGTCCACGCAACCGTGCGCGCTTCTGGAGAAATGATCACAGCTGCACGCGGGGCCACCCCTCCGCGGCGAAGCACCGCATCCGCGTGACATCGTGCAAGCCGCACTGAACGCAACCGATGCACGCGCTTGCCCCATCGACTCTCGGTGCGCATGCGCAACTGGTTCGCAGTCACGCATCCGCACGCGTGGATTGGTCAGTGGCTGACACATCGGCGATCATGCGCGCTTGCCCGCGACCGATCGCCATGGACACTCTTCGCTACCTCACCGGCTATCCGCCCGCCGTCCTGGATCAGGTACGCGAGCTGATCGCACAGGACAAGCTCGCCGCCGTGCTGGCACGGCGTTACCCGGACCGACACGCGATACGCACCGACCGCCATCTCTACGAGTACGTCAAGGCGATGAAGGAGCGCTACATGCGCTCATCGCCCACCTTGCACAAGGCGATGTACGACAACCACCTGCAGGTGGTGAAGCATGCGCTGGGCACGCATACGGCGATCTCGCGCATGCACGGCGGCCGTTTGAAGGCCAGCCGCGAGATCCGCATCGCATCGGTGTTTCGCGACGCGCCGGAACCGTTCTTGCAGATGATCGTGGCGCACGAACTGGCGCACCTGAAGGAGGCCGATCACAACAAGGCCTTCTACCAGCTCTGCAACCACATGACCCCGGACTATCACCAGCTGGAATTCGACCTGCGTCTGTATTTGACGCAACTAGCCCTGTCCGCCGATCGCTGATCGCTGATCGTACAGGACGCGTGCAAGACCACGCGCGGCTCTGCGCTCACCGCCAGGCGAGCATGCACGCGGCCGGTGCTCGGAATGAGCAGGTCCCCCTCGTCCACTGCAGTCCCGCGCGCGCCGCCTACCTCCGCCTGACGACCGCTCGCTACGTGGTGTCGGCCACTCTAGGAGGCGTTTCCGGTCGCTGGCGTTCGCATGCGGCCACGTCCCGGCAGGCAGCAAATGGTTGGGGACGCTATGGTTCCGCCAGCAGTGCTATCGGCATTGGTGAACAGATTCATGCACAAGCCCCTGCCGACGTGGTTTAAAATGTTGCAGCGCGACGTGATCGGACAGGATCTGCAAACGTCGCGTTTTTTGTTTCCCACGGCACGGGTGCATGCCCGGCTTCAGGGAAGGCACATCACGCAGCCCCGCGGAGCCTTCGATGCTTTTCGAAACCCTCGATACCACCGGCCACGAGCAGGTGATTTTCTGTCACAACCGCGATGCCGGACTCAAGGCGATCATCGCCCTGCACAGCACGCGCCTTGGGCCAGCGTTGGGTGGCGTGCGGATGCGCCCCTATGCCAGTAGCGAGGCGGCACTCAACGACGCGCTGCGGCTGAGCCGCACCATGACCTACAAGAACGCCCTGGCCGGCCTGAATGTCGGCGGCGGCAAGGCGGTCATCATCGGCGACCCTCGGACCGACAAGACCGAAGCGCTGTTCCGCGCCTTCGGCCGATTCGTCGACACCCTCGGCGGGCGCTACATCACCTCCGAGGACGTCGGCACCGACGTCAATGACATGGAGCAGATCTACCTGGAGAGCGAATACGTCACCGGCGTGCACCAGGTGCACCGCGGCTCCGGCGACCCTGCCCCGTTTACGGCCTATGGTGCGCTGCAGGCGCTGATGGCCTCGCTCAACCGCAAGCTCGGCCACGAAGAAGTCGGCAAGGCCAGCATCGCGATCCAGGGGCTGGGCCATATCGGCATGGAGTTGGTGAAGCTGCTCAAGGAGCGCGGCGCAAAACTCTATGTGGCCGACCTGAATCAGGCGTTGGTCGACCGCGCCGTGGCCGAATACGGCGCAGAAGCGGTGCGCCCGGATGAAATCCATCAGGTATCGGCCGACGTATTTGCTCCCTGCGCGCTGGAAGGCGCCATCAACGAAGACACGCTGCCGCAACTCAAGGCCAAGATCATCTGCGGCACCGCTAACAATCAGCTTGCCAGCGCCGCCATCGGCGAAGAGCTGCATCGGCGCGGCATTTTGTATGCGCCCGATTACGTGGTGAATGCCGGCGGGGTGATGAATGTGTCGCTGGAGATCGACGGCTACAACCGCGAACGTGCGATGCGGCTGATCCGCAGCATCTATCACAACCTGGAAAAGGTTTTCGATCTGTCAACGCAGCTGGACGTTTCGCCGCAGCAGGCGGCCGATCAGATTGCCGAAGCGCGCATCGAGGCCATCAGCAAGCTCAAACTGCCGCTGGGCCGCACCGCACCGCGCTTCCTGCACAAGCTGCGCGGCGAGTGAAACCCTGTCCAGGCACGCTGCCTGGACAGGGACCACATGCCTCAGCCAGGCAAGGCGCCGATCAGAAATCGGCGCTGTATCGCAGGCTCAGCGCACGGTCGTCGCCGCGTTCGCCCACCCGCTGGTCGTAACCGAAACGCAGCTGGCTCTGCTGGCCAACCGGTGCTGCAGCAGTGATGCCGAACAGACCACCCGAGCGTGCCGGCTGCATGCCACGCAGCGGTGCCCACGCATCCACCCCGACGAAGCTGGCATCCAGCGTCAAGCCATCGCTGCTCAGCGCTTGCTGCCATTCGGCGTAACTGCCCAACTGGATACCGCGCCAACGATACGCCGAGCGCACGCCGGCAAGCGCCTGCGTGCGCGAGGACGTACTCGCATCGGCACGCAAGCCGAAACCATCGCCGCCGTTTTCGCGGAAGCCACCGCTGCGCAAACGCACATAATCCAGGCCCATATACGGCGTCAGGCTTGCATGCGCACCGCCCAGGCGGTACCCGGTTTCCAGATTGCTGCTGAGGTAACTGCCGCTGTAGTCGCTGAAGGCGCTGCTGCGGTCTTCGCCCAGCTGCAGGGTGCGCTCGATCTGACGACTGACGTTGCCAAAGCCCAGCTGACCCAACGTGTACGCAGCGCCCAGTGTCGTGCCCCAATACAGCTGCGCCTGCACCTGACGATCGCGCCCGCGTGCCCCATCCAGGTCGCCCAGGCTGCTGGAGCGCGTTTCGCCGAACGCAAAGCCGGTAACCGCACCGGAAGCCAGACGCAGATCGTTGCCCATCATCCAGCCGGAGGTGGCAAAGCCCGAAGTGGTTGCACCGCCCTCGCCCGGCCCGCCAAGTGCCCGCTGCCAGTTGCCCAACAGACGCGGCTGTTGCGAGAGACCATCGAAATGCGCTGCCAGTGCGCGGCGACCCAGATCGATGGTGTCGAAGGTCATCGCCGCAGAGTCGGCATGCGCGCGGCCGGACAGGCTGCGCAGCGAATCCGCGGCGGCCTTGGCCGTGGGCGATTGTTGCAAGGCAGCTGCAGCGCGAATGAAGCCGCCGCTGAGTGCACCATTGCCCTGGAACTGCTGCGCATCGACCTGCTGGAACGCCTGCTCGACGCGGATGGCCGAATCCATCGATGCGGTGCCGATCGCGCCCAGCGACGCAGCGACCGCGGTGACATCCATGCGCTGCAGCGACACATACGCGGCGTTGGCGTCGTAGCTGCGCGTGGCGCTAAGAAAGGTCACCGCCGGCCCGCTGCTCAGCGTGTCGAATGTGCCCTGCAGACCATCGGTCGCCTGCAGCACTGCGTAGGTCGTGTTGTTGACGACGTAGTCGCGCCGACCGAGCAATTGCAGGTCGCCTGCGATGGTCGCCGTGCCCGCGACATTCAAACGGTCACCCACATTCACTGCCAGGCGACCGTTGCTGGCCTGAGTGTAGTTGCCGGCAATGGATGCGGTCGCGCCGTTGACCTGCAAGGTCCCGGCATTGTCGACCCGACCACCGATGCTGCCCGCGCCGACCAGGCGCGCGCCGTTGGCGATGCTCACGCGCGCACTCTGCAAGCTGGCGGTCTGCAAGGTGCCGCCAAGTACCTGGGTGTCGCCGGTGAAGGCATTGGCCGTGCTGCTCAATACCAAGGTGCCGGTGCCGCGCTTGGTCAGGCCGCCGGTGCCACTGATGGCGTTGGCCCAGGTCGAACGCAAGGTCGTGACATTGACATCCACCGTGCCCCAATCGAAGCGTGCCGGCCCCAACACTGCCTTGCCGACGTTGAGCAGGCCGTAGCCGAAGACCGGATCCACGCCCGCAGCTCCCAAGTCGGTGGCGGTTCCCAGCAAGGTCTGGCGCACCAGATCGTTGTTGAAATACGGAAATGCCTGCCACACCAGCGCAGCCGCACCGGAGACCAGCGGCGCTGCAAACGAGGTGCCGCTGCCGTAGAAATAACGGATGTTGCCGGCAGTGGCGTCCGGGTCGATGAACAGCGACGTGCCTGGCGCGACCAGGCAGTAGCGCATCGCCACACCACAGGCGTTGGAGTACGACGCCAGTTGCGTCGGGTTGGCGGTATCCAGCGCGCCCACCACCAACCAACCGCGCTCCAGATCGGCCGCCGGCAGCGTTCCGTTGGGGCCAGGCTGACTGGGCAGCGCCGCCGTATCGGAGGGCTGCGAGCGCGATTCATTGCCCGACGCGAACACCACCAGCCCATCGTTACTGAGGATGAAGGGGCGATATTCCTGGGCAATCTGATTGGTCACCGTCGGGTCGTTCCAGTACAGGCCGCCCCACGAGTTGTTCATGATGCGCACACCGGCACTGATCAGATCGGCGTGCACCGGTCCCAGGCCAAGCGGTCCATCGACCTCGTTGCCGTCGCCGCTGCCGTCATCCTCCGGCGCACGGTCGCTGATGATGCGCGCAGACACCAGGCCCGCGCCCGGCGCGATGCCGCCGGGCCATTGCCCGACCGCACGCCCGGCGGCCAGCTCGGCCACCACGGTTCCGTGCCCGACCACATCGCCCACCGCAGTGTTGTTGGTGCGTGGGTCCACATAGATGAAGCTGTCGCTTACGCGTCCCTGCAACGCCGGATGATTGGCATTGATGCCGGTATCGATGACGCCGATGCGGTACCCAGCACCCGTGAAGCCAAGCGCCTGCGCCGCACGCGCGTTGGTCAGCGCCAGATGCGCATCGATCGCCGGCTCCGGCGTGGTGGGCGTCGTCACCGGTGGCGGCGGCGATGTTGGCGGCGGCGGCGGCGAGGTCACCGGCGGTGCGGCCGGAGTGCTTGGACGGATACCACCTCCGCCACCACCACCGCCACATGCGGTCAACGCAACGGCCAGCGCCGAGGCCAGTACAGTCCTGGCGACGTCTTGCTTCTTCATTTGTGTTCTCCCCGAACCCATTCCATGGATGGGGCCCAATCGGGCCCGAATAACGCTTTGCTTACTTTAATCGGAAAGGGTGCGCGTGGGGCGCGTGCTAGCGCGGCGCCGCCATGAGGCAGATAATCGTTTCACTTTAAACGGTATCTGCTCATGTCCGACATCGTCATCGTTGCTGCCAAACGTACTGCCATCGGCTCGTTCCTCGGCCAATTCAATGCGGTGCCGGCACCCACGCTCGCCGCGGCTGCCATCCGGGGCGCGCTCGCGCAATCGGGCATCGCACCTGCCGATATTTCCGAGGTCATCGTCGGCTGCGTGCTGCCGGCCAATCTCGGCCAGGCACCTGCGCGCCAGGCCGCGATTGCCGCGGGCATTCCTACCTCCACCGGCGCCACCACCATCAACAAGGTGTGCGGCTCGGGCATGAAGGCGATCATGTTGGGACACGACCTGATCAAGGCCGGCTCGGCCAGCATCGTGGTGGCCGGCGGCATGGAGTCGATGAGCAATGCCCCGCATCTGCTGCCCAACTCGCGTACCGGCAACCGCTACGGCAATTTCCAGGCGGTCGATCACATGGCCTGGGACGGCCTGACCAATCCGTATGACGGCCAGGCCATGGGCGTGTTCGGCGAAGCCACCGCGGAGACGTTCGGCTTCACCCGCGCCGACCAGGATGCATTCGCGATCGCCTCGGTGGAACGCGCGCAGGCGGCGCAGCGCAGCGGCGCGTTTGCCGACGAAATCGTGCCGGTGACGGTCGCCACGCGCAAGGGCGAAGTCGTCGTGGACAGCGATGAGCAGCCGGGCAAATCGGACGTGGCCAAGATTCCAACGCTGAACCCGGCCTTCAAGAAGGACGGCAGCGTGACCGCGGCAAGTTCCTCGAGTATTTCCGATGGCGCGGCAATCACCGTCCTGATGAGCGCGGACGACGCGCAACGCCGCGGCGTGACGCCGCTGGCGCGCATTGTCGGCCACGTCACCCATTCTCAGGAGCCGGAGTGGTTCACCACCGCACCGGTCGCTGCAATTCAAGCGCTGCTCGGCAAGCTCGGCTGGCAATTGGACGATGTGGATCTGTTCGAAATCAACGAAGCCTTCGCCGTCGTAGCGATGGCACCGATCAAGCAACTCGGCATCGCGCACGAGAAGGTCAATGTGCATGGCGGCGCCTGCGCATTGGGCCATCCGATCGGCGCATCCGGCGCGCGCTTGGTGGTGACATTGGTGAACGCGTTGCGCAGCCGCGGAGGCAAGCGCGGAATCGCAACGCTATGCATCGGTGGCGGCGAAGCGACCGCCATCGCTATCGAATTGATTTAATTATCTTTAACGGCGATTTTGCAAAACTGAATACGCGTGCGCTTGACACTCGTCTTGTGGCCGTCATCATGTCGGGGGCGCGCAATAGCGCGTTGCCTAATCTAACGACGAGGATTGAAACAATGACCATCAACAAGCTGCTGATCGCAATGGCTCTGGGCCTGGCCCTGACCGCTTGCTCGAAGCCGGAACAGGCTCAGGACGCTGCTGCTTCGGCTAACGAAGCTGCTGCCGACGCTCAGACCGCTGCCGACCAGGCTGCTGCCTCGGGCTCGCAGTCGGCTGACGCCGCTCAGGCTGCTGCCAACACCGCTGCTGCTTCGGCCGACACCGCTGCTGACGCTGCCCAGGCTGCTTCCGGCGCCGCGACCGACGCTGCTGCTGACCAGGCTGCCGACGCTGCCAAGACGGCTGAAGACACCGCCAAGGCTGCCAAGGACACCGCAGAAGAAGCCAAGAAGTAATCACTTCTTGACTCCAAGCGAGTTCGAAAAAAGCCGCTGGTTTCCAGCGGCTTTTTTTTGCCTGCGATTCCGGCCTTGCACGCCGTACCCGCCGGCATGACCACCAACATCCTGCAAGACTGCGTCTGTCTACCCCGTGGCTGAATGGCCGGCTGCGCATTGACGCAGACTGCATCGCCTCCTGCATAAGCTCCGGCTTCCAACACCGGAACAGGAACAGGACCACCCATGAAGACGATCCGCATGCTGTCGTTGAGCGCCATCGCCGCCCTCACCCTTGCTGCCTGTCAGGGCCCGGATGCCGAGCAGGCGCGCCGCGATGCCGCGTCTGCCGCCAAGCACGCCGCCGCCGCGACCGAACAGGCCGCAGACCGTGCAGCAGTGGAAGCGAAGGCCGCAACTGCCGATGCACGCGTGGCTGCGCGCGAGTTGGCCGCAGACGCCAGCCGCGCCACCGCCAATGCGGCCGATGCCACCGCCGACAAGACGCGTGAAATGGCCAACAAGGCCGAACAGAACGCCGACAAGCACGACGCCGACCACGCGCAGCACTGAGTCGCCCCTCTTTCGCGGCACCCGCAACGCGCCGGCCATGTGCCGGCGCGCTTGTCTCGGCCGACGGGTGGCTCGTGTTGTCGAGGCCGGCAGGCTAGCATTCGCATATGTCCTCTTCTTTTACGTCACGCCGGCGCAACCAGCTGGCGCTGATTTTTTCTGCGCTGATCTTCGTCGTCATCGGAATCGGCATCTTCGTCGGTGCCCGCCGTTCGCTGGCCGACGCCGCGCTGGTGTCGCATACCCACGAGGTGATCGGGCGGGTCGACGAGATCCAGGCGCGCGTGCTCGATGCCGAATCGGCGCAGCGTGGTTTCCTGCTCACCGGCAACGACGCCTACCTGCTCGACTACCACACCAGTGTCGAACGTTTGCCGATCCTGCTGGACAACCTGCGCCGCCTGATCGTCGACAACCCCGCGCAGGAGCAGCACCTGGCGCAGTTGCAACGGCTGGTGGAAACCCGCCTGCGGCAGATTCAGCACGTGCTCGACATCTATACGCAAAGTGGGCTGGAGCCGGCACGTGCCGACATCCGGCAGAGCGCCTTCCGCACCACCAGCGCGATCCGCGAGCAGGCATTGGCGATGGTGCAGCGCGAACAGGAACTGCTGGCACAGCGCGCGCGAAGCAGCGAACAAAGCGCCAACCTGTTGCTGGCACTGGCGCTGGCCGGCATTCCGTTCGGGCTGGTGGTGGTGGGCATGGTCTATGCGCTGTTGATGCGCGAACTGCGCCATCGCGCGCAGGCCGAACAGCTGGCGGCGCAAGCCAATCGCGAGTTGGGCGAGAGCATCGACGCACTGCAGCGCAGTACCGCCGACCTCAACCTGCTCAGCCGCTACACCGGCCTGCTGCAGAGCTGCATCAGTGCCGAAGAAGCCTTGATGGTCAGCAGCCGTACCCTGGCCAGCCTGCTGCCGGGCGTGGCGGGAAGCGTGTACCTGCTGCGCGCCTCGCAAGACCGCGCCGAGGCGATCAGCCACTGGGGCGAGCCGCTGGTGCGCAGTGCGCCGCATCTGTCGCCGGAGCAATGCTGGGCGCTGCGCCGCGGCCAGCCGCATATCGTCCACGACCTGGGCCGGGATGCGCTGTGTGCGCATATCGAAGAACCCGCACGCGATGCGTCCGTCACCACCACGTGCCTGCCGATGTCGGCGCAAGGCACCCAGCTCGGGTTTCTGTTCCTGTCCGCAGCCGGCCCGGGACCGATGCCGCGGCTGGAAATCGCCGAGGCGGCCGCCGAGCAGTTGTCGTTGGCGCTGAGCAACCTGCGCCTGCGAGAATCACTGCGCCGGCAGTCGATCCGCGATGCGCTGACGGGGCTGTATAACCGCCGCTATCTGGAAGAATCGCTGAGCCACGAGTTGGCGCGGTGCGCACGGCGTGGTCTGCCGCTGTCGGTGTTGATGCTGGACGTGGACCATTTCAAACAGTTCAACGACAGCCAAGGCCATGCCGGTGGCGACCTGTTGCTGGCAGCGGTGGGCGAGGTGCTGCTGACCCGCCTGCGCGCCGAAGACGTGGCATGCCGCTACGGCGGTGAGGAATTCACCGTCCTTCTGCCCGAAGCCGATGGCGAGGAAGCCATGCGCGTGGCCGAGCAGATCCGCGGTTACATCGCCGCGCTGGCGGTCAGCGACGGTGCGCGCGCGTTGCCGAAGGTGACTGCCTCGATCGGCGTGGCCAGTTTCCCGGCCGATGGCGAACAGGGTGCGAGCCTGATCCAGAAAGCCGACGCAGCGCTGTATCGCGCCAAGCGCGCTGGGCGCAACCGGGTCGAGCGACACGGTGCTGCGACGGACAGTGCGAACTGAAAGCAGCTGACAAAGCCGCGGCGCAGCTGCCAGGCCGGTGCGGCCGCGTCCGCGATGTGTCGAGCGACACTGCCGCCCTGTACACCGCACCCACCTGAGCTCTGCTCGCGACGTTTGCCGACAGCTTCGGCACGCACGCCGTCCATCGCGGATTGCGGAGTTCGTCACACAAAAGATCCAGTTGCGCGGCGATAGTCGGCCTCGCCCCCTAAAGCGAGGCAGTCCGATGTCGATGTGGCGCGATCAAGGTCCCAACAAGAAAGACGGCGTTCCGGTCACCCCCGAGGTTCCTGCTGCCGATGGCAGGCTGTTCACCGCCGAGACCAGTCCCGCACCGCCGGTGCCCGCCGCCGCAGCGCCCAGCGTCGCACCGGCAACTGCAGCCACACAGCGTCACAGCGAAGCGAAAGAGTCGCTGATCGCTGCCGACATCAGCATCGAAGGCAAGATCGAAGGCGCCGGCCATGTGCGCTTGGCCGGCCGCTTCAAGGGCGATGTCAACGTCAAGGGCGATCTGACCATCGAACGCGGCGCCAAGCTCAATGGCGGCGTGCGCGCCAACAAGGTGATCATCGCCGGCGAGCTGGAGGGCAACATCGAATCTGCCGCGCAGGTCGAACTGCAGACATCCGGTGTGTTGGTCGGCGACGTCAAGGCCGGCAGCCTCACGGTGGCATCGGGTGCGCGCATGCGCGGCCAAGCCGATTTCGGCTGGGGCGATGATGGCGGCAAGCCGGTCGCGCCCAACAAGCCGGTCGTCAGCGGAGACAGCGACGCCACATGAGTGCACCTCGCCCGGGCACGCCCGGCGCCACGCGTAGCTGCCCGCACTGCAAGGCGACGATCCTGGAAAGCGCCAGCGTCTGCCCTGCGTGCAAGCACCACCTGCGCTTCGATTCGGCGGCTGCGCAACACGCGCAGCCGGCGCCGATCGTGCCGCTCAAGGTCGACGGCACCATCCGCCACCCGGCCGACGGCGATCCATGGGAATACACGGTGGTGGTGGTGGTGCGCAACGGTAAGGGCGAGGAGATCCGTCGCCAGGTGGTCGATGTCGGCGCCATGCACGGCGGCGAAGAACGCGGCTTCACCCTGGCGGTGGAAGCGAGCGCGGTGCGTTCGCCTGGGCGACGTACGCGGCATTAAGAACAGCTAACAAAAACGACTGCGCAGCCAGGCGGGCGCGGCCGTTGCCCGGAATCGGTGTGTACCACGCGTACACCGCGGTTCCTTCGTACCGTCGACGCCACCTGACGGCCGCTCGCTTTGTTTTGTTGGCCGCTCTAAGGCGTCCACGATCCACGCGGCTGCCAACACTACTAAACGCGCACTGCCGGACGAACGTGGCGGTGAACTGACCGGCATGTGCCATGCGTGCACCCTTGGCTTCTGCACGCTGGCCTCTGCGCGCCGTCCACGCCCGTCCGGCGGCGGCTCGCGACGTCGTGGCACCTGCCGGTCAGCGCGTGCTGCACGAACGCACCGGCGCACGGCTCCCATTCTCAGGATCTGCACACCGGCTTGGCCAGAGTTGCCGCATGCGCAACGGCAACGATGAGACAACTCACACACGCGGCGATCTGGTGGTGCTCGGGCCGGAGGGCCTGTATTGCCCGCAAGGCGACTTCCATATCGACCCGTGGCGGCCGGTGCCGCGCGCGGTGATCACGCATGGTCACGGCGACCACGCCCGCAGCGGCATGGGCGAGTACCACTGCACGCGCGAGAGCCTGTCCATCCTGCAATGGCGCCTGGGCGAACAGGTCTATCACACGCATGCGGATGGTGAAACGTTTCAGCTGGGTCGTGCGCGCGTGTCGCTGCATCCGGCCGGACACGTGCTGGGGTCGGCGCAGGTGCGCATCGAAGTGGATGGCGAGGTCTGGGTGGCCTCCGGCGACTACAAGCGCCAGCCCGACCCCACCTGCAAGCCGTTCGAAGTGGTGCCGTGCGACACCTTCATTACCGAGGCGACGTTCGGCCTGCCGGTGTATCGCTGGCCCGACACCTCCGAGGTCGCGGCCGATATTTCCGCTTGGCGCCGCGAATGCGCCGAACGCGGCGAAGCGGCCATCCTGTATTGCTATGCGCTGGGCAAGGCGCAACGCGTATTGGCCGAATTGCGCGCGTGGGAGACGCAGCCGGCATTGCTGCATGGCGCCGTCGCGGTAGGTGTGGAGGTCTACCGCCAGGCAGGCATCCCGATGCTGGACACCCAGCCGGTCAGCGAGCATGCGCGCGGCGCCGACTATGCCGGGCAGTTGGTCATCGCACCGCCATCGGCGGCCGGCAGTGCCTGGATCCGCCGGTTCCGCAGCGCACAGCAGGGCTTTGCCTCGGGCTGGATGCGCATCCGCGGCAATCGCCGTCGGCGCAATTACGACCGCGGCTTTGTGGTCTCCGACCATGCCGACTGGCCCGACCTGCTGCGCACCATCGAAGAAACCGGCGCACAGCGCGTCATTGCCACCCATGGCAATACCGATGCATTGATCCAACACCTGCGGGAGCGCGGCGTCGCAGCAGAAGCCTTCCGCACCGATTTCGGAGCCGAGGAATGAACCCGCTGCCCGCACGTCGTTATGTTCGCGCGCGTCCGCGCATTCGCTTGAGCGGTGCGCTCGCGTTCCGCCGTCATGCATTGGCGTTTTGCGTGCATCGCAGCGCACCAGCGGCCACCATCGGTCCACCGCGACCGCTACGGCGCCCACGCGTGCTTGCCGCGTTTACCCGACGCGCACTGGAACTGCGTGCTCCCGACAGGCGCGCAGCGCCACGGGCGCTGCTGTGAGGCGTTTCGCGGCGTTGTATCGCACCCTGGACCGCAGCACCGGCACGCTCGACAAGCGCGCTGCACTGGTGGCGTATTTCCGCGAGGCGCCCGCGCTGGATGCGGCATGGGCGCTCTATCTGATGGCCGGTGGCAAGGTGGCCAGTGCGCGCATGCGCATTGCCAGCAGCGGCGAGCTGCGTGAATGGATCACCGACACCGCCGGCGTTGCCGACTGGCTGGTCGCCGACAGCTACGACCATGTCGGCGATCTGGCCGAAACGCTGGCCCTGCTGCTGGACGACCCGGTCACCGAGGCGGCCGACCTGCCCCTGGCAGAGTGGATCGAACAGCGGCTGCTGCCGATCGCCAACCAGGACGTGGACATCCGCAAGGCCTGCATCGTGCAGGCGTGGCGCAGCCTGGCCTTCGACGAGCGGCTGGTGTTCAACAAGCTGCTGACCGGCGCACTGCGGGTTGGCGTGTCGCAACGGCTCGTGCAGCAGGCGCTGGCCGAATTGTCGGGCGTGGACATCGCGCGCATTGCCCAGCGCATGCTGGGCAGTTGGCGGCCGCATCCGACCTATCTTGCAGACCTGTTGACCAGCGAAGAACTGCCCGGCGAACGCCAGCAGCCCTACCCGTTCTTCCTGGCTTCGCCGCTGGAAGCGGAGGTCGAAACGTTAGGCGCCATCGACGACTGGCTGCTGGAATGGAAATGGGACGGCATTCGCCTGCAGCTGATTCGCCGCGCTGGCGAAGCGGCACTGTGGTCGCGCGGCGAAGAACGTCTGGATGGACGTTTCCCTGAAATCGAACACGCCGCGATGCAGTTGCCAGACGGCACCGTCATCGATGGCGAGCTGCTGGCCTGGCAACCCGAACAGCCCCTGCCGATGCCGTTTACCGCGTTGCAGACGCGCATCCAGCGGCTCAAGCCCGGGCCCAAGACCTTGGCCGCCGCACCGGCACGCGTGGTGGCCTACGACCTGCTGGAACTGGCGGGCGAAGACCTGCGCGAGCGCCCGCTGCAGGAGCGGCGCGCTCTGCTGGAAGGTGTACTCTCCGCGCTTGCAGACCCGCGCATCATTGCCTCGCCGCTGGTGCAGGTCAGCGATTGGCAGGCCGCAGCGCAGGTGCGCGTGGAAGCGCGCGAACGCGGCGTGGAAGGGTTGATGCTCAAGCGCGCCGGCTCGGTGTATCAATCTGGTCGCCGTCGCGGCGACTGGTGGAAATGGAAGATCGACCCACTCACCATCGATGCGGTGCTGCTGTACGCGCAAGCCGGCCACGGCCGACGCAGCACGCTCTATACCGACTACACCTTCGGGCTGTGGCATGAGGGCCAACTGGTACCGATCGCCAAGGCGTATTCCGGCCTGGACGACAAGGAAATCCTGCAGCTGGATCGCTGGATCCGTGCCAACACCACCGAGCGTTTCGGCCCGGTGCGTGCGGTCACCGCGCAGCATGTGTTCGAGCTGGGGTTTGAAGCGGTGAACCGCAGCGCGCGGCACAAGTCCGGCATCGCAGTGCGCTTCCCGCGCATCCTGCGCTGGCGTCACGACAAGCCAATGGCCGAAGCCGACCACCTGAGTACCCTGCAGGCACTGGCGCGGTGAGCGTCACGCAGCACACGTACGGCACGCCACTGCAACAGTGGCGTGCCTGGTTCGCGCAGCGCGGCTGGGCGCCGCTGACGTTTCAACGCGATGTGTGGAAGCGCTATCTCGACGGCGAATCCGGCCTGCTGCACACGCCCACCGGCAGCGGCAAGACGCTGGCGGCATTCGGCGGGCCGTTGCTGGAGGCGTTGGCCGCACGTGGGCGCACATCCCCGCGCAAACCGGGCAAACCCGCCTCGCCTGCGCGTCGCCAGCCGCAACGCAATCTGCAGGTGCTGTGGATCACGCCGCTGCGCGCATTGGCCGCCGACACCGCACGCGCGCTGCGCGAGCCGGTGGATGCATTGGGGCTGGATTGGCAGGTGGGCCTGCGCACCGGCGATGCCAGCGCGCGCGACAAGCGGCTGGCCCGCAGCGGCAAGCTCGATGTACTGGTGACCACGCCCGAATCGCTGGCCTTGCTCTTGTCGTATCCGGATACCGCACCGCAGCTATCGGCATTGCGCTGCGTGATCGTCGACGAATGGCACGAACTGCTGGGCAACAAGCGCGGCGTGTTGCTGCAGCTGTGTCTTGCGCGCTTGCGCGGCTGGACGCCGCAACTGCGCATCTGGGGGCTGTCGGCAACGCTGGGTAATTTGTCGCAGGCACGCGATGTGCTGTTGCCGCATCGCCCCGAGGCGGCGCTGGTCTCCGGCGTCAAACCGCGCACGATGACGCTGGAGACCTTGCTGCCGGACAGCGGCGAGCGCTTTCCCTGGGCAGGCCACCTCGGTCTGGCGCAACTGGCGCGCGTGCTGCAAAAGATCATGCAACAGCGCACCAGCCTGGTGTTTACCAATACGCGCGCGCAGGCCGAGTTGTGGCATCAGGCCTTGAGCGCGGTGTGGCCCGAAGACCTGGCTACGCTGGCGCTGCACCACGGCTCGCTGGATCCGTCGCTACGCACCGCCGCCGAACGCGGGCTGGCCGACGGCAGCCTGCGCTGCGTGGTCGCCACCTCCAGCCTGGATCTGGGCGTGGACTTCCCGGCGGTGGATCAGGTGCTGCAGGTCGGCAGCCCGAAAGGCATCGCGCGCCTGCTGCAACGCGCCGGCCGCGCACGCCATCGTCCCGGCGAGTCGGGCCACGTGGTGTGCGTCCCCTCGCATGCACTGGAGCTGGTCGAATATGCCGCGGCCCGTCGCGCGCTGGTGCACGGCCATATCGAAGCGCGCCCACCGCCACGGTTATCGCTGGACGTACTGGCGCAGCACTGCGTCACCCTCGCCCTCGGCGGCGGCTTCCACGCCGACGCGTTGTTCGAGGAAGTGCGCGGTACCGATGCCTTCGCCGCACTGGAAAGGACCACCTGGAACGCGGTGCTGGATTTCATCGTGCAAGGCGGCAGCGCGCTGGCGCACTACCCGGACTTTCACAAAGTGGTGCGCGACGAGGAGGGTCTGTACCGCGTGATCGACCGGCGCGTCGCGCTGCGGCATCGGCTGTCCATCGGCACGATCACCAGCGACGGCAGCGTGCGCGTGCAGTTTCTGCGCGGCGGACGGCTAGGCGCGGTGGAAGAACAATTCATCGGCCGCCTGCGCCGCGGCGACCGCTTCCAGTTCGCCGGCCGCCTGCTGGAACTGGTACGCCTGGAAGACATGACTGCCTATGTGCGCGTGGCCAAGGGTGGCAGCGGCGTGGTCCCGAAGTGGATGGGCGGGCGCATGCCGTTGTCATCTGCGCTGGGACGCGAGGTGGAAGCGGTGTTCGCCGAGCCCGGCGATGCGCCGGAGATGCAGGCACTGGCGCCGTTGCTGCACCTGCAGGCGTCGCTCTCTTCGCTGCCCGGGCCGGACCATCTATTGGTGGAAAGCGTCAAGGCGCGCGACGGCCGCCACGTCTTCGTCTACCCATTTGCCGGCCGGCAGGTCAACGAAGGCCTGGCCGCGTTGCTGGCGGCACGTTGGGGCCGACGCCAGCGCAATACCTTCAGCTTCGCTGCCAACGACTACGGCTTTGTGCTGTCGCCAGCGCAGGATGTCGACATCGATGCCGATGTGCTGCAGGCCCTGCTCTCGCCGGCGGGACTGTTCGACGATCTGCGCGACAGCCTCAACCTCGGCGAGCTGGCCCGCCGGCAGTTCCGCGAAATCGCGCGCGTGGCGGGCTTGTTGTCGCCGTCGTTGCCTGGCCGTGCGCCGCGCAGCCTGCGCCAGCTGCAGGCGTCCAGCGGTTTGTTGTACGACGTGTTGCAACGCTTCGACCCCGATCACCTGCTGCTCGCCCAGGCCGAGCGCGAGGTGTTCGAAGGCCAGCTCGAACTGGCGCGGCTTGCGCATGCGCTGGAAGACTGCGCGCGTCGCGAGTTGCGCCTGCGCAAGCCACGCAGCCTCACGCCGTTATCGTTTCCGCTGTGGGCCGAACGCGTGCGTGGGCAGCTGAGTACCGAGGACTGGAAGGCGCGCGTCTTGCGTGCTGCCGAACAACTGGAACGCAAGCATGGGCGATAGCGTGCAGCTGCAGCTGGCCGGCGAAACCGTGGAATTGCTCGGCGAGCGTGCGTTGTATCGCCCGGCACACCGTGCGCTGTTGATCGCCGACCTGCACCTGGGCAAGGCCGATGTCTTCCGACGTGCCGGCATCGGCTTGCCGGCCGGCGGCACCGCGCACGATCTGGAGCGGCTGGATGCGTTGCTGGATCAACGCGATGTCCGGACGCTGTGGATTTTGGGCGACCTGTTGCACGGGCCCGCGCCGCGTGCCGCCTGGCACCGACGCTGGAGCGCATGGCGCGAACGGCATTGCGCGTTGCGCGTGATCGCCATCCGCGGCAATCACGACCGCGCCCTGGCCGGTGCGGAGTTGCACATCGAAGCGGCCGGCGAACAGGTCGAAGATGGACCGTTCGTGCTGCGCCATGACCCATTGCCGCATCCCACCGGCCACGTGCTATGCGGGCACCTGCATCCCCTGGCCAAGCTGCCAGGGCTGTCGCGGCGCTGGCCGGCGTTCTGGTTGCGCGAGCGCGTCACCATCCTGCCGGCGTTCTCGCAGTTCACCGCAGGCATCGTGCCGACGTTGACCGAAGGCGAGCGCCTGGTTGCCTGCGTGGAAGGCGATGCGTTGGCACTGCCGGTGCGTTAGCCCTGCCACGCACGCACCGGTCGATGCTATGGCCGTGCAAGTGCTTCGGCGTTAACGTCGGCCAGCCGCGCGACTGGCTGCGCCAAGGTCTCGACAAATTCAGGCGCCAGCGCCAGCTTGCCGAACCAACCGTGCTGGGTGCCGCTGAGCACACGCAACATGTGCCCGCGTCCACCCGGCACGCGTCCCATCGGGCGTAGCAGCAGATCGCGGCCATGTGCCCACAGATCGCGTTCGGACTGGAACAGCGGCGTCAGCCAGCGGCTCCAGCGGTGATAGATCGCCACGTGCGCCTGGCGTTCGCGCTGGTAGCGCTGCAAGGCATCGTCCAGATCGGCGCCGGCGCGCAACGCATCGCGCATCGCCAATGCGTCCAGCAGCGCCATGTTCACGCCCTGCCCCAACTGCGGGCTCATCGCATGCGCGGCATCGCCGGCAAGCACGAAGCGGCCGCGATGCCAGCGCGACACCACAGCATCGCGATAGCTCGCGCGCGCCAGTGCACCATGCACCTGCACCGTGGCAAGCCGCGCGTGTGCTTCCGGCCACATCTGTGCCACCTCGTCGCGCCAGGCGGCAATGCCGCGCTGTTCCCACGCAACGAAATCGCTGCACGGCAGGCTCCAGAAAAAGCTCAGCCGCGGCGTGTCGTCGCCCGGGCGCGTGCCCACCGGCAACAGGCCGATCATCTTGCGTGCGCCGATATAGCGCTGGCGCAATTCGTCCACGAACGGCCAGTCTTCGCGTGGCAGCAGGCACCAGAGCGCCCCCCATGGATATACCCGATCCAGCTGCGTTCCCTGTGCCTGCGCACGCAACGTGGAAGCCGAGCCATCGGCGGCGATGATCAGATCGAAGGGGCCATGCCACTGCCCGCGTTGATCCTGCACGCGCACGCCCGCGTGGTCGATCGCGGTGATCTGCGTGTCCACATGCAGTTGCGCGTGCTGCGGCCAGGCCTCGCGCAGCAGCGTAAACAAGGCGCCGCGCTGCATGCCCACACCCATCAGGCGCGGATCCAGATCGCGGTACTGCATGTCCATCACCGCGCGCCCGCACGGCGTGTCGCCATACAGGCGGCGCACCGGCGCTCCATGCGCAAGCGCCTGCGGCAGCAAGCCCATGTTCCAGAGCACCTGCAACCCGCTGGGTTGCAGCAGAAAACCGGCGCCCACCGGCCCGGGTGCAGCTGCGCGCTCGAAGACCTCCAGCTGATGCCCGTCGGCGCCGAGCAGCACGGCCAATGCCTGCCCCGCCGTTCCGTAGCCCAC
The DNA here is from genome assembly GCF_017746145.1 of Xanthomonas sp. D-99. Lineage (NCBI taxonomy): Bacteria > Pseudomonadati > Pseudomonadota > Gammaproteobacteria > Lysobacterales > Lysobacteraceae > Xanthomonas > Xanthomonas sp. D-99. Next base: position 23,004 of record NZ_JAGHWU010000042.1, on the reverse strand, counting down.
TACCGCAATACGTAATGCTCGTTGCATCGTCCCTGCCCTGTCTGGCGATCGCTGCCCGCGCACAATCGGCGCAAAAAAAACCCCGCCGTGGCGGGGTTTTTCAACCGCACAATCGAGTCAGATTACTCGACCGGCGTGATGTTCGAAGCCTGGGCACCCTTGGGGCCCTGGGTCACGTCATAACTGACGCGCTGGCCTTCCTGCAGGCTGCGGAAGCCCTTGGAATTGATCGCGGAGAAGTGCGCGAAGACATCGGCGCTGCCGTCCTCCGGTGAGATGAAGCCAAATCCCTTGGCGTCGTTGAACCACTTGACGGTACCGTTCGGCATGGTGATGCAAGACCTTTGCAATAATTAATGGGTGGTGTACGGCGGTGCGTACGCGCCGAGTATGCAAAGCTTATGCCCCGATGACAATCACCCGCGTGCAAGTTCGCCAATCAGCTCGGGCAGCCCGGACGAAGCCGCATCGACGTTGGCCAACACCTCGGCCATGGTGATTTCCTGCGCGTCGCCGCAACCGGCCGCCCAGTTGGCCACGATCGCCAAACACGCATATTCCAAGCCTTTTTCGCGTGCCAGCCCAGCTTCGGGCATGCCGGTCATGCCCACCAGATCGCAGCCGTCGCGACGCATGCGTGCGATCTCTGCAACCGTTTCCAGTCGCGGTCCTTGCGTTGCACCGTAGCAGCCGCCCGCCACCAGCGTGACGCCGGTCACTTTGGCTGCCGCAATGACCTTGCTGCGAAACATCGGCGAATACGGGTGGCCGAAATCCACGTGCTGCACCTCGCTTCCAGGCTCTTCGCAGAACGTGGACACGCGGCCCCAGGTGTAGTCGATCAACTGATCCGGGCACGCCAACACGCGCGGGCCAAACTGTTCGGTGATCCCACCCACGGTGTTGAGCGCCAGCACCCGCGAGGCGCCGATTTGCTGCAGTGCAGCGATGTTTGCGCGATAATTGACCTTGTGCGGCGGCAGCGAATGGCCTTCGCCATGGCGCGCCAGGAAGGCCACGCGATGGCCGAGCAGCATGCCGACGCGAATCGGCCCGGACGGCGCGCCGTAGGGCGTTTGGACTTCGTGCGATTGCACATCGTCCAGCTGCGCGAGCTTGTAGACACCCGTGCCGCCGATGACGGCCAATGCGATGGAATTTGCGGACACAACCGACCTCTGCAGCGAAAGACATGATGGGGAGCGCACGCGTGCGCGCCGAGCTGCCCGCAACGATGCGGGCATGGATTTGCAGCGTTACGGCTTCATCGCATAGATGGCAGGAATACCGCGCAGCTGCTCGTTGACGTCCATGCCGAAGCCGAACACGTAACGGTCGGGCACTTCCACGCCCACGTAATCGGCGCTCACGCCCGGCACGCAACGGTCGTGCCGCTTGACGGTCAACACCGCCACGCGCACGTCGGTGGCGCCCTGCTCCAGGCACCACTGGCGCACGCCCTGCAGCGTGTAGCCCTCGTCGAGAATGTCGTCGACCAGGATCACGCGGCGACCGAACAATGCGGTGGCCGGACGGTGCTTCCACACCAGTTCGCCGCCGGTGGTTTCGCCGCGGTACCGGGTGGCATGCAGGTAATCGAATTGCAGGTCCTGCCCGCGTGCGCCCAGCTCCAGCGCCAGCTGGCCGGAAAACGGCAGCGCACCGTGCATGATGGTGAGGTACACCGGCACTTCGCCGGCGTAGTCGCGTGCGATCGCATCGGCGATGGTGGCAACGGCGGCATCGATGGCGGGACGGTCGACCAGCAGATCGGCTTGGGCCAGGGCCTGGGAAATGGTGAGCGTGGACATCAGGCAGTTGTTCCGAAATGGGCAGAAGGAGGAGTGGGTGAATGAGGCGTCGGTGCCGGCGAGCAGGCCATCCCAGCCCAGTGCGCCACGGCCGATCAGGCCGATCAACGCAGCGGTATTGAGGCTGCGGCCCTGCACGGCCTGCAGCGATTCGGAGACCAGCTCCGGGTGGCACACCAGCACCACGTCGCAGCCGGCATCCAGATGCGCATGCACCCGGCCCGCCACGCCGCCGGCACTGAAGGAGGCGGCCATGCCGATGTCGTCGGAAAAGACCACCCCGCGGAAGCCCATCTGGCCGCGCAGGATCTGCTCGATCCAGCGCTGCGAATAGCCGGCCGGCTCCGGCGCGACCTGCGGGTAGACCACGTGCGCCATCATCACGGCGTCGGCGCCGGCCTCGATTCCCGCCACGAACGGCACCAGGTCTTCGGCCTGCAGCACCTCCAGCGGCCGTGGGTCGCTGGCGTGATCGACGTGGGTATCTTCCAGCACGGTGCCGTGGCCGGGGAAATGCTTGAGCGTGGCGGCCATGCCGGCGCCGTGCAGCGCCTGCACATAGGCACGCGTGAAGGTGGCCACGATCTGCGGGTCGTCGCTGAAGGCGCGATCGCCGATGGCGCGGTTGCCGCGGCCCAGGTCCACCACCGGCGCAAAGCTCAGGTCCACGCCGCTGGCGCGGACCTCGCTGGCCATCAACTGCGCATGCGCGCGCGCGGCGGCCAGTGCTGCCTCCGGGTCCTGCGCGTACTGCGCACCGAAGCTTTGCAACGGCGCCAGCGCGCTGAATCCTTCGCGAAACCGCTGCACGCGCCCGCCTTCCTGGTCCACGCAGATCAGCACCGGGCGCGGCGCGGCGGCGCGAATGGCGGCCGACAGCTCGGCCACCTGGGTGCGCGAAGCGAAGTTGCGCTTGAACAGCACCACGCCGGCAACCGCATCGTGCTGCAGCCAATCGCGTTCCTGTGCGCTGAGTTCGGTACCGGCAACGCCGATCAGAAGCATGTTGGGGGACTCCCGGGCCAGGCGCCATGGTGGCGCAGCGCGGCATTGTCGCAGATGCGCGTGGCAGAGTCAGATCGCGCATTCAGCTGCGCGCCCCTGCGGGCGCTGCGGGTAGGCTCACAGCCCCTCGAGGTGGGCGCGCCAATGCGCGGCCTGGGCCTGTACTTGTGCCAAGACTTCGGGGGCCATCCCGTCGAGCTGGCGGTACGGCAGCGCCAGGCGTTCGTTGGCGGCCAACAGCGGGCGCTGGCGCTGCAGGAAATCCCAATACAGCGCGTTGTACGGGCAGGCGTTCGGGCCGACCCGCAACTTGCGTTGATACCGGCAACCACCGCAGTAATCGCTCATGCGATCGATGTAGGCCGCGCCGCTGATATACGGCTTGCTGCCGAGCAGGCCGCCATCGGCGAACTGGCTCATGCCCACCGTATTGGGCAGCTCCACCCACTCGAAGGCGTCGATGTAAACGCCTAGATACCAGCGATGCAGGGCCTGCGGATCCAGCCCCGCCAGCAGCGCAAAATTGCCGATCACCATCAGCCGCTGGATGTGATGCGCATGCGCGTTGGCCAAAGAATTGCCGACCGCATCGGCCAGGCAGCGCATGCCGATCTGCCCGTCCCAGAACCAGTGCGGCAGCGGCGCATGCTGGTCGAGACGATTCGATTCCGCGTAGCCGGGCATCTGCGACCAGTACACACCGCGCACGTACTCGCGCCAGCCCAGAATCTGCCGGATGAAGCCTTCCACCGCCGCCAACGGCGCATGCCCTTGCCGCCATGCCGCTTCGGCGCGCGCAATCACCTCGTGCGGGTGCAGCATCTTGACGTTGAGCGCGAACGAGAGCAACGAATGGAACAGGCGCGGGCTACGCGTGCTCATGGCATCTTCAAAGCGGCCGAAATTGGACAATGCATGCGCGATGAAAGCGTCCAGATGCTGCAAGGCTTCGTCGCGATCCAGCGGCCATGGCAGGGCTTGCGCGTTCGGTGCGCCAAAGCTGCGCACGCCGGCGGCTTGGATCGTGTGCCACAGCGCGCTGTGATCGTGGGTCGTGCGCCAATCCTGGGGGGCAGGCGGGTGGCCCGGCCACGGCGCACGGTTGTCGTGGTCGAAGTTCCAGCGCCCACCTTCCGGCTCGCCTGCTGCATCGAGCAGGATGCGATGCTGGCGCCGCATACGCCGATAAAACACTTCCATGCGCCATGGGCTGCCAGTGCGAAAACAGGCGGCGACTTCGTTGCGCGCGGTCAGGAAATGTTCGCTGTCGACCATGCGCGTGGCAAAGGGTTGCGCGGTGCTCCAGTGCTGTAGTGCTTCGTCCAGCCGCCATTCGTCCGGGGACTGGTACTCCAGATGGTCGGCGCGGTAATGCGCCATCAATGCCTCGAGGTTGCGCGGGATCGACTGCCGGTTGCTGGCGTTGTCGATCGTCACATAGCGCACCCGATGCCCTGCACGCCGCAAGCCTGCGGCGAACGCGCGCATGGCCGCGAAGATCGCCAGGACCTTCTGCGCGTGATGCAGTACGTAGTCGGTTTCCTGCCGCACTTCCATCAACACATAGACCACCCCCGCATCGCGCGTGGCGAACCAGCTGTGCTGCGGATTGAGCTGGTCGCCCAGGATCAAGCGCAGCGTATGGGCCGGCGTTTGTGGATTGGTTTGCGCGATAAGTGCGCTGGAATCATGCATCAGAGTGACGCCCGATCATGCCGGATGCAGGGGCGCGTCCGGGCCGATGCGGCGCACGGGCACGCCTTCGACCCGAAAAAAATATTCGCGTCACCGGGGATGCATGCACGAACGACTGCCATGACCGCGGTATGGCCAAGCACCGCATCACCCTTTAGTTCTGCGCTGCTTGGCACAGCGTCAGTCGCAAGCGCTGTGCGGCGCGTCGCCGGCAGACACATGCCGGGCCAGCGCCATTCCACTCTGCCATGCCCCCTCCACCTTGCCGCCTGCCAACCAGTCGCCACACATGCCCACGCCAAGCTGCGCGTCCCAGACGCAGCCGATCTGCAATGCGGGGTCGCTGCTGGCGACTTTCCAGAAAAAAGCATCGCAGGACCGCGGTATCGGCAAACCGAGCGCCGCCAGCTCCGGCACGAGGCTGGCGATGACGTGCCCAGGCATGGCATCGCAATGCGCCTGGCTCCACTCGGCCGTTGCATGCAGCAGCCAGGTCTCCGCACCCGTACGCGCGGGCTTGCTGGAGTTGCGCGCCACCCAGCGTAATGCGCCGGCATTGACGAACAGCGCGTCGTAACCTGGATCGATTGGCACATCGAAGCGCGCCATCACCGCCCATGCAGGCTGCATGCGCACCTGCTCGGCAATCGTCCGCAACGCAGGCGCGGCCTGCGCGAGCAACGCAGCCGCCCTCGGTGCCGGGACGGCCAGCAGCACCGTATCGAACAGAGGCTCTGCAGCGTCTTGCGACACCGCTACGCGCCACCCCTGCCGGCTGCGCCGCAGCGCGTGCACCTCGGCACACAGACGCACATCCAACTGCGCGGCCAGCGTACGCGCCGGCGCGGTCGTCTCGGGAACACCTACATAACGCGTCAGCGCGCTCTGTGGTCGGCGCAACCGCGTACCGTCCCAGCTTGCGATACGTGCCTGCCAGGGCGCGGCAATACCGGCATCGATCCAGGCATCCACGACCGCTGCAAATGCAGGATCGCGCGCGGTGAAATACTGCGCTCCGTGATCGCATTGCCACTGCTCGGCGCTGTAGTGGCGCGTGCGGCCACCCGGGGTCTGGGCCTGATCGAACACCGTCACCGCATGGCCGCCCGCCTGCAGCTGCTGCGCGCAGACCAGCCCGGCCAGCCCGGCGCCAATCACGGCGATCGTCTGCACGCGGTCGGGCGGTGTCATGCCATCGCGCAGGTGCCGGTGCATGCGGCAGGCATGCGTGTCACACCGCGCAGCCGTCGGGTCCGCAGGCATCAGGGCCGCCGACTGGCGTCGATTCGGCTGCCAACTGCAGCAGCGCCTGCGCAAAACTTTCCGGCGGCTGCGCGCCCTGGATCAGTGCACGGCCGTCGATCACGAAACTGGGCACTGCGCGGATGCCCAACGCGTCGGCCTGCGCTAGCTGCGCTTGTACCTCGACGGCGCCTTCGTCCGATTCCAGCATCGCCTGCACACGCGCCGCCGCAAGGCCGCCGGCCTCACCGGCACGCACCAGCGTGTCGGTCGCGCCGACGTTACGGCCTTCGGCAAAATGCGCATGGAACAGCGCTTCCATGACCGCATCCACATCGCCCTCGTGGCTGGCCAGCCAGATCAAACGATGCGCACGCAGCGTGCTCACCTGCACCTGCCCACGGCCAAAATCCAGCGGCAAGCCCTCCGCCTGCGCGGTGGCCTGGGTCTGCGCCAGGATCTGCTCGACCCGTGCCGTACCGCCGAACTTCAGCGCCAGCGCCTCGCGCAATGGCGTCGGCTCCAGACCGGCATCCGGATCAAGCTGGAACGCGTGGTAGTGAATATCCAAGGCCGGCGCCTGCGCACCAAGCGCTGCGAGGGCGGCCTGGAAACGGCGTTTGCCGATCCAGCACCAGGGACACACTACGTCGGACCAGATGTCGATGCGCATGAGCTGGGGTTCGTTCGTGGTGATTTGGGATTGGCAGAGCATAGACGGGATTCTGCACTCGCAAACGTTTGCCACTGCTGAAATTGGGGAGCGATGATGAAGCGCTGCAAAGCACCCTGGTGCCGCGCATCATCTGTTCTTACGAATCACCAATTGCACCTCAGGCCTCCAAGGCGCCGAGCCGCGTGCCCGCCTTTGCGAGTCCCAATCCCGAATCACAGATCCCCGTTCCACTGCTTGAACGGATGCGAGGCCAGGGCCAGGTTGTAGTAGCGCACGTCGTCGGTGACTTCGGTCCCGACCCATTCCGGCGTGGCGAATGCTTCGTCGGGGCGTTCGAGTTCGATCTCGGCCACGATCAGGCCGGCGTTGTCGCCGAGGAATTCGTCCACTTCCCACACATGGCCCTGATAGGCGACCAGATGCCGGCGTTTGTCGATCAGGCCGCCCACGCACAGCGCCAGCAATGCGCGTGCATCGGCAAGTGGAATCGGATATTCGAACTCCTGCCGCGTATGCCCCACTTCGCGCGATTTCAGATTGAGAAATGCGCTTTCGCCCTGAATGCGCACCCGTACCGAGGCATGCTGCATGCCACTGCGCAGCGCCGCCTGGTCGTTGATATAGCCCTGCGCCATCGGAATCACCGCATGCGCGGCATCGCGCCAGCCATCGCCGGTGACCAGGAATTTGCGTTCGATTTCTAGAGGCATGGGATTCGGGAGTGGGGATTCGTTGAAGCAGGAGCAGTGCCAGTCACCTCAAATCTTATCGATCCACGGATTGCAGTCGGATCCGGACTCAACAGCGAGCGACATGCGCGAAACGACAGTTGCGACGCAGAGCGAAGGTGTTCGCTTTTGCCAATCCCCAATGCCCAATCCCGAATCACCGCCTCTCAAACACCGCAATGCTTTCCACGTGCGCGGTGTGCGGGAACATGTCCATCGCGCCAGCCGAGACCAGCGTGAAGCCCTGCTCGTTGACCAGATAACCGGCGTCGCGCGCCAGCGAGCCAGGATGACAGCTCACATAGACGATGCGCTGGAACGTCTTCAACGGCAACTGCTGCAGCACTTCCAGGGCGCCCGAGCGCGGCGGGTCCAGCAGCAGCTTGTCGAAGCCCTGGCGCATCCAGGGTGCGCTGCGCTGATCCTGGGTCAGGTCGGCGGCGTAGAACTGCGCATTGTCCAGGCCATTGCGCTGGGCGTTTTCCTTCGCCCGTGCCACGAGTCCGGCGTCGCCTTCCACACCTACCACTTCGCGCACCACGCGCGCCAACGGCAGGGTGAAGTTGCCCAGGCCGCAGAACAGGTCCAGCACGCGGTCGTCGGGCTTGGCATCCAGCAGCGCGACTGCATGCGCGATCATCTTCTGATTGAGCGACGCGTTGACCTGAATAAAGTCCAGCGGCCGGAACGCCAGTTCCACATCCCACTGCGGCAAGCGGAACGATAGCGGCACTTCCTGCGGCCACAGCGGATGCACGCTGTCCACCCCGCCGGGCTGCAGAAAAATCGTAAAGCCGTGCTCCTGGGCAAATGTGATCCAGCTCTGGCGGTCGCGCTCGCTGAGCGGCTGCATATGCCGAATGGTCAAGGCCACCGCATCGTCGCCAGCGATGAATTCGATCTGCGGAATGTCGCGCTTGCCATCCATGCCTTCGATCAGCGCGGCAAGCAAGGGGATCTTCTCGCCGATCTGCGGAATCACCGTGTAGCAAACGGACAGATCGGCCACGAACCGCGGGTCGAGCTCACGAAAGCCGACCAAGGTCTTGTCCTTCTTCTCGACACGACGCACCGAGAACCTGCCCTTGCGCCGATACCCCCAGTTGTCGCCGGTCAGCGCAGGCAGCACGGCTTGCGGAGTGACATGACCGATACGTTCCAGGTTGTCCATGAGTACGCGCTGTTTGGCCACGATCTGCTGCGATTCCTCCAGATGCTGCAACACACAGCCTGCGCAGACGCCAAAGTGCGGGCAGCGCGGGGTGACCCGCTGCGGCGATGCCTCCAGCACCCCCACGGTCTTGGCCTCATCGAAATGCCGGCTACGGGCGGTGGGTTCGGCGCGCACCAACTCGCCCGGCAAGGCGCCGCTGATAAAGGTGACCTTGCCGCCCTCGCCATCGCGGCGGGCGACCCCGCGGCCGTCATGGCTCAGGTCGGTGACCGCGGTCTGGAAGGGGGTTCGGTCGAGACGGTTTCTGGTTCTGGCCACGTGGCGACAAGCTGCGGGCAAAAAGGGTGCGTATTGTCGCAGATGCGATCGACGGAGGCCGCGCCGGTCAGCGCAACAATTGTCGCGCCCCACAAACACAGGCAAACTCCCGCTGCGCGCGACAAAATCAGGACGCGGCATCGCTGACAAGGAGGCAGCATGAACATGGCCACACGCCAGGAACCCCACCCACGCCTACTGCTGGTGGAAGACGACCCGATCAGCCGCGGGTTCTTACAGGCTGTCCTCGAAAGTCTCCCTGCCACGGTCGACTGTGCCGATTCCCTTTCTTCCGCACTCGACCGCGCGCGCGAACGTCGCCACGACCTCTGGCTGATCGACGTCAACCTCCCCGATGGCACCGGTAGTGGTCTGCTGCGTGCATTGCGCCTGCTGCACCCGGACGTGCCGGCACTGGCGCATACCGCCGACGCGACCATGTCGATGCAGAACAGCTTGCAGTCCGACGGGTTTCTGGAAATGCTGGTCAAACCGCTGACCTCCGAGCGCCTGCTGCAGGCGGTGCGGCGCGGCCTGGCACGTGGTCGCTACAGCGTGGCCCCGGTAGGCGTGCTGGACATCGCCGCCAGCGACTGGGACGAGACCGCTGCGCTGAGTGCGCTCAATGGCCAGCAGCATCATCTCAATGCCCTGCGCGAACTGTTCCTGGCCGAGCTACCGGGCACACGGGATGCGGTGGATTCGGCCTTGCAGATCAGCGACGAGCAGGCTTTACGCAGCCATCTTCATCGCTTGCAAGCCAGCTGCGGTTTTGTCGGCGCCTCACGGCTTGCCGGCGCAGTGCGCCTGCTGCGCGGCGACCCGCACTCGCGCACCGCGCGCACCCAATTCCATGCGGCGGTGGCTGCGTTGCTGCATTGAGCGAACCCATCGCAGCGCCTCGCCTGACGAGATGCGCGAGACGCCGGCGTCGGTGCGCTTCCGGCTCGCCGCCATGGTCGATGCATCGCCGTTTTGCTGATCGAGCTGCGTATTGCAGATAGCACCGGCTCCACTTGCAGGCGCTTGACGGCCTGGACGAGCTCCAGGCTCGACGCAGGGCGCATGCATTTGCTGCTCGCCCGGTCCACGTTGGAGAACGTGAGTGGCGGTCGTTGTCGGGTGCATGCCGAAGGGCTTTCGGAACCGACCGGCAAGGTGCTGCCGGTCGGTTCCGAGCACCCGCTTCGCTCAATTCGCTGCTCGGTCATGGTACGCCGGCCGCAGCTGGACTTATGTCCAGCGCAATCGCGCATGCGCGTCCAGCGCTTCGCGCCATCAACGACGGCGCGCGAGATCCTCGAGCATTTCCCAGGATTTCAGGCCACGCCCGCCCAGATGATGCAGCAGCACGCCGCGCATGCTGCGCCGCAGGCCGGGCATGTCGTCCGCGTCCGGCATGACGTCTTGGCCCAGCGCCAGCAGCGCCGCACCAGTGACGGTTTCGCGGCGATCCTGAGCTAGCCGTTCGCTCAACACGCGCAAGGCGCCGTCCTGCGGATCCAGCCGATACCGCGCTGCCGGGTCGATCGGCTGCCCGTCGCTGTCATGCTGTAGATCGAACGCGAAGCCCAGCCCCTCCAGCACGTCGCGCTCGAACCGGCGCAGGCCCCACGCCAACGGCAGATCGGACGCCAGGTGGCTACGTACCTGCGCATAACAGGCATAGAGTTCGGGCACTGGATCGTTACGCGGCGCCAGGCGCAGCAACAATTCGCTGATATAGAAACCGGCCAGCATGGTGTCGCCGGCCAGCCGCGGCGCGGTATCCAGGGCTTCGGCCTGGCGCAGCTGGGCCAGCTCGCCGCGCTGCACGGCGCTGAACTGGATCAGCTGCAAGGGCTGCAAAGCCGCGCGAAGCGCCTGCTTGCGCGGCCCCTGCACACCGCGCGCCAGCAGCCCCACCCGCCCGTGTTGCTCGGTCAGCACTTCCACCAGCAGGCTGGTCTCGCGCCAGGCCCTTACATGCAGCACGAACCCGCGCTCGTGCTCGATCAGCATGGGAGGAAAAGCCGGGATTGGGGACCCGCGACCGAGGACCCTGGAAAAGCGCCGGATCGGCCGTCGCCGTGCCGCGCGACGCGGCGATTGGGCGCCGAGCCAATGCCGTCAGCGCAGCACCCGAACCTGAAACAAACGAAACAACCTCTCCTCGGCAGCATGCCGGCCAACTGCCTGACCCAGCGTTTCCCGGGCCCCCGGTCCCGGGTCCCGGGTCCCGGCCTTCCCGGCCTCATTCGTACCCGAACGCCTTCAGCGCAGCCTCGTCGTCCGACCAGCCTTCGCGCACGCGCACCCAGGTTTCCAGGAACACCTTGGCACCGAACAGGCGCTCCATCTGCAGGCGCGCCTTGCCGCCAATTTCTTTCAACCGGGTGCCGCCCTTGCCGATCACGATCGCCTTCTGGCCTTCGCGCTCGACCCAGATCACCGCACCGATGCGCAGCAGCGCGCCATCTTCGGCGAAACGCTCGATCTCAACGGTGGTGGCATACGGCAGCTCTTCGCCGAGCTGACGCATCAGCTGCTCCCGCACCAGTTCGCCGGCCAAAAAGCGCTGGCTGCGGTCGGTGATCTCGTCTTCGCCGAACATCGCCTCGGCTTCGGGCACCAGCTTGAGCAGGTCGCCGACCAACGCGTCCAGGCCCTTGCGCTTGAGCGCGGACACCGGATGCACGGCGGCGAAGGTGCGCCCCTCGCTGACCTGGGCCAGGAACGGGAACAGCGCGGTCTTGTCCTTGAGCCGGTCGACCTTGTTCACCACCAGCACCACCGGCACGCCGGCGTCGCTGAGCACGCGGAACGCCAGCGTGTCTTCCTCGTCCCAGCGGCCGGCTTCGATCACCAGGACCGCCGCGTCCACCCCCTCGAGCGAGCCGCGCGCAGCGCGATTCATCACCCGGTTCATCGCGCGCTTCTGCTCGCGGTGCAAGCCCGGAGTATCTACCAGCACCAGCTGTCCTTCCGGGAAGGTGGCGATGCCCAGCAACCGATGGCGCGTGGTCTGCGGCCGGTTGGAGACGATGCTGACCTTCGCGCCGACCAGGGCGTTGGTCAGGGTGGACTTGCCGACATTGGGCCGGCCGATCACCGCAACGCTACCGCTGCGGTGAGGGGAAGTGATTTCGCTCACGTGTTTGAATCCAGTTGTGCGATGACAAGAGTCGCCGCCTGTTGCTCTGCGAGGCGACGCGAGGTGCCCTGGCCCTCGGCGCGGGCAACGGGCTGCTCCAGAATGCAGGCGACGTGGAACTGCTTGGCATGCTCGTCGCCGCTCTCGCTGATCAGCGCGTAAGTGGGCAGCGGCAGTTGCCGCGCTTGCAGCCATTCCTGCAGCCGGGTCTTGGGATCCTTTTCTGCCTTGCCCACCGGCAATGCCGCCAGCGACGCTTCGAACCACGGCAGCACCACTGCACGGCAACGCTCGAAACCGCAGTCCAGATAGATGGCCGCGACGATCGCCTCGACTGCATCGGCCAGGATCGAATCGCGCCGGTGACCACCGGACTTCAGCTCGCCCGGGCCAAGCGTGAGACGTTCGCCCAGATTGAGCGTACGCCCGATGACTGCCAACGCACCTTCGCGTACGAGCTCGGCACGTGCACGGGTCAATGCGCCTTCATCGGCCTTGGGCCAGCGTTGATACAGGGCCTCGGCGATCAGCAGGTTGACGATGCCGTCGCCGAGAAATTCCAGTCGCTCGTTGTGCGGCGTCCCGGCGCTGCGATGCCGCAGCGCCTGGGCGAGCAGAGCCGGATCGGCGAATGCGTGCCCGATCGGATCACCGCGCTGGAAGGTTCTATTCGACACCGCGCTTCGTCAGATCCTGTGCCGTATCGAACTTGCCGACCACATCCAGATTGCCAACCAGCTCACGGCGGACTTCGTAATTGACCTTCATGCGCCAGCCGCCTTCGATCCGCTCGAACTTGACGTTCTCACGCTTCACGCTTTCGGATGCATTGATATCGAGCCGCTTGAAGAACATTTCCTGCAACTTGGACGGATCCATGTCGGCACTGCCAGCCTCATTGGCCAGGCCCTTCATCGACGTACGCACTGCGTAATACTCCTGATACATCGGGAACAGCTTCATCCCGATGTACAGACCGAACCCCACCACCGCCAGCACCACCACGAACGACGTCAACGTCATACCGCTTTGCTTGCGCTTCATTGTGCTTCCCCTGGCACGCCGTGCGTGCATTTACTGGATTCCAGTCCCGATCCGCGATGGATCGAAACTCCCCTTGCAGAACCATCCTTCGCAATTGAGCCAGATCAGGAACGCCTTGCCGCGCAGATTGGCTTCCGGCAGAAAGTGCGTTTGGGTCCAGAACCGGCTGTCCTCGCTGTTGTCGCGATTATCCCCCATCACGAAATAGCTGTCCGCCGGCACGGTCCAGTCGCCCTGCCCGGCCGGCATGTTGCGGTCCAGCCATTCCAGCACGGTATGCGTGCGGCCCGGCAGGTCCTCGACCAGCAGCGTGGTGCCGGTCATCTCGGCGCCCTTGCCCTTGCCGATGTACTCGCCCTTGACCGTGTAATGCATCGGCTTGTCGTTGATGTACAGCGTATCGCCGTGGAAGCCGATCTTGTCGCCCGGCAGGCCCACCACGCGCTTGATCCAGTTCTGGTCCGGCGCGTGCGGCGGCTTGAACACCACCACGTCGCCGCGCTTGGGCTCGCCGGTGGGAATGAACTTGGTATTGGTGATCGGCAGGCGGAAACCGTAGGCGAACTTGTTGACCAGGATGAAATCGCCGATCAGCAGGTTGGGCATCATCGAACTGGACGGAATCTTGTACGGCTCGGCCACGAAGCTGCGCAGGATCAGCACCACTGCCAGCACCGGGAAGAAGGCGCGCGAGTAATCGATGATCGCCGGCTCGCTGTCCAGCAGGCCGGCACGCGCCGCACGGCGCTTGGCCAGAAACAGCTTGTCCAGCAGCCAGATGAAGCCGCTGCCCAGCGTCAGGACAACCAGGATGATTTCAAACCATTTCATTGATGTTCCTTCGGAACGGAATTCGGGATTGGAGATTGGGGATTCGCAACAGCAGGAAGGCGACGAGCCGTTGCCAATCCCGAATGACGAATCCCTGCTACTTGTCCATCTGCAGGACAGCCAGGAAGGCCTCCTGCGGAATCTCCACGCGGCCGACCTGCTTCATGCGTTTCTTGCCTTCTTTCTGCTTCTCCAGCAGCTTCTTCTTGCGCGAAACGTCGCCACCATAGCACTTGGCCAGCACGTTCTTGCGCATCGCCTTGACCGTGGAGCGCGAGATGATCTGCGAGCCGATCGCCGCCTGGATCGCCACGTCGAACATCTGCCGCGGGATCAGGTCTTTCATCTTTTCGCACAGCTCGCGGCCACGACGATCGGCATGGCTGCGGTGCACGATCAACGACAACGCATCGACCTTGTCGCCGTTGATCAGCACGTCCACGCGCACGAACGGGCCGGCATCGAAGCGCACGAAGTGGTAATCCAGCGAGGCATAGCCACGGCTGACCGACTTGAGCTTGTCGAAGAAATCCAGCACCACCTCGGCCATGGGCAGCTCATAGCTGATCTGTACCTGGCTGCCCAGGTAGTTGATGCCGATCTGGGTGCCGCGCTTTTCCTCGCACAACTTGATGATGTTGCCGATGTACTCCTCGGGCGTGAGGACGTTGGCGCGGATGATGGGCTCGCGGATTTCCTGCACCAGGTTCAACTGCGGCAACTTGGCCGGGTTATCCATGTTGATGACCGTGCCATCGGTCTTGAGCACTTCATACACCACGGTCGGTGCGGTGCTGATCAGGTCCAGGTTGTACTCGCGCTCCAGCCGCTCCTGCACGATTTCCATGTGCAGCATGCCCAAAAAGCCGCAGCGGAAACCGAAGCCCATTGCTTCGGAGCTTTCCGGCTCGAAGCGCAACGCGGCATCGTTCAGGCGCAGCTTGTCCAACGCTTCGCGCAGATCCGGGTAATCCTCGGCATCGACCGGGAACAGGCCGGCGAACACGCGCGGCTGCATTTCCTGGAAACCGGGCAAGGCATGCGGCGCCGGATCGCCGGCCAGGGTCAGGGTGTCGCCGACCGGGGCGCCGTGCACGTCCTTGATGGACGCGTTGATCCAGCCCACTTCGCCGGCGCCGAGCGCAGCCAGTTCCTTACGTTTGGGGGTGAACACGCCGACCTTGTCGACCAGATGGGTGCGACCGGTGGACATCACCAGGATCTTGCTCCCGGGCTTGATCTCGCCCTGCATCACGCGCACCAGCGAGACCACGCCCAGGTAGTTGTCGAACCAGGAATCGATGATCAGCGCCTGCAGCTTGTCGGTGTCGCGCGGCTTGGGCGGCGGGATGCGATGCACGATCGCTTCCAGCACCAGATCGATGTTCAGACCGGTCTTGGCGCTCACCGCCACCGCGTCTTCGGCATCGATGCCGATCACCGCCTCGATCTCGGCCTTGGCGCGGTCCACATCGGCCGTGGGCAGGTCGATCTTGTTGAGCACCGGCACTACTTCCAGGCCCTGCTCCACCGCGGTGTAGCAGTTGGCCACCGACTGCGCTTCCACGCCCTGCGCCGCATCCACTACCAGCAGCGCACCTTCGCACGCAGCCAGCGAGCGGCTGACTTCATAGGAGAAGTCGACGTGCCCGGGGGTGTCGATGAAATTCAGGTGGTAGGTCTGCCCGTCCTTTGCCGTGTACGGCAGGGACACCGACTGCGCCTTGATGGTGATGCCGCGTTCGCGCTCGATCGGGTTGGAGTCGAGCACCTGGGCTTCCATCTCGCGCGCCTGCAGGCCGCCGCACAGCTGGATGATGCGGTCGGCCAGGGTGGATTTGCCGTGGTCGACGTGGGCAATGATGGAGAAATTGCGGATGTTCCGCATTGAATCAGAGGACATTGAGGTGGGCGCCGGCGCAGCCGTCGTCAGGGTAACGCAGCATTATCGCACGCCCGGCCCCTTTGGGGCCGGGGATTGGGGAATCGGGATTTGGGAATCGCAAAGCAGGGCGGGCCGCGTAGTGCGGACCCGCTGCTGCCAATCCCGATCCCCAATCCCGGCCTCCCTCAGCCGCCGGCCTTCAAGGCCACGTAGCTGGTCGCCTTGCCGTCGGTCACCAGCAGCATGACCACGTCGCCCTTCTTGTAGCTGGACAGGGCGCGGTTGAGCTCGGCGACGCTGCCGACCTTGGTCCGGCCCACGCGGGCGATGACCAGCCCCGGCGACAGCGGCGGCTGGGTGCTGCGCGCCGCCGCGCCGGTGACCGCGGCAATACGCACACCCTCGCCCGCTTCCAGGCCCAGGCGGCTGCGTTCGGCGGCGGTCAGGTCGGCGACTTGCAGGCCGAGCAATTCCACGCTGGCCGGGGCGCCGGGCTTGGCCTCCTCGGCGGCGGTGCGCGGCGCGGCGTTCCCGGTGCCGTCCTGCAACGGCGCCAGGGTGACCGTCACGGTGCGCGGCTTGCCGTCGCGCAAGACGTCCAGGGTCACCTTGGTGCCGGGCGCCATCAGCCCGATCATTGGCGGCAGATCGCTGGCGACATCGATCGACTTGCCGTTCACCGCACGGATCACGTCGCCCACCTCGATGCCGGCCTTGGCCGCCGGGCTACCGGCAGGAATATCGTTGACCAGGGCACCACGGCTATCCGGCAAGCCCAGGCCTTGCGCCTTGAGCGAGTCGATCGGGCCGACCGCCACGCCCAGCATGCCGCGACTCACATGGCCGGTGGCCTTGATCTGCTCGGCCGCGCTGAAGGCCAGGTCGATCGGGATCGCGAAACTGATGCCCATGTAGCCGCCGGATGCGGAGAAGATCTGCGAATTGATGCCGACCACTTCGCCACGC
The DNA here is from genome assembly GCF_017746145.1 of Xanthomonas sp. D-99. Lineage (NCBI taxonomy): Bacteria > Pseudomonadati > Pseudomonadota > Gammaproteobacteria > Lysobacterales > Lysobacteraceae > Xanthomonas > Xanthomonas sp. D-99. The sequence goes on along the minus strand of NZ_JAGHWU010000042.1, from coordinate 6,496 downwards.
GTGTTGAGCAGCGGGCCGCCGGAATTACCCTGGTTGATCGCCACGTCGGTCTGGATGAAGGGCACGTAGCGCTGGTCGGCGTACGGATTGCTGCGGCCGGTGGCGCTGACGATGCCGGCGGTGACCGAGTGGTCCAGGCCGAACGGCGAGCCGATCGCCACCACCCACTGCCCCGGCTTGAGCGTGTTGGAATCGCCCAGGCGCACGGTCGGCAGGCCCTTGGCCTCGATCTTCAGCAGCGCCACGTCGTATTGCTCGTCGCTACCGACCACCTTGGCCTTGAACTCGCGGCGGTCGGTGAGCTTGACGGTCACCTCGCTGGCGCCATCGACCACGTGATGATTGGTCAGGACGTAGCCGTCGGCCGAGATGATGAAGCCCGAGCCCATCGACTTGCCGGCGATGCCGCCGTCGTCATCGCCGCCACCGGGCCCCTGGCGCGGACCGCCCGGCATCTGGAAATCCGGTCCGAAAAAGCGGCGGAAGAATTCCGGCATCTGTTCGTCATCCGGCATCGCGCCACCTCCACGACCACCCGGGCCGCTGCGCTGCTGACGCGCCATGGCATCCTTGCGGGTAATGGTGGTTTCGATATTGACCACACCCGGGCCGACCTGCTCGACCAGATTGGTGAAGTCCGGCAGCCCCGCCACCAGCTGCGGCGCTGGCGTGGCACTGCGATTGGCAGCAATCGGGGCGACGTCCTTGGCAGCGGGTGCGGGCTGCTGCGCGCAGGCCGCCAGCGGCAGGGTCATGGCGATCAGGCCGAACATCTGGGTGCGGATGCGATGGTTCATCAGGTTGCCTCCGATGGCAGGGCGAGAGGAGCCGGAACCCGCGTAGCGACACGGGCCCGGCACGATAACGGAAGGGAGATAGCCGAACGGATGAAGGCCGGCGACAGGGTCAGTCCTGCGGGGCCGGCGCCGGTGCCGGGCGGTTCGGCGCCGGACTGGCGACTGCCTGTGGCGCGGGTTCGAACGGATAGAACGCCGTGCCGGGTCGGCTCTGGCGGAAACTGGCGTTGAGCGGGCTTTCGCCAGCCCCGGACAAGGCCGCGCGCGGCCACGGGCGTGCCTGCAGCGTTGTATCCGGATGCGTAAACGGGTTGGACGGCGTCGCCGCAACCGCAGATGAGGTCTCCGTGGGTGCCGGTACCGCCGCAGCGACCATGCGGGTCGGCGCCTGCTGCTGACGCGCCGCCGCACTGCGTGCGACTTGCTGGTTGCGCGTTGCCGCGCCGCGCCGAGTAGATGCCAGCGCAGCGGCAGGTACGGCTGCAGCGAGCGCGGCCACCTCATCCGGCGTCCCCGGAGCCGGTGCGGCCGGTGCCTTCGGAGCCACAGGGGCCTGCGGCGTTTGCGAGGCAGGCGGAAGCTGGGCAGCGGTGGCATAGACGGGTGTTTCAGCACCGGGCGCGGCGGTGTCCGGCAGGCGCTCGCGCGCCAGGAACATGGCGATCGCCGCGACCGATGCGGCAATCGCTGCACCGCCGCCCCAGCGCCAACGTGCGCCTGGGCGGGCCGCCGGCTGTGCTTGCGGTGCCGGCTCCTCGGCAATGGCGCCGCGCACACGCGCCGCAAAATCCAGCGGCGCCGGCGCACTGGCGGCACCGCGCAGCACATCGCCGCACAACTGCCAGCGCTCGTGGCAGCCGGCCAATTCTTCGTCGTGGGCCAGACGGCGCAGCAAAAAGCGCGACTCGTCGGCGCTCAACTCGCCGTCGACCAGCGCAGACAGCTGCTGGCGATAGTGAAGTTCGAATTTGTCGGTAGTGGACATGGCAGGGTTATGGCTCATACGCGGTGTCGCTCACGGGTAGCGCTTTCGGTCTCCAGCAGAGGCCGCAGCTCGATATCGATGGCCTCGCGCGCCCGGAAAATGCGCGAGCGCACCGTTCCGATCGGGCAATCCATCTTTCGCGCGATGTCCTCATAGCTCAGCCCTTCCACCTCGCGCAGGGTGATGGCCGACCGAAGTTCTTCCGGTAGCGCTTGGACCGCGCGCATCACCGTTTGTTCCAGCTCCTGTCGCATCAATTCGCGCTCCGGGGTATCGGTGTCGCGCAACCGGGTCGCTCCATCGAATTGTTCGGCATCGCTGATCTCGATGTCGTCGGTGGGCGGGCGGCGGTTGTGCGCAACCAGATGGTTCTTGGCAGTGTTGACGGCAATGCGGTGCAGCCACGTATAGAACTGGGCGTCGCCCCGAAAACTGTTGATCGCGCGGTAGGCGCGCACAAACGTGTCCTGGGCAACGTCCTGGCATTCGCTCCAGTCGGCGATGTAGCGCCCGATCAAGGCAACGATCCGATGCTGGTATTTGCGCACCAGCACATCGAACGCCGCGCTTTCGCCGCGCTGCACACGCCGGACCAGTTCCAGGTCCAGCTCCTGAGGTGTATCGACTTCGGCCATGTCGGGCCACACTCCTGTCAGCCCACCGAAGTCGGGCAATGAGACCACCATTGAAAAGAAAAGTTCATACCGATCCGTACGACCGTCACGCATCAGGGTAGCGGCAGCGATGCACCGCTGGCGACGCCGCGCGCAAGCGCGGATCTGCCCTGTCGACAGGTATGGGTATTTGACGTGAAGGAAACAACCTCTGGATGATAACGACCTTTCCTTCTATCGCCGGACGGCTAGACGCATGCTTCCAGGTTTCGACGGGCTCCGATTCAGCCATTGGCAGGCCGATCTGCGCGAGGACGGCGTGGTCGTGCTCAGCCTCGATCGGCAGGGCGCACCGGTTAACGCATTTTCGCAAGAGGTACTGCTGGAGCTGGGCGCCTTGGTCGAGCGGCTGGCGCTGGATCCGCCGACCGGTGTGGTGCTGCGCTCGGGCAAGCCCAACGGCTTCATCGCCGGTGCCGATCTGAAGGAATTCCAGGAATTCGACCGCAAGGGCACGGTCAACGATGCGATCCATCGCGGGCAGCAGGTCTTCCAGAAGCTGGCCGAACTACCGTGCCCCACCGTCGCGGCGATCCATGGCTTCTGCATGGGTGGCGGCACCGAAATCGCGCTGGCCTGCCGCTACCGCGTGGCCTCCGACGATGGCAGTACGCGCATCGGACTGCCGGAAACCAAGCTCGGCATCTTCCCCGGTTGGGGCGGCAGCGCCCGCTTGCCGCGCCTGATCGGTGCGCCGGCCGCAATGGATCTGATGCTCACTGGTCGCACAGTGTCGGCCAAGGCCGCGCGCGCGATGGGCCTGGTCGACAAGGTCGCCGCGCCTGCCGTGCTGGTGGATGTGGCCGCCAGCCTGGCGCTCGCCGGCACCACGCATGCGTTCAAGCAGCGCGCTACCGCATGGGCCACCAACACCTTGCTGGCGCGCAAACTACTGGCGCCGCAGATGCGCAAGCAGGTGGCGCGCAAGGCGCGCAAGGAGCATTACCCGGCGCCCTACGCCTTGATCAACGTCTGGGAGCGGGCGGGCGGTAGCGGCACCCAGGCGCGCTTGGCGGCCGAGCGCAAGGCAGTGGTCAAACTCGCCAGCACGCCGACCGCACGCAACCTGATCCGGATCTTCTTCCTGACCGAGCGTCTGAAAGCGCTGGGCGGCAAGGACGCAGCCGGCGTGGCCGCAGCCCCGATTCGCCATGTGCATGTGATCGGCGCCGGCGTCATGGGCGGCGATATCGCGGCCTGGGCGGCTTACAAGGGCTTCGACGTCACGTTGCAGGATCGCGAGCAGCGTTTTATCGATACGGCGCTGACACGTGGTGGCGAGCTGTTCGCCAAGCGTGTCAAGGACGACGCCAAGCGACCAGCAGTGGCGGCGCGTCTGCGCGGCGACCTGGCCGGCGCGGGCGTGACGCAGGCCGATCTGGTGATCGAGGCGATCATCGAAAACCCGCAGGCCAAGCGCGATCTGTATCAATCGATCGAGCCGCAACTCAAGCCGGATGCATTGCTGACGACCAATACCTCGTCGATTCCGCTGACCGACTTGCGTGGCCACATCCAGCGCCCGGCGCAATTTGCCGGCCTGCACTACTTCAACCCGGTGGCGATGATGCCGCTGGTGGAAATCGTGCAGCACGATGGCCTGGATCCGGCCAACGTCGCGCGCCTGGCTGCGTTCTGCAAGACCTTGGACAAGTTCCCGGTGCCGGTGGCCGGCACGCCGGGGTTCCTGGTCAACCGGGTGCTGTTCCCCTACCTGCTCGAAGCGGCCACCGCGTATGCCGAGGGCATTCCCGGCCCGGTGCTGGACAAGACGGCAGTGAAGTTCGGCATGCCGATGGGGCCAATCGAATTGATCGACACCGTGGGCCTGGATGTGGCGGCAGGCGTAGGTGCCGAGTTGGCGCCATTCCTGCGTTTGCCCATCCCGGCGGCACTGGCGACCGTGGAAGCCGGCAAGCGCGGCAAGAAGGACGGCCAGGGCCTGTACAAGTGGGAGAACGGACGCGCCGTCAAACCCGAGGTTGCCAGCGGTTACGCCGCACCGGCAGATTTGGAAGATCGCTTGATCCTGCCGCTGCTCAACGAAGCGGTAGCGTGCCTGTATGACGCCGTGGTGGCCGACGCAGACCTGCTGGACGCCGGCGTCATCTTCGGCACAGGTTTCGCACCTTTCCGTGGCGGCCCGATCCAATACATCCGCAGCGTCGGCGCAGACGCGCTACTGGAGCGTCTGCAGGCCTTGCATGCCCGTTACGGCGAACGCTTCGCGCCGCGCCCGGGTTGGGACTCACCGTTGTTGCGGGAGGCTGCGGCGTAAGCCACACGCTCATCTTCCGCCTCGAGCAGGCGCTATTCGCGGTGGTAAACGGTGCGGATCGTGCGCAAAGACAACCAGACGCAGCTTGGCTCAGGTACAAAAAAGAACGGCGGGCCAAGGCCCGCCGTTCCCGTTTTACCTCACTGCAACGCGACTCAGAAACGCAGACCCACACTGGTGAAGAAGTAGCGTCCGGCCTGGTCGTAACCACCCAGCGAATTGGCATTGAAGGTCAAGCTGCCACCCACCAGCGGCGGCTCTTTGTCGGCAATGTTGTTGATACCCAGGGTCCAGGTGACGTAATCGCCGAGCTGCATCGACCCGGAGAGATCGAAGTAGTTGTACGCCGACACCTTGTTGTCCTGATTGACCAAGCGCACGTCGGTGGTACCGGCAGTGCCGTCGGTGTTCTGATAGTCCAGCTCACCGATGTAACGCCAGCGCAGACCAACGGTGTAACGATCGAAGCTGTAGCGGGTGCTCAGCACATGCCGCCATTCGGCACTGTTGCATGCCACGTTCACCACGCCAGCGCAGTCGTAGGTCACCTGCTGCACGCCCGGAACCGGCTCGTATTCCTGCTTGATGGCATAACTGCCCATCATCGAGGCAGTCAGGCGTCCGGGCCCGATGCTCCAGGCATAGGAGGCCGTCAGATCCACGCCCTGGAAGTGCAACGACCCAAAGTTGTCCTGGGAGTTGAAAATCAGGCCGGAGGTGTCCACGTCGCTGCCGCGGAACAGGTCGCCGGTCGTGGCATTGCGGCGGATGCGGCTACATAGGTCCGCATTACCGGTCACACCGCAGGCGGTCAGGATGTTGGAAGAACCAATGGCACGGATCGCATCGTCAATCTTGATGTCGTAGTAATCCACGCTCAGATCCAGCCCCTTGACCGGGCTGGCAGCGAATCCGATGGTCCAGGTATTGGCGGTTTCCGGCTGCAGCGCGGTGTTGCCGCCGCCGATCTCGTTGTACTGCCCTGCCGGATTGGCCGCCACGCGCCCGTACTGCGCGGCCGTGACGCCGGTGTTGGCGCACTGCGCCTGGGTAAACGTGGGATTGGCCCCTGCGCAGGGGTCGCTGCCGCTCCACAGTCCGATCGTGTTTTCGTTGTAAAGCTCGGTGATGTTGGGCGCACGGTTGGCACGATTCCAGCCTGCACGCAAATGGTACTTGCCATCCGCGAAGGTCGCGCCCAGACCCGCCTTGTACGTACTCACGCCGCCGGAGATGTCGTAGTCCGAATAGCGATAGCCAAGCTGCATGTCCAGCTGATCCAGGCTGCCCGCTTGCGCCAGCAACGGCACTGCGCCTTCCAGGAACAGTTCCTTGACGCTGATATCGCCGGAGACGTTGGAGGTCGGACCACCCAGGCCGGTGAAATTGCCGGTCTGCATATTGCTGTCGGCAACACGCTTGAAGGTTTCGGTACGGGTTTCCACACCGCCGACGACGCTGATCGGGTTATCGCCCGCCCACGGCAGGCTGTAGCCAAAATTGCCGGTGACGTAGGCATTGAAGACACGCATCGAGGTCTCGTAATTGACGATACCCACGCCCTGCAATGCCTGCGCCTGCTCGGCGGTGACGCTGTCGTTCCAGACGCTGTACGGCACGCAGCCATCGAAGGATCCCGGCTGGCAGCCCAGCAATGCATCGCGCACCCGGGTGGTCACGAAATCGTTGATGTTTTCCGACTTGGTGGGGTAATCCCCCCACTTTTAGCGGTCGCCAGAAGTGGAGCTAAGCGGCCATCGCC